>JAIBBN010000004.1:0-300000 GCA_019694655.1 Leptospirales bacterium
AACCGCTCAGCGCAACAATTGCGCCCGGCGGCATGACTACATTTACCATGGACAACTTCAACGGCGGCATGACCGCAACCACCTTAACGATTCCCAACAATGACAGCAACGAATCAAGTTATGTAATAAATTTTGCCGGGTGCAATTGCTGATGAGTAGCTTCAGGAAACGTTCCGCTCTTTCTTGTCTCTTGATAGCTTTACTTCTCAATGCCTGTATCGAAGCGCAATTGCAAAGTCCGGCTGCGGACCGACGCGTGGTTCTTGCTTCGCCCGAGGCAGCCTGCGAAACGATTGGCGAATTTTCACGCTGGTATCTGCTTTTTGGAGTTCTGCCGCTGCCCTGGATCAGCGACTCGCCGGAGTTTTCCACTGCCGACAATCGTTCGATGCGCATTCAAGAAAAGATCAGCTGGCTGGATGCAGCCATCACTCTTGGCGGCGGCTGGCTGCTGTCGCTAACGCGACGCACCCTGGAGCTGCAAAGTTGCGAAGAGCATCTGGCGGTCGTAGGCGCCGCCGAGCGACAGGCCGAGCTGCAAAGCCAGCTGGATGCGCTGATGCGCGGCGCAGGCAGGGTTGTGCTGCATTTGCAGGATGAATCGATTCGTAGCGGTCGCGTCGTCGAAATCAGCGCCGATGAGATTGTACTGGAGCGCGACGATATTCCGGCGACGCCTGCGGCTGTCTTTGATCGAGTCACGCTCAAAACCGGCCAGGTCCTGGAGGGCAAAATCACCAACCAGACGGCCAACAGCGTCGTTATCGACCTTGGCGGACGGACGCGTCGCCTGTTGAAACGGGACATTGCACGCATCGATCTATCTGTAGCGGCAGGCGGGACGAATGCCGCGCAGAGCGCCGATCAAATGCTGCATATTCCGCGGGCGCAAATTGTGCGCATTGCGCTGCATCAATAGCCGGCAATGATGCTGCGGGCCTCCTCGCGCAGGCCCGTCATTCGGCTGCGCTCCTCGCTGCGCAGCAGCGGCATCCCCAGGTTGCGCTGCATCCATTGTTCGGTGGGCGTGTGGCGAAAGGATGATTGGGAAGAAGCGCTGAGCGCCTCCAGCATCAGTCGCGAATAGTTGACGGCAAACATAAAGCGCACCCCTGGGCGGCTGTTGTCGGCCCGGCGCCGACCGGTTTTTTCGCCGCGATTTTTTCGAACGCGATCCTCCTCGAGATAGTATTCTTCGATACATTCGCGGAAGGTGAGTTCGCCGCTGCGAAAGTAAGCCAGCGCATCCGGCAGGCAATCGTACACAAATTGACCGAGGGCAAAGAAAAAGGCCGGCGGACCGGGGCTGCGCGCGGCATCATAGATGATTCGCAGCAGACGGGCGTTGTCGCCGCCTACCGGGTAGTACAGGGTGTGATTGAACTTCTGGTACCATCCGCCCACAACGATGCCATCCTCCTCCGGAGGCGAACCCAGTTCGGCCGGGCTTCGGCTCTCGCCCAGCGCGGTCGTTCGAAAATCAGGGAAATCCAGGCGGTGGATCTCGCGCATTGGCGCGCAGCTGCCGGGCAATAGTAGCAGCAGCATATTTTGCAGCGTTTCACTGCCCCGCTTCTCCAGCACAATACGTTCGCGCTGCAGCTGCCTCCGCGGCAAATCGGGGTCCACGAGCGTCGCCAGGCGCAAAAGACAATCCGCCGTTGCTCGCGTATTGAGTTCTTGCAAAATGATCGGCGGGCAGCCGCGTCGCTGTTCCGGGCGGTCTTTCCAGAGGCGCATAATTGGATTGAGCGTCATCGCGCCGTGACGCAGGCCGGGCGTGACAGAATAGCCGCCAACGCTTCGCCGCACCGGTCGCAGACGACGCACCGCAATGTCTCGCGCTTGCTTGAGATAGTGCGACTCAAAGAGCGGATCGCCACGGAACTCCCCGGGAATTTCCTGCAGCATTCCAGCAAATCGAAAGCGCGGCGGGCAGTCAGCAGTTGGCGTCGCTTCGCGGGGGCCCTGCTGGCCGAATTGGTAGAGGGCTTCGATTTGCCGGTCGATTTCCGCGAGTCGTAAGAGGATTTCTTCAATGCGCGCTGCAGCGGAATCTCCTCCGCTCTGTTGCCATCGATGCAGAGTTCTGCGCAAAACCTCGTCGCGGGCCTGCTTCTGGCGCAGCAGGAACTGTCGCCGCGCAGACAGCGTTTCGCCGGCCTGCATGGCCCCCTGGCGTCGCAGACGAATTTCGCGCAGTTGGAGGCGATGCAGCTGTCCGAGGATGGCGGCTACACTGCGCGCCGCCGCCGCCAGCGGTCTTGCGCCGCGCGCCCGTTCATAGAGCGCCAGCGCTCCCCGGCTCTGGCCCAGAAGATCCGGAATGCGGCGAATCAGTTCGCGCTCATTCTCCCCCAGAACCTGAAGTTCGCCGCGCTGCAGTCGATGCAGCAGGTTGCGCGCCGCTGCATCGGGCAGTTGTTTCCAGAGCTGCTGCTCCGCCGCAAGGCGCAAGGCAATAAGGGCCAGACGATCGCCGTCGCGGATCAGCTGGCTGCGCAGCGTCGTACCGTCCTTTTGTAGCTCATCGAGCGATAGATCCAATGCCGGTCCCAGTTGTTCCAGCGCCTCCAACCGTTGCTGCCGTTCCTCGCGCAGACGCCAGAGCTGGCGAAAAGGCGCCAGCTGTACAATCAGATCGTCGGTCAAGCCCTGCAGATACTGGCTCAGGTAGTAGATTGAAAACGAGGATGAAAATGTGAGAGCCTGCTGGTATTGATCGAGGATTGCCTGGTGCAGCGCCGGTCCAACGGAACTCTCGCTCTGCTGCTCCGGGATGCCGAGGTCGCAAAGCGTCCCGCCCTCAAAAAATGGCTCCGTGAAGATGGCGGTATCGCGACCAAAAAGGGCGCGCGCCGCAGCGACATCAATGACTCGATACCAGTATTGTCGAAAACGTTCGGAGGCCAGAGTCGCAAAGCTATGCAGCGCGCGATGCGACGGTTCGCTGCGCCAATCCGGCGGCGCCAGCGGAGTTTTGAATTCCAGCCAGTGGGCCGATCGTAGCGCTGCTGCGTCCAGCCGCAGCGTCTGAAAGCGGACCCGCCGCGGCCGAAAATAGCGTCGCCCGCTGGCATCGACGGTCAAGCCGGCGCGCGCATCGTCGAGCAAACGCCTCGCGAGCTCGCTCACTTACTCGCTGGCGGCGGGGTCGACGGCGCCCCGGCGTCGACCGGCAGTCAATTCAGTGAAGCGACGGTGCATTTCTTCGTCGTAGTGAGCATCGACGGCATAGACAATATGCCGCGAATCGTCGCGCAACAAATCAAATTTTGCAAAGCGCGGATCCGGTCGGAGGTGATCGAGATCGAATCGAACGAAGCACATGCGCGGCGTGCGAGCGATTTCAGGCTGGATGGTTGCAAAGCGCGAAACCTGCGGCTTGCTCTGGTAGCGGCTGGCCGCGTCGATCTGGCAAACCTCAAAGAAGGGCCGGCCATCGGAACCGCGGGAGGCGACGATCACAAAATCGCCCTCGGTGATGATGCGCTCATTGTCGCACAGGCTCATGGCAACATGGTCCAGAAACTCGCGCACAATTCGATCGGTGTAGGTAAAAAAGGAATTGTTCACGATCATCTGCACTGCGCGGCGCGGTGAAAATGCGTCGCGCCACGACGTTTTGGAGGTGAGCGATGCAAATTCCGAGGCCAGCGCCAGAACGTTGGCGTCCTCATCGTAGGCCAGATCCGTCTTCAGCAGTTGCAGTTGTTTGCGCACATCGGCGGCGATGTGGTCCTTGCCGGGTTCCGTCCGATAGCGCTCTTCCAGGGAGTTCAGCTTGCCCAGCAGCAGCTTCATATTCGGGTAGTTGTTGCCCGCGGCGCCCGTACGCATCGGTCGGTGGTGGCAGAGAATATTGCGCTTCACTCTGGGATCAATGCTTGGTTCGTGAGCCAGCATCAGGTAGGACATCATCGGATGGTTGCGAATGTATTCCATCTGTGCGTCGCTCAGCGAAGCATCGGCTGGCATCTGCATGCGACCATAGCCAATGTCACAGAGCAGGGCGCTCATCATCAAGACATTGACCTGATCCGCAATGCGCTGCTGGTCGCGCAGGCTCTGCGCTTTCATGCCGCGTGTTTTCAAGGCCATGGAGACAACGGTGCGCTTGACAGCCATCTCCACTTCCTGCTCGGCCCCCATGCCGGTCATCAGTTCGATGATATTGACGAGGCCGTTCATGGCGTCCGGCTGCTGTTCAAAATCCTGGAAGAGTTTATTCAACCGTTCGCTGGACTGCTTGGCATGGAGCGACGTGATTGTGCCGCGTTTGAGCTGCCCAAAAAGCTCCGCTGTATCGTGCGTCAGGCCGCCGGCATGGTCCTCGGTCAGCAGTTTGACATCGCTGAGTCCGTCGTTGTTGCCCTCGCCCTTTTTCTTCTTGATGCCGAGGACATCCATGTCGTCGGTATTGTAGTAGATGCCCTGCTGGACAAAGCGCAGCAACCGATCGATTTCAGCGTCGCTGGCCTGTTCCTTCTTATAGATAAGAATCTGTCCGTCCTTATTGTAGAAATGGACCGGGATTTCGCGTTGCGTCCGAAATCGATCAATGGTCTCTGGCGAGAACTCAAACAGATGATATTCGCCCATTTCCTTGAACCGACGACCAGACTGAGGCCGCCGTCCCTTGAAGCAACAAACATACAATCGGTCGGGACCCCTGCGGCCCGCGCCCGGTCTGCAGGCGGCTGGCCGGAAGCGCAGAGGGCATGTTTTTGTTGAATGATCGTCCTCTATCCGGCGTCATGACAGCCGCCGGCGGCGACGCCTCGCCGTGCAAAGGGGCCTGCCCTCTCCGGGATAACGTCAGGATTCTGTGAGCATTTTTCTCCGATTGTTGTCCTACACCCTGCGCTACCGCTGGCGCTTTACCGCCGGGGTGCTGATATCCTTTCTCAGCGCGGCGCTTGCTGGACTTTCGTTGACTCTGTTCATACCTTTGTTCGACGCCCTTGGCGCCCGCGATGACCGCTTTGAGATGCAGTTTTCGCGCGAGGAGCGGCGGCTGCTGGCCAATGCCGCCCACCGTCAATTTGTAGATATGCTATTTTCGCCGCGCGGCCTGGATATGATCCGGCAGCCAAATCTGGCGGCAATGTACACAAAAGCGGGCGTGCCGGATTGGACGCTGATCAATACCGAGCAACGCATCGACCAGGCCTTTGCGACGCAGGCGTTGCAGAACTTAACCCGTGATCGAATTACGCGCAGTTTGCCGCGGACCGAAGGAGCGCGGCTGGAAACAATTATCAAAGCTAAACTATGGATCAATGAACAGGGCTTCGCTCCGCGCGAGGTGGTATGGTATGCCTGTCTGGCATTCATTCCGGCCAGTTTGCTCAAACTTGGGCTGCTGCTGGCCTGCGTCCGACTGATTGCCGGCACCGGCTACAAGGCAGTACGCGATCTGCGCGATGAGCTCTACCGCCGCGTCCAGCGCTTGAAGCTTACGCAATTCTATTCGGAACGCAGCGGAGAACTTGGCAGCCGCATTGTGAATGATGTAGAGATTGTGGCCGCCGTCATTTCCAGTAACTTACGCGACGCGATCACTAACCTGTTCATCATTCTGACGCACCTGCCCCTGCTGGCCCTGTTGAATCATAAGTTGCTGCTGGTTTCGCTGGCTGCCATTCCGATCATGATGTCGCCGATTACCCTGTTTGCACGGAAGATCCGGCGTTCCGTGGACCGCAGCCAGTCCCTGCTGGCAGGATTGAACGGCCATCTGCAGGAGACCATCTCCGGCATGCGCGTGATCCGTTCGGCCGGCGCCGAGGGCTATGAGATCAATCGCTTCAGTCAGGTGAATCACCGCTTCTACTGGCGAACCTTCAAGCAGATGCTCTATCTGAAACTGGGCGTCTACCTGGTGGAGTTGAATTCGGTGCTGGTGGCTCTGGCGATCATGGGCGCCGGCGCCTACTATCTGGACCGAACGAACTTTACCCAGGGAGAATTTATGGGCTTTATGCTCTTGATGCTCTCTATGATACGACCGGTCATTCAGTTGAGCGGAATGTTTGGCAAGTTCCAGGCCGGTGCGGCCGCCGGCGCCCGGATATTCAATCTCATGGATCGCGAGCCAGAGAATGTCGATCCGCCCCAGCCGCGGGCGCTACACCGCTTGCACAGATCCATTCGCTTTCACAATGTTCGTTTTACCTATCCCGGAGCGGAGCGCGAGGTGCTGCACGGCATCGATCTGGACATTCCGGTTGGAAGCACGGTGGCGCTGGTAGGCGAAAGTGGCAGCGGCAAGTCGACGCTGATGGATTTGATGGCGCGATTTTTTGATCCGACCCACGGACGCATTCTGGTGGACGGCGCAGATATCCGTGAATTCAGGATCGCCGATCATCGCTCGCGTATTGGCATCGTTACCCAGGAGATCTTTCTTTTTTACGGAACCATATTTCAAAACATTGCCTACGGCTCTCCCAATCACAATCGACGCGAAGTCGTGAAGGCGGCGCGCCTCGCCTATGCCCACGATTTCATCAAGGAATTCTACGAGGGCTATCAGACGTTGGTCGGAAATCGCGGGGTCGCGTTGTCCGGCGGTCAGCGGCAGCGCATCGCCATTGCTCGCGCCTTGTTGCGCGACCCGGAAATACTGATCCTGGACGAGGCCACATCAGCTCTCGACGCTGAAAGCGAGCGCCTGGTACAGCAAGCGCTGGAACGACTTTTTCAGAACCGCACTACCTTTGTCATTGCTCATCGTCTCTCTACAATTGAGAATGCCGATCGCATCATCGTTCTCTCCGAAGGGCGCATCGCCGATATCGGCTCGCACCAGGAGTTGCTGGCGCGGGGCGGCTTGTATGCAAGGCTTTACGAGATCAGCAAACAGGGCGGAGCGATTGGCCCGGCTGTATCGCACTGAGAATTTGCCGCTGGCGGCGACCGGTCGGTCCAGATTGGGCTGCGGAAATCGCTGGCGCGCAAAGCTCGCTGGCGAAAGCATGTTTCCCCGACATGAAGCGCCTCTTGCTGGTTGATGATAACGACAAGTATGCTCGTCTGCTGACCGAGTACTTTGAACCCCTGGGCTATCGCTGCGAGCGGGCCGTTGATGCCGCCAGCGGCTGGCAAATGCTGCAGTCGCAGGGGCCGGAGGCCTACCAGGTGCTGGTCACTGATATCACCATGGAGTCGCAGCTGGCCGGGGTTTACATGCTGCGCAGGTTCCAGAAAGCGGGCTTCCGCGGCACAGTAGTAGTTGCCTCTACAGGTTTTGATGCGCCAGGCGGCATGCCCCTATCCCGGCTGGTCTTGCGCTTTTGCGGCGTCCATTTTCTGATCCCGAAAACTACGGTGCTGGCCAGCGCCCCACTCTTCTATCCCATAGCCTTTTTTTCCAGCCCGCTCCGAAATTTTGTAGAAGCTGCCGCTTCGAACCGCGAGACCCGGGCCTGATCGGAGTTGCGCATTTCTGGCGATCCGCTGCACGCTTCTAAGCGTCCAATCGGTAGGCCGTGGTGTTGAGCAAGGGCGGGAGTCGCGGCAGCGCGTCTTGTCCCGGGAAGACCGACAATTGCGCAGGCCGGCCGGCGGAATATAAATAGAGACAGGTGTCGCCTTTCTATGAAACACTATCTTCCTGTGCGCATCTCCCGCGTGGCAGCAATGGCCCTTCTGGCGCTGGGTTGCGGGCCATCGATCCCCATTCGTTTCCCGCAATTTCCGGATCAGACCGGCAGCCAGTTGCGGACTGTAACCGAGGGTCGCCGTAACGTTGGCATTGTGGCCGCGGAATCCTCCCGCGGCGATAGCGGCTATTCCGGCGGCGACTGGACAGCAACGATGGAGGCGGCCCTGACCAATCAGATTTCCGAACGCGGCTACTTCAACCTCGTCGACATCAGCTCGCGTAAGGAACGATTGCGCGAGCTGGCTTACACCCAGAGCGGCATGACCGCCGAGTCATTGCAGATTGGGCGGGAGCTGCAGATCAATTTGCTGCTCATTGTTCGCCCCACTTCGCGTCCCAAGGTTGAGTGCCGCGTTGAGCAACGCACAGACTATGCTGGTTCGGCGCTGGCGCTTGCTTCCGCTGCGGCCTCGGGCAACAGCAACAATGCCGGTCTTCAGAAGAAACCGACCGGCGTTCTCTCGCTCACTGTCTACGTGCAGGGCATTCTGGTGAACGTCGAAACCGGTCGGACGCTCAGCTACGCTAATAGCGAACCCTTTGTTCTGGCGGCCGATGTTGGCGATTCAAGCTGCCCATCGCAGCTGGAGGCCTTTGACGGCGCCTTGCAACTTGCGGCGCGCAATATCGCCTCGCGGCTTTCGCCAGAGGTGGTCACGGTCAACGTGCCGCTGCTGGCCGACACGGACGAACTCAATGGACCCAATACCGACCGAGTGCAGGGCTGGTTGGAAGCAGGCAATGAGTGGGCTGAATCCGAAAACTTTGAACAGGCTGCAAAAAGCTGGCAGCGTGCGCTGAATGAAAGCGACGGAGAATCGGTTTCAGCGCTCTGGAATCTGGCCGTATACGCCTGGTATTCTGGCGACTATGATCGCGCCGAGCAGTACTTTGAAAAGGCGCTGGATGGCGCCGGACCTTCCTGGTTGGACGGCGCCAAACGTCGTTTGATCTCGCAATTTCGCGAGCAGAAGTCGCTGGAGCGCGGCGGACCGCAGCGGTGAGCAAGGGAAGGGGCCGCTGGCTTGCTGTCTTGCTCAGTGTGCTGAGCCTGGCCGCCATTTTTTCAGGCGTCCGTTGCACCTTGCGCACGTCGCCCAATGCCGAAGAGTGTCGCAAAGGTTTGCGCAATTTCCTGCGACTGCAGACCGGCGGCGCGCTGAGCGAAGCGCAACTGGATCAGCTCTTGAATCAGGGCGAAAGCCCGGCCATGGCGGAGCAAGTCTGCATTAAGAAGAAATCGCGTCTACAGGTTGAGTGCGAGATCGAAGCAAAATCGATTGAGGAGCTGCGCCTCTGCCGTCGGCTGGCGCCGCCCCCGAATTCGGGAAGTGCTAGCGAGGCGCCGCACACTCCTTGATGGGATAGCAGATTTCCTGCATGACGTTGCGTCGCGGGCCCACCGCCGAGTCGGAAAAAACGGCAAAGCGTCCGTCGGCAAGGGCCATGCAATACAGATTCTCGGCCGGATCGTTGTAGTACAGGGCTCCGTAGACGGGCGGCGTTACCCCGTCGTTGAAACTGACCAGAAAAGTGAGCCCGTAGTGCTCGCGTAGTTCGTTTTCGCTCTGAACGGCGATTACGCGACTCTGTTTCAATCCGCGCGTGGTGGAGCATTGCGATGGAATCGACGAATAGATGCGAACAGCGCCGTGTCTTTCACTGAGAATAAAGGCGCAGCCTCCCGCCAGCGCGCTGGCCGCGACAATCAGTAAGCTAGCAATCCAGGTCCTTGCCATGATCCACCTTCGAGGGACCAGCCTCCTTCACCCGGCCAGTCTTGCGACTCTGATTTTGCGGCCGGCTTCGGGAAAGGGACGACAGGAGCCAGGCGCGGGCCTGATCTGTCGCAGCTTGCTGGCATACTCTGGCAATGGAATGGCGTCCTGTGAATCAGCTGGAAGCATCGATGGACGGCCGCTTGCATCCGGCGGCCTGCCTGCACCGCGAAAGCGGCGGCCGCCTGCATGCCGAGCCCGATCATTCCTATCGCAGTTGCTTTCAGCGCGATCGCGATCGTCTGATTCACAGCAAGGCCTTTCGCAGATTGGGTTATAAGACTCAGGTATTTGTTAATTCGGCTGGCGATAACTATCGCACCAGGCTCACCCATTCGCTGGAAGTGGCGCAGATCAGTCGTTCCATTTGCGGCGGTCTGGGCCTGAATGCTGATTTTGCCGAGGCCATTGCCCTGGCGCACGACCTGGGACACGCGCCCTTCGGGCACAGCGGACAGGATATTCTAAACCATCTGATGCAGGGACATGGCGGCTTTGAACACAACAGCCAGAGCTTGCGCCTGGTGACAGCCCTCGAATCCCGCTACCTGCAATTTGAGGGCTTGAATCTTTGCCGCGCCACGCTAATGGGCATGATGAAGCGGCCGCACGTCTATGATTGTGATCCAACGCTCCTGCCGCTGCTGGAGTTGCGAGCGCAACGGCAGCCGGCGCTGGAAGCCTCGCTGGCCGACCATTGTGATCGCATAGCGTATATCCATCATGATCTGGAGGACGGGCTGGATGCAGGGTTGCTGAATCTGGAAATGCTGGAAGATCTCCCGCTCTGGCGCGAGGCGCGCTTTGCCGTGCAAGCAGCTGACACGACGAGCTATCAGCGTGCACGGCCGCCGTTGCGAATCCGGTCCATTTTGCGCTATATGATGGATCGAGCGATCAGTGATTTAATGAGTGAAACGGAGTCGCGGCTGGCGGCGCTGCCGGGGGCCAGTGCGGCGTCAATCCAGCAGCTCCCGGCCGCGGACTATCCGGTGCGTTACAGCGCTGCCATGCGCCAGGGGCTGGCCGAATTGCAACGTTTCCTTTTTGAGCGGCTCTATCGCAGCCCGCGTGTCATGCAGATGTCGCGCCGTGGCGAACGCATCGTCGAGTTCTTATTTCAAGAGTACTGTGCGCGTCCGCGTTTGATGCCTGAACACTACCAGCAGCGCATGGAGGCAGCCGGGCTGGAGCGCAGCGTGAGCGACTATATTTCGGGCATGACCGATCGCTATGCCGAGTTGCAGTTTCAAGGCCTCTCCGGGCGCACACAGCCTTGAAGCGACCGGCGCGACTCCTGCAGGTCGCCTGCGGTTGTTCAACTGAGCGCCTTGTGCGCCAGCCGCCAGCCGCACCACAATAGAAGGACACCGCCCAACACGCTGGCCGCCAGATAGGCAAGGGCCTCGCCCCAGGCGCCGCGTTCCAGCATTTGAAAGGTATCGATGCTGAAGCTGGAAAAGGTAGTAAAGCCGCCAAGGAATCCAGTCAGGATCAACAAACGAAGCGCTGGCCATTCGATCGCCAGATGGCCAAGGAGGGCGGCCAAAAAGCCCATGGCCAGACTGCCCATTAAATTAGCGGCAAGAACCCCCCACGGAAATCCATCTCCCCACCAGCGCGCCGCTCCCAGAACGGTTGCGTAGCGCGCCAGGGCGCCGGCTGCGCCGCCAATGGCTACTGCTGCGATATTAGGGCCCATGGCGGACAGTTCTGTCCCGCCGCCAGAGGCGGTCAGCGAAAATCCCTCCAGATTTCATTGGTAGCGTCGATAGGAAAGCCAGGGCGCTCCAGCCGCACAGGAAGGCGAAGATGTTTCGAGTCACCACGCCGGCGCTATCCGAGCGCCTGAAAGACATAGAGCACGAGGTTACAATCCGCTCTACATTGCCGCGCGTGTTTGATGCGCTAACTTCCTCGCGCGTCATAGATGAATGGGGCGGGGGCCCAGCGCGGGTCCAGGCCCGTCTCAACGGTCGCATTTCGCTGTGGGACGGCGAAATCTGCGGCGTGATTAAGGAAATCGAGTATCCCACGCGACTGGTACACACCTTGCGCGAGATCAGCTGGGATGAAAACTGGTTGGATTCGCTGGTTCACTGGCGCCTGGATGAGACCGAGCGCGGCGTTCGCGTCCGCCTGCTGCATACGGGGCTTCCCAACCGACGTCTTCGTGAAATTCACTTTGAGGGATGGTGCGAGTATTTCCTCGGACCAATGAAATCTTACCTCGAAGGCTGACATCGCTTCGTAGCGACTGTAGCTATCGATTTCGTTCTCATTCTCGTTCTATTTGACCGCCGCATCCGCCTGGACATTCTGGCTGGATGGCTCACCAGGTTGCAGTTCTTGCCGGCGACGGCATTGGTCCGGAGGTGATGCATGTCGCCCTGGAAGCGATCAGCGCCGCAGTGGGCGATGCTTCCTTTGTATTCCACGAGGCGCCAGTAGGCGGCGCTGCAATTGATCTGACCGGCTCGCCGCTGCCCGATGAAACGGTTAAGGTTTGCGAATCCAGCGATGCTGTTCTCTTTGGATCCGTCGGCGGCCCGAAGTGGGAGCATCTGCCGCCGGAGCGCCAGCCGGAGCGCGGCGCCTTGCTGCCCCTGCGCAAGCACTTTCAGCTTTTCGCCAACCTGCGGCCGGTCCAGCTCTATCCTGAATTGATCGCTTCCTGTCCGCTCAATCCAGCGCGCGTGGAGAAGGGCGTCGATATGCTGATCATCCGCGAGTTAACGGGCGATCTCTACTTTGGACAGCCGAAGGGTCGCGAGGGAACCGGGGAGATGGAGAAGGGTTTCGATACGATGGTCTATCATCGTTACGAAATCGAGCGCATCGCGCGCGTCGCCTTTGAGGCCGCGGCCCTGCGCCGTCAGCGGGTAACCAGCATCGACAAAGCAAATGTTCTAACTACCATGGTCTTCTGGCGGGAAGTTGTCAGCGAGTTTGGTCGAAATTATGCCCTCGAAAGCGGCATCGAGTTTCAACTGGATCATATGTACGTCGACAACGCTGCCATGCAGCTGATTCTCAAACCCTCGCAGTTCGATGTGGTGCTTTGCGGCAACATGTTTGGCGATATCCTTTCCGACGAAGCCAGCGTTCTGGGCGGCAGCCTGGGCATGATGTCCAGCGCCTCCTTGAGCGCTGGACGGCAGGATTTCGGACTCTACGAGCCCGCAGGCGGCACTGCCCCGGACATTGCCGGCAAGAATATTGCCAACCCCATAGCGCAGATCCTTTCTGCGGCCTTGATGTTACGTTACAGCTTCAAGATGGAGCCGCAGGCCCGAGCAATGGAAGACGCCGTCCGGGCCTCGATTCGCGATGGCGCCCGTACCGCGGACATTGCCGGTCCAGGAGATCGCGCCATTTCGACCACCGAAATGGGGCAAGAGATCATTCGTCGCCTGTGAAGGCCTGAGCGACGAAATCAGCGTCGACAGAGGGAGCGCGCCAGAAAGCTTGATGCGCCATGCTGGGTACGCGCGTTCGCAAAGTGGTCATCGCCGAGGACCGCAAGCAGGAAGCCTTCAAACTGCGCCAGATCGTGGAATCGGGCGGCTATCGTACTGTCCAGATCTTCGAAAATGGCCGGGATTTCTTGAAGTGGCTGGAGGCGCATCCCGATGAAGCGGACCTCGTCCTTCTCGATATAATTATGCCAACGCTTGATGGCTACGCGGCCTTTGCCGAAATGAAGCAGCGCTGGCCAGATTCTCCGATACGGACGATATTTGTAACGATTGAGAACAGCAAGCCAGTAGCGGAGGCTTTGCTGAAAATGGGCGCCGCTGGCATTGTCAATAAGCCCCTGGACCGCGACGCGGTGCTGACCGCGATCAAGCAGGCCCTGACGTAGGAGCCTGGCTTCAAATCGCGTTGTTGCCTCAAAACGGCAGGGAGGGTGTTTTGAGACCTGCTCTTAAGTTCTACCGCTACGCATCCTCCGGCGCATCTTTGCGCGAGCGGCGAAAATCAACTTCGATGACGCGCGAGTCTTCGCTGCGACGGATCAGACGGTCTTCCGCGGCCGCTGGCGCGCTGCGCGTCGCGGAGTCCTCCTCACTGGCCGCCGGAGCCGCCCATTGCACCATCACCCGACCGCCTTTGTCGAACATTCGCAAGATGCACTCGAAGGGAATTGCCACGCTTTCCCAACGACTGAACTGCAGCTCACACAGAAGAAAGCGATCATTCAAGGCCAGATGACGGACGCTGTGCGGACCGAATACCAGGATGATGCCCTCTTCCTTTTCTTGCTGCACCAGTCCGCGCTGGCCAATTTGCAAATCGGGATGTGGCTGGCAATGGATGTAGAATGTATCGCAATGCTGGAACATCACGTCCAGCGTCGCGCGCTTGAACTGCCGCAAGCGTTGCAGCTGCTCTTGATCGGGAGGCGCGCCGCGTTCCATGATTATTCTGAATTTGACGGGCCGCCTGCTGACGGCAACGCAATTGCTAGCAAATTCCGACCGACGTCGCCGCAACGGTGGGAGAAATACAAGTTATTTTGCTCTGTTGTGCAGGCGTTGAGGCCGCCATGCCAGTGTGGATCCCGGCAAGCCTCCTCCGCCTGACTGCGGGCCTCGGCGGCCAAATCAAGGAAGGAGCGATCCTGGCTTCCGGGCCGCGTGTGTCGAAAACGCTCAGCGACTTCCGGACCAACTTCATAGTGTGTGGCACAAATGTGCGGACCGATTGCGCAGTGCATCTGCCAGGGACTGTCCGATCTGCGTTCGAAGGCGCGGATTGCCGAACGCAGCGCGCCGGCAATGATGCCCTCGGCCATGCCGCGCCAGCCGGCATGGACCACGCCAATCAGCGCCGGCTGATCTGCGCCAGAGCTCAGGCAAAATAGCAGGGGCAGGCAGTCGGCGACGCGAACCAGCAGGGCGACGCCGCGCCGGGCGGTATACAGCGCATCGGCGCGCGCCACATCGCCTTCCGGCAGGTATTCTGGCCGGCCTGGAGCGATTTCCACACATGCAGCGCCATGGACCTGATCCAGGCTGAAGGCCTCGGCAAGATCAAGGGCGGCCGCGCAACGCCTTCGCTCGATGCTTTTGCGATCGGTCGTCGCAAGCTCGGCGATATCCTGTAAAGCATTGCGGCCAAGCAATACGGCGCGCGCCGGGCCCAGCTGAATCTGCAACGCCTGTGCTGCCGCAGCATTCATGGAGCATGGACCCCTGCCTGGCGATAGCGTTGGTCCAGGGCTTCCATCTGTCGCAGCTCCTCGCCCTCAATGGCCGAGAGCGGAGCGATGAAGGTGTGCAGTCCTTTTGCAGAGAGCTCTGCGCCCTGCAGACACTCCAGGACGGCGCCGCTCAGACCGTAATGCAGCAGCTGCGAAGCGCTGATGCGCGAGGCGTCGGCCGGCGTGCACTGATCCAGGCGCAAGGGAAAGAGATAGAAGGCCATGATTCGGGCCGCCGGCCAGTAGCAGTGGCTGAGCAGGCGTTCCTCGCTGGCATTGAGTTCTGGCAGGAATAGTACATCATCCACGCGCTCAAAGAAATCAGGGAGCAGATCGTTCTGAATCAAGGAAAAGAAATGTGCGCCAGAATCAAGATCGTAGCAGCAAGGCGAGCGCCGCGCCACACGCCGACGGGCATGGAGCCGCAGCGGTCGCCTGGCAAAGGCCCCGCTGTGCAGAGTGCGCGATTCATATTTGGCATCGCCCCGGCAAATAAGGCGCAGGCGCGCGGCAATCTGGCGACGCAAGCGCGGCGCTTCCAGGCGATATGAGAGCGCCAGCATCGGGGAAGCAGAGATCTGGCCAACGCTTCCGGCAAACAAAATTTGTGGCCGACGCTCCACAAGCGGCGGAACTGGGCCTGATGATGCCTGCGCTGGTCAAGATCTGCGGCAATGTCTATCCGGAGGATAGCCACGCGATCGCCGCTCTGTCGCCGGACTTCATGGGCTGGATTTTCTCGCCGCGCAGCGTACGCCGGGTGCGCGCGGCAGCCGTAGGCGGGCCGCTGTCCATCCTGCGTCGTAAATTTCCCCGGATTGCACAGGTCGCCGTCTTTGCCGAAAACAGCCTGCCGGAGATGATGCGCATTCTCTATACAATCCCCTATTTTGACGCCGTGCAAATCAGCGCGCCGGCGGCGCAGGTCCTGGCTTTGCGCCGCCTGTGCCGCGCCGCCATGCAGCGCGGCGACTTGCCGCCGCTCTCTATCTGGCCTGTCCTGCGTCCACGGGGGCCGGTCAGCTGGCTGGACCGGGCGCAGCTGATGCCGGCGGCGCTTACGCTGCTCGACTCCTACGCGCCGGGTCAGGCCGGCGGCACCGGCCAGCAATTGAATCCGGAGTGGGCGCGGCCAATGCAGTCGCCGTTCTTGCTTGCCGGCGGCCTCAACGCAGAGAACGTTAGCGAAGCATTGCTACGCTCCGGCGCAATTGGCGCCGATGTTGCGTCGGGCATTGAAAGCAGCCCAGGTCGAAAAGATTTGCTGAAGGCGGCGGCTTTTATCAGCGCGGTGCGCGCTGTAGCCGCGCCCTCGGCAGCTGCGCTGCGCCTGTCTGCAATCCGAGCGCGGCGACTCTAAGTATGTCGCGCGAGAAGAAAGGAGCTGCAGCTGCCGCCGACGATCCGCTGGCGACGCCGGTCATGCGCCAGTACCTCGAACTCAAGCGCGGCCTGGACGATGCTATCTTGCTTTTTCGCATGGGCGACTTCTACGAACTTTTCCTGGAGGATGCCGAACGCGCTGCGCCGATCATGGACGTTGCGCTCACCAGACGCCAGTCAAGCATCCCGATGTGCGGCGTACCCTACCATAGCGTGGAAACCTATGTGCAGCGCTTGATCGCCGCCGGCTGCAAGGTGGCAATCGCCGAGCAGCAGCCTGATCCCGAAAATCCGCGCTTGATGCAGCGTCGCCTGCAACGCGTGATCACGGCCGGCACGCTTGTGGAAGAGGGACTGTTGGCCAGCTCCGCCAACAACTACCTGATGGCCTTTGCCGTTGCCGGCGACAATTTGGGCCTTGCCCTGGCTGATGTTTCCACGGGCGATTTTTTCGCTTCGGCAGTGGCATGCGGCCAGGGGCCAGCATCGGACGACACTGCGCCTCGATCCGGCGAAATGCTACTGGCGACCGCGCTTCGCGACTGGATCAGTCAGTACGCGCCGCGCGAAATTCTATCGCCAAGCGATCGTTTGCAGCTGCGCACTCTGGCCGCCCCCGAGGGTCGAGCCATCTGGCAGCCGATGGAGCCATGGAAGGCCTCGCCCTCCGAAGGTTTGCGACAGCTGGAAACGCGCTATGCGGTTCGCGCTCGCGGCCTTGGCTTCGAGGACCCTGCTTCGCCGGCGCTGGGCGCCTTGAGTCTGATTCTTCACTATGTTCGTACAAACTTTCCCGGGCAGACCCTGTTCTTGCAGGCCCCTGCGTTCCGCGAGGGGCCTGGCGCCTGCTTGCGCCTCGACGAGCAGACTATAAGGCATCTGGAGTTGACCGAGAATCAGCAGGACGGCGGCCCGCAGCGTACGCTTTTTTCTACGCTGGATCGTTGCAAGACCCCCGTTGGCAAACGAGCGCTGCGCGCCGCGATCCTGGCGCCCTTTCGGAACATTGCCGAAATTCAGGCGCGGGCCAATCGAGTCGAGCAACTGCTGGGAAACGATGGCTTGCGTTCGGCGCTGTCCGCCGCGCTGGACGGAGTCCAGGATCTGGAGCGAGCGCTGGCCCGACAGGCCGCCGGTCGCGGCGCACCGCGCGATTTCGTCATAGCTCGCCAGGCAATCGTTGCGGCGCAGTCAATTGCAGCTGCAACGGCTGGGGCCGGCGGCGGCTGGCTGGAAGTCACAGCCTCGATAGCAACCCTTGCTGAGGATTTGCAAAGGATCGTGGTGGATAGTCCGCCGGCCGTCTTTGGCGGCGGAGCGCTGGTGCGCGATGGCGTCGACGCGGAGCTGGATCGCGCCCGCCAGGCGCAGCAGCAGGGCGGCCAGTGGATTCTGGACTTCGAGGAACGCGAACGCAAGCGCAGCGGACTCAACGCCCTGCGCGTGAAGTACAACCGGGTCTACGGCTACTTCATTGAGATCAGCAAGGGCCAGGCAAAAGACGCGCCGCAGGATTACACGCGCAAACAGACGCTGACCGGCTACGAGCGCTTCAGCAATGACGAGCTGGCCGAAATGGAGGCCACGCTACTGGGCGCCGAAGAAAGGATTCAGCTGGCGGAGGAGCGCATCGCCGGCGAACTCAGCCACCGTCTGCTGGCTGAAAGCGGCGCACTCAAGCAATTGATGCAAGCATTGGGTGAGACGGATTTACGTCTGGCGCTGGCCGAGGTCGCGGCCCGCGGCGACTGGCAGCGGCCGCAGTGCGTCGCCTCAGGGGCGGCTTGTCTGGAAATCGACGACGGGCGCCACCCGGTGGTCGAAGAGCATCTGCCGCGCGGCGATCTGTTTACGCCAAACAGTGTACGACTGCTGGCCGCAGAGCGCAGCTTCGCGGTTTTGACCGGACCAAACATGGCCGGCAAATCGACCTACATTCGTCAGATCGCCTTGATCCAGTTGCTGGCGCAGATGGGGTCCTATGTGCCGGCGCAAAACTGTCGGCTCAGTCTATGCGACCGAATCTTCACGCGCATTGGCGCCGGCGATAATCTGACGCGCGGCGAATCGACTTTCTTTGTGGAGATGCTGGAGACGGCGCGCATTCTCAACCAGTGCAGCAGCCAATCGCTGGTCATCATGGACGAAGTGGGTCGCGGCACCAGCACCTACGATGGCATGTCCATCGCCTGGGCCATTGTCGAACGATTGAGCGACCCGGAAGGCCCCTTGCCGCTGACGCTCTTTGCCACGCACTATCATGAACTGACGGCGCTGGGCGAACGTGAAAAGGTGATCAACCTGACGATGGATGTGCAGGAGCGCGACGGTCGCGTTCTGTTTCTGCATCGCGTCCGCGAGGGCGCCGCCGATCGCAGCTATGGCATTCATGTGGCCCGTTTGGCGGGCATGCCCGAAGCGGTCCTGCGGCGAGCGGAGGAGAAATTGATCGAGCTGGAGCGCGAGCTGGACCGCAGTCGCCAGCAGGAAGCCGAACAGCATTCCAGCCGGCGCGGTCGCACACGTCGCGCCGCCGACGGCAATCAGAGCAGCCTCTTTAGCTGAAGCCTCTGTATTGTCGACGGCGTATTTGCGCTGTTACACTGCCGCTATGCGCGGTTCGCGCTTGGGCGATACCGGCGATGCATTCCAGATTTCTCTGGCATACTGCATGATCGTCCGGTCGGACGAAAACTTTCCGGAGCGCGCCGTATTCAAAATCGATCGACGGGTCCAGGCGCGACGATCGCGGAAGTCGCGCGCCGCCTTGTCCTGGGCTTCGGCGTAGGCGCGGAAATCGGCAAGCACCATGTAGTAGTCTCCGCCGTTGAGCAGCACATTGATCAATTCCTGAAACTGGCCGGGCTCATGACGGTTGAAATAGTTGCCCTGCACGGCATCCAGGGCGTGCCGGATCACCGGGTCCTGACGGTAGTATTCCTGGGGATCGTAGCCGCCGCGGCGATGCTCCTCGACTTCTACATCGGTCAATCCGAAGATGTAGCAGTTGTCCTTGCCCACTTCTTCCAGGATTTCGACATTTGCGCCATCAAGCGTGCCCAGCGTCAGTGCGCCGTTCAGCATGAACTTCATGTTGCCCGTGCCCGATGCCTCCATGCCGGCAGTGCTGATCTGCTCGGAGATATCCGAGGCCGGGAAAATGCGTTCCGCCAGACTGACGCGATAGTTTGGCAGGAAGACAACATTCAATCTTCCCTTTACGTCCTTGTCGTTATTGACCACATGTGCTACGGCATTGATCAGTTTGATGATCGCCTTGGCGCGGTGGTAGCCAGGCGCCGCCTTGCCGCCAAAGATTACCGTGCGTGGCGTGTAATCCAGGTGCGGATTGGTCTTCATCATCTGGTAGTCGGCAATGACGCGCAGAATGTTCAGATGCTGACGCTTGTATTCGTGGATGCGCTTGATCTGGACGTCGAAGATCGAGTCCGGGTCTACCGTGACGCCGGTTTCAAAAAGAATCAAATGGGCCATGCGTTCCTTGTTCTTACGACGAACGCGCTCCCAATCAGCTTGCAGATCGCCGTCATCGGCCAGCGGCTCCAGATCGCGCAAACGGCCTAAGTCCTGAATCCAATCGCTGCCGATGCGCTTGGTAATGACCTCGCTCAGCTCGGGATTGGAGGCAACGATCCAGCGGCGGTGTGTGATGCCGTTGGTCTTATTCTGAATGCGACCTGGCCAGAGGCGGTGGAAGTCGCCAAAAATTCGTTCGCGTAGAATTCTGGTGTGCAATTCGGCCACGCCATTGACGGCTTTGGAGCCAACCACTGCCAGATTGGCCATACGCACTTTCTTGCCGCCGCCTTCGTCAATCAGCGACATACGCGCAAGCAGGTCATCCGGCGCTCCCTGCGCCCGCAGTTGGTCCATAAAGCGACGATTGATTTCAAATATGATCTGCAGATGGCGCGGCAACAGACGGCCAAAAAGTTCCATGTCCCAGGTTTCCAGCGCCTCGGGCATGACGGTGTGGTTGGTGTAGGCGCAGCACTGCTGCGTCAGGGCCCAGGCCTCGTCCCATTCCAGTTGCTTCATGTCGACCAGCATGCGCATCAATTCGGCCACGGTCAGCGCCGGGTGCGTATCATTGAGCTGGAAGAAGACGCGGTCCGGCAGGCGATTCCAGTCCGTCTCCTCTTGCTCAAAGGTCGCCAGTGCGTCCTGGACGCTGGAGCTTACCAGCATGTACTCCTGCTTGAGGCGCAGCTCCTTGCCCTGCAGAATATTCTCGTTGGGGTAGAGCACCTTGGAAATCGTTTCCGTGTGGAACTTGTCTTCTACGGCGCGCAAGTAGTCGCCGTGGTTGAAGTAGTCGAAATTGAAATCAGAGCTGGATACGCTATTCCATAAACGCAGGTGGTTTACGGTGCGCGTGTTGTAGCCCGGGCACAGAATGTCGTAGGCCTGAGCCATCACCGTTTCGCCCGGCGTCCAGCGGAAGCGAACATTGCCGGCGTCGTCTACAAAGGACTCGCTGTAGCCGTAATAGTAAACGGGATAGATGATATCGTGGCGCATGATTTCCCACGGGTTTCCGCGCGCCAGCCAGTTGTCCGGAGCTTCCTTCTGGTAGCCGTCGACAATCTGCTGGTGGAAGATGCCAAACTCGTAGCGAATGCTGGCGCCACAACAGGGCAGATCCAGGGTCGCCATGCTTTCCAGGAAGCAGGCGGCCAGTCGGCCAAGACCGCCGTTGCCCAATCCAGCGTCCGGTTCGTACTCGCTGATTTCGTTGAGATCGTAGCCAAATTGCTGAAGGTTGTGAGCGACGCGCTCGCGCATGCCCAGATTGACAAGGTTGGTGGTGAGCAGACGCCCCAGCAAAAATTCCATGGAAAGATAGTAGACTCGCTTGGAGCGCGCCTCGCGAATATTTTGCTGCGTTTCATTCCAGCGGTCGATCAGGAAGTCGCGAATGGTGTAGGCCAGAGCCTGGTAGATATCGGGCCCGTGGATATTTGACTTATACTTACAGACAGTGTATTCCAGGTGGTGGGCGAAGGCCTTTTGCAGCGATTCATCGTCGATATTCTGGATTCGATCCATCAGCTCCCACAGTCGTTTGCGGGCGGCGTCGCGGTCAGAGTGGTTCATCCGGGCTCCTCAGGTGGCGGCTCAGTGCCGAGGTCCGAGGGGGCGACGCCGGGAGTAGCTGGTCTAGAATTTTTCGCGTGCGGGCGAGGGGTTTTTGCGCCGATTAGCTGCGGCCGGCGGTGAAGTCATCGGCGCGATCATAGATCGTCTCCAGCCTCTCGGCGGCCAGGTCCCAGCTGAGGTTTTCCGCTTCTTGCTTGCCCTGTTCCCGCAGCCGGTTGCGTTCAGCGCTGTCGCTCAGTACTGCAATGATGCTGCGGGCCATCTCGTCCACGTCCCAGAAGTCGACCTTGATGCAGTTTTCGATGATTTCACTGACTCCCGACTGCTTGGAAACGATGGTCGGCACGCCCTGCAGCATGGCCTCCAGCGGCGAAATGCCAAAGGGCTCGGAAACTGAGGGCATGACGTAGAGATCGCTCAACGCAAAGACGCGCCGGACCTGCTCGCGATTGAGAAAACCAGTATAGTGGAAGTAACGTCCTATCCCCAGATCGGCAGCCAGCTCAATCATACGATGGTACATGTCGCCGGTCCCGACCATCACAAAGCGCACGCCGCCAATTTGATCGATGACCCGACGGGCCGCACGAACGAAGTACTCTGGACCCTTCTGGAATGTAATGCGGCCCAGAAAGAGCACCGTGGGCTCCTTGATGCCGCGCACCTCTGGCGGCAGAGGATGTTCCTCTTCCGATTCCACGGCATTGTGGACGGCGAAGACACGTTCGGCAGCCGCGCCGTAGCGTCGAATCAGGATGCTGCGCGTGTAATTGCTAACCGCCGCCGACGCCGCCGCGGCATGGGCCGCATGACGCTCGATATCATAGATCAGTGAATTTACATTTTCGCCGCTGCGATCAAACTCCGTGGCATGCACGTGGATCAGCAGCGGACGTCCGGTCGCGGCCGCGGCCGCTTCGCCGGCAGGGAAGGTCATCCAGTCATGGGCATGAATAATATCGTAGGCTTCGCGGGCCGCATAGAGGCGCGCCAGCAATGCGAAGCTGAAGATTTCCTGGAACATGTGGTCGCCATAGCCGCCCTGCAGCAAAGCGCCAACGCTTCGATTTTCAATTGCTGCCCGCACCAATTCTTCGGCGCTCGTCTGCGGGCTGCCTTCCGGCTGAGCATAGGCGCCGCTGAGAGAGCCTTCGCTGATGGTCTGCAGCTGCTCCCGGTAGAGCACCATCTCCTCGACGCTCAATTGCTCCGCTGTTGGGCTGAGCACCCGGACGCCTTCGTCAAAGGCTGGCGTATTATTGTAACGCGGCAGGAAAAAGTCGACGCTGTGCCCGCGACGCACCAGTGCGCGCGCCAGACCACGGCAGGCGATGGCCAGGCCGCCGGTGATTTCCGGCGGGTACTCCCAGCCGAGCATGAAGATACGGCGCTTCCTCATTTTAAGCTATAAACGTGGAATCTTACGGACGAATTCATAGCAGGCTATTCAGCATAGAACAATTCCTGAACAGCGCCGGAAAATGCGTCAATCGTAGCTTGTGGGCGCGAAACTTTGCCTTTCGCCATTCGCAAAACTACGGACGGCAATGAATCCTTTCTTTCCCGGACGAATAAGTACAAAGCTGCGGACCGGCCTCGGTAGCCGTCCAGACTTCGCGACCGTATGCCAGGAAAAGCGGGCAGGCCTCCTCTTCGGCGCGTCCGCTGGCCTGGTAATTTCTGAAGCTTACATTCAATTCTGCACTTTCAGGGAGGCAGCCGCCGCGGAAACTTTCTGTCGCCGGTCGCCAGCGGATCGAACTGCGGCCCAGCTCCATCCAGTTAAGCACACTCTGATTGGGCCAATCGTCACTGTAATTTTCTACCACGCTACGAATTCCGCGCTCCAGCGCGCCGTTCTCGCTCTTGCCCCGCAACAGTCCCGGCGGCGTCAGGATCATGCTGCGCGCCGATAGATCGTGGAGCAGTTTGACTTCGCGTTCGCCTGGATGCCAGTTCTGAAAACGGGCGATGACCACAACCTCAAAGGCAATTGGCGATGCCTGCAGCCATTCCAGGGCCGGACCAGGGCGGTCCAGGGCAAGGACCAGGCTGCGACTGCGGTAGGCGCCGCGCCGCAGTGCAAGCTCCAGCAAATCGGCGAGGTCGCTTGAGAAGTCGGCGGCATCGGCAGCAGCATTGCCAGCCGGGCGATCCAGCGTTAGCAAGGTATAACCGCGCGCTCGCCAGCGCTCGGCCTGCGATTGCAATTCTTCGGCCCCATCTGCGCCGCGCGGCGCGTAGACCAGCAAATGCTGGGCGCCTGGAGCGCGCATCAGGCGAAAGGCGCGACCGTTTGTGCTGCGGCCGGCCGGTCGCCAGGCGGGGATGAAAAACTCGCTCAAGCCAGTCGACGCCTCGCCGGCCTCCGGCTCATCGCACTGACTCAGCAGCGGCAGCAACAGCAGGACAAATGCTACGCCATGCCATCCGCCCGGCGCGGCGCGCCCGGGCGCGATCATGGCTTCCGACGAATCAGCAACAGTGTTCGATCGTCGGGGAAGGCTTGTTCTTCGCGAAAGACATCCAGAGTTGCATCCAATCGGGGAATGACATCCGGAAGCGGAAGGTCTCGCCACTGGCGCAGGAGAGCGTTGATGCGATCTTCTCCATAGAGTTCGCCGCCGCCATTGTGTACATCTGAATAACCGTCGGAATAAGAAGCAAGCAGGTCTCCCGGTCCAAGCTGACAGCGGCCAGTGCTGAATTCGAATGCAGTCAACCCCAACACGGGACCGGTGCGTTCTAGCTCTTCCATGCCGCCATCATGGCGCAGGATGACTGGCGGAGTATGACCGGCCAGCAGGTACTCCACCTCGCCAGATTGCGGTTGAATTCGCGCAACAAAGCAAGTAATGAAGCGGCCTGTCACCAGAGATTCCAGCAGGTGCTTGTTCAGCCGATTGGCTAAACCGGTCAGGGTAGGCTCGACCTCATTTAGCAACTGGTATCCGGTATGGAACTCGGAGACCAGCATTGCCGCCGAGATTCCTTTGCCGGACACGTCAGCAATGATGCAGTCCAGTGCGCCGCTGCGCGCTGGCCGGAAGCCGTAATAGTCGCCGCCCACTTCGCGCGCCGGTTTCGAACCGCCCAGCACCTCGTAGCCGGCAAAACTTGGCATGGCAGCCGGGAATAGCTTGTTCTGAATTTCGGAGCAGAGACTCATCTCGGCATCGATCGACTTCTGACGCAATTTAACCTGGTGCAGATGAGCATTCTGGATTGCCAGCGCCGCCTGATGAGCAAATCCTTCCAGCAGTTCCTCGTCGCCTTCTGTAAAGGCCTGGCCGTCCATTCGATTCATCAACTGGGCCGTGCCAATGATGATGCTCTCCACAATCAAGGGCGTGCAAATGTAGGTCTGCGTCTTGTGTCCAAGCTTGCGATCGATCTGTTCGTAGAAGCGCGGATCATTGTGTACGTCATCGACGCGCACCGTCTTGCCGGTCTTGGCTACGCTGCCAGCAATCCCCTGGCCGATGGGCACCGAGATCTGCTTGAGCTTATCCCACTGGGGGTCGGTGGACTCCAGAAAAATTAGATCAGTACGCTCTTCATTGATCAGCGCAATGGAACCAACCTCTGCGCGCATCAGTTCGCAGGCGCGCCGCAGCGTATTTTTCAGAACGACATCAAGGTCCAGCGAGGCGTTCAGCAGCGCGAAAGAGTCCACCAGCGCCCGCAGGCGAAAGAGTTCCTCCTCCATTTCCAGATCGGAATTTTGATTCTCGACGCTCAACTTACTGTTCCCCCCGGTCCGCGCAACGACGGCGGCGTATAGTAAACGCGCGTCGCAGGCATTTGTATGATTTCTCGCGATTCCAGCACGCAGGCGCTGAGCGCTCTGCCGTAAACGCAGCCCGAATCCAATCCCAGGCTACGCTCACGGATATTCAAGCCCTTGCGCGCCCAGTGCCCGTAGAATACCGGTTTTTCGCCGCTATAGAATTCGTACCATGGCGGATTTGCCGGATTGGAAAGATCGCGCCCGCGGCCATCCCAGGTGCGGATATTTACCAGCACTCGAGGCGGCGTACGCTCAGGCCGCCGGCGCGGCCATAATCCGGCATGAACAGCGAGAAATTCGGCGGACTCCAAAAAGAAAGGTCTTTGTTCCAGCCATTGGTGCAGTTGCGGTCCCAGTTGATCGCGCAGTCGGCCGTAGCGCTCGCTGCTCAAGTAGCGTTGCAGGTATTCAAGGTCGTGGTTGCCCATCAAACACTCAAATCCGCGCCGCGCCACAAATTCTACGCAGCCGGCGCTGTCCGGACCGCGATTGATCAGATCGCCCAGCATGATCACACGATCCTCGGCGCCCAGACGCAGCTTGCGAATCAAGCGCTGCAGCTCGGCCAGGCAGCCGTGGACATCGCCCACAAATATGGTTCGGCGGGTAATCTGCTTCTTGTGCCAGAAGGCCATGCGCACGCTCAATCGGCCGGCGCGGAGTCGGCAGAAGTCGATTCCAGCCAGTCCCTGGGAAAACGCAATACATTCAGCAGTCGCTGCTCTTCAGCGGAATTTGCTTTGCGGTCGTACTGCCAGGCGGCCAGCGGCGGCATGCTCATCAGGATCGACTCAATGCGTCCGCCGGTGCGCAGACCAAATTGCGTACCGCGGTCGTGGAGCAGGTTGAATTCCGCGTACCGCCCCCGACGCCAGAGTTGAAATGTGCGCTGGGCCGGCGTAGAAGCAATCGCCGAACGTCGTTCAACGATGGGGACGTAGGAGGCCAAAAAGCAGCTGGCGCCATCCAGCACAAAGCGCAATGCGGCTTCCAGGTCTCCCTGCAGATAATCAAAAAAAATTCCGCCGACGCCGCGCGCTTCGCGGCGATGCGTTAGCCAGAAATACTCGTCGCATTGTTTTTTGAACTGCGCATAGTTTGCGACTGAATGCCGATCACAGAGTTCCTGCCACAATTCGTGAAAGTGGCGTGCATCTTCCTCATAGAGGATTGAGGGCGTCAGGTCGGCGCCGCCGCCAAACCATAGCTTCTCCGGCGATTGCAGCGATCCGCGCAGGATAATTCGGAAGTTCGCATGCACCGTTGGCACATGCGGATTTCTGGGATGCAGCACCAGCGAGAGGCCGCTGGCCCGAAAGGCGCGCTCCTGTCCCGGCAAAGAATTTTGCAGCTCCTCGTTGAACTGGCCTTCTACGTTCGAGAAGTTCACCCCGGCTCGTTCAAAGATGCGCCCGCCTTCCAGAACACGCGTGCGACCGCCGCCGCCCAGGCTGAGCCCCTCCTCGCCGCTTTGCCAGAGTTCCTCTTGAAAGGAAAGCGCAGGCAGCCCGGCATCGGCGCTGGCCAGATCCTGTTCCAGCGCTTCGAGGCTGGCAGTGATAGCGTCCTGGCTTTCGCGGAATCCGGCGACCGCCTCCTCAAAGATTTGCCGCGCTTCCAGATGGACCTACTGTCGCTTCCGGGCGATCATCAAGTTGGAGCGGCCCTGTTGAAAGACATAGCCAATGCCAAAAGGCAGAGACTTGACTGCACTACGATTGGCGTACATTTGCTTGAGGTCATTCTGGATGCGATTGGCAAAGAGCGGAATCGGCCGATCGTAAGCGCCGTAGAGCTGCACATCCCATTGCTCGCGGCCAAAAAACCGCACCGGCATTCCAGAGTCGTCCTGCATAAAGACTTCGCTTTGCTCCAGAACCAGAGAGCGGATCTTGCTGAAGCTATCGTTGTGCATCAGATAGCTGGCCGCCTTGGCATAGGCATTGAGTCGACCCTGTTGATGCATATAATTGAAGAAAGCCTGGTTGTCGCCGTCGTTGGCAATATTCATGGAGAAATACTGCAAGCGCGAGAGCTTGCCGTTCGGGTTGCGCAGTTCAATTTCGACGCCAGCGATGGCGCCTGGCGAGCTGGCAGCCGTCGCGCCGTTCTGCAACTGGCCGTCGCGATCGAGATGAATGTTGCGGGCATTGACGATGACGAGGCCATTGCGCGCCGCAAAGGCCAGAAGCACCGGCGCTACGCCAATCTGGCTCTGCAGCAATTCGACGTGCATGTCGTTAGTGCGAAAAAAGGAAAAGCGCAGAACGCTGGACAGGCTCTCGCGCGTCAGCTGCATCAAGCGTGCGCGGTTGGCAGCAGGCATATTGGCCAGGTCCGGCGGCAGGCCAGGCGGCTCCAGACCAAAGTGGATATAGAGCGGCGCCTCCGGAAAGAAGGCGTAGATATGGAGGAAATCCGGGCCGCCAAAGGGATAGAAGACTGTTCGGTCGCTGCTGCGCGCATCGGCTAGCTCGGCGGCGGCCCAGCTGCGCATAGGATTGAGTCGCGAGGCCTCGATCGGTTCATAATGCTTCCGGAAGTATTCACGCTGGCGCGCGGCTTCGGGCAGCCTTTCCAGAGCCTGCAGCGCACTGTGTTCCGACACGGGCATGCCTGCCAGATAGCGAGCTACATCGTCCCATTGCCGATTGTCGGTCGCCGGCTGCGCCTCCGTAGATTGCTGCGGATCAGGCGCGCAGGCCAGAAGCAGCACAAGAATCAAGGCAACGCCGCGCCCCGGCGAGGATCGCAAAATGTTGGGCATTAGGACAGCTCTCCAGGCCTTGAGTTCAGATCAATTCGAATCGGGATGCAGTCGAGCGGAGGCGGCGCGGCGCAGTCGGTCATTGATCGCCCGGCCCAGTCCAGCCTCGGGAGCGGGCAGGGCCACAAGCAGGTCGGCTTCGCTGGCCCATTCTTCGAAAGCAGAAAACAAGGCCGCCGCCGCCTCGCGCAGGTTGCCAGAAGGAGCAAGCACGGCCAGGCGATGTGGCGGCATCGATTGCAGCCACTGTGCTTCCGGCGGGAGCGGCGAAAGCAGTACAATCCGTCCGGGCGCGTGGCCCAGCTTTGCAATGGTCAGGCGCCAGAAATCCTCGCGCTGCTTCGCGTTGAGTTTGGTCCAGCCTTCCAGCCAGAGCAGCGGCGCGTCGGGCGCGTAGTGCTGCAGCAGTTGTCCAGGCGAGCGCGGCGCTCCGCTCTCCCGAACTTCCGTAACGACTTCAAATCCTGCGGCCTGCAGCTCCTCGCGTGTGAGCCCGCCTTCGCGCAGCAGCAGCAGCCCCTCTGGCGTCGATTGGAGCACGGTCGATTCCAGCCCGACGCGACAGGGGCCGCCTTCCAGGAAGCCCGCGACGGCAAAAGATAGCTGAGCGCAGGCCATGGCCGCGGTGGTCGGACTGCGTCGCCCGGATAGATTGGCCGACGGGGCGGCCAGCGGGAAGTCGCAGGCGTGCAGCAGGGCAAGCGCCTGCGGATGATCGGGGGCGCGAAAAGCGACCGGGCCGCCTCCGCCGCTGACAATGGGCGGAATGGCGCCGCGTTGTTCCAGCACCAGACTCAGCGGCCCTGGCCAGAACTGATCAGCCAGGGCGGCGCTCAGCGCATCCACCCGGGCATAGCGGTGCAAGGCATCGAGCCCGCTGACATGACAGATGATCGGGTTAAAATGTGGACGGCCCTTGGCTTCGAAAATCGAAGCAACGGCCTGTGCATCCAGGGCGTTGGCCGCCAGGCCGTAGACTGTTTCGGTGGGAATCAAGGCCAGCTGTCCGCGTCGTAAAACGGCGGCAGCTTCGGCAACGCTCAGCTCGAGGCTCACTCCGGCAAGAGGGCGCCGTGGAAGCGCGCGCCAGAAAAGGTCTTCTGCGCCTGTTCTAGAATATCATCCAGGCCGATGGCTTCGATCTCCTGCAGCGCCTTCTCCACAGCGTTGTAGCTCTCGCCGCGCAGCGCAGGCAGACTGATCATTCCGGCCATGCCGGCGCTGGTCTCTGCGCGCGAGGCGATCGAGGTGCGCAACGAAGCGCGCGCCCGTTCCAGTCGATCCAGGCCAACGCGCGATGAACAGATGCGATCAATTTGCGCCAGCACCTCGCGATGCAGAACAGGCATTTCATCGGGGGCGATGCCGCAGCTGATCCCCAGGCAATGAAAGGGCGGGTTGCGCATGGTCCAGGAGTAGACGCCGTAGCAGGAAAGGCCCAGCTCATCGCGAATGCGTTCAAAGAGCAGCGCTGATTCGTTTCCGCCCAGTATGTAGTTCATTACATCCTGCTTGTAGCGATCGGGATGCGAGCTGGGCAGCGCCGGAAAGAGCAGCTCGTAGTAAGCCTCCTGAATGCCAGGCTTGCTCAAGTTCAGTTCGCCGGCCGTGCAGCTGCAATCAGCAACGCGCGGCTGCTCGACGGCGCCCTCATCGGCATAGTGCTCGGCGATCGCCCGGCGCACGCGTTCGCGGTCCACGCCGCCCACGACAACGATCATCGTATTCTCGCGTCCGTAAAAGCGGGAGCGGAAGCCGTGCATCATCTCTACCGTCGCCGCCTGAATGGTCCTGGCTGTGCCAATCACCGGGTGATAGGTGCGGCCAAAAAATCCCTGCAGCGATCGCTCCGCCAGAAAACTGTCCGGATTGTCTTCCTGCTCGCGCAGCTCGCTCAAGATCGGATTGAGTTCGCGACGGAATTCCTCTTCGGGAAAAAGCGGATGCTGGTACATGTCGGCCAGAATGTCGAGGCCCAACTCAAAGGAATCATTGAGAACTGTAATGTAATAGGCCGTATGATCGTAGGTGGTGTAGGCGTTGAGCTTGCCGCCAATGTCGTTGGCAGCGCGCGAGATCGCGCTGCCTCCCGGCCGCTTACGCGAACCCTTGAAGAACATGTGCTCGAGGATATGCGCCAGGCCAAATTCCGACGCTTTTTCGATCGAAGAGCCCACGCCTGTAAGGATCTGCACATTGGTCAGGAAGCTGCTATTCTCCAGGTGCAAAACACGCACGCCGTTTACTTCGAATAGCTCGGGGACGATTCGCTCGGCCAGCATAGGGGCAAGAAGGGCCATTGCCCGGAAAATGCCACCTGTTTCGAGGAATTGTCGGCGCCTGGCGCAGCGAAAAATGCAGTTTTCAAGGCGCTGGCGACCGCCAGGCACAGCGCGATGAGTCCTATTTCAGTCGAGATTCCGCGCCCGGCGCGTCTGATTCTGCTCCTGGCTGCCATCCTTGGCGGCCTCAGCGTCGCTCTTGGGGCCTTCGGCGCACACGGCCTGCGCCAGATGGTCGGTCCGCGGGAGCAGGAGATCTTCGAGACCGCTGTTCGTTATCAATTCTATCATTGCTTTGCTCTGGCGCTGGTCGGCGTGCTTGGTATTCTGGCGCCGCCGCGCGCTCGCTGGTGGCGACTGGCGGCGATCGCTTTTGTTGCGGGCCTTTTTTTATTCTGTGGCGCCCTCTATGCCATCGTCTTCGGGGCGCCGCGCTGGTTTGGCGCCGTGGCGCCGCTGGGCGGATTGTCGTTCATAGTCGGTTGGATGCTGCTTGCTATCGGCCTCGGGTCGAAGTCAGCTTCGACCTTGCAGCGCTGAGACTGGCGTTGAGCTTCAGGCGGCAGGAGCGTGGCGGCGCCGCTCCCAGCGTTCGTTTTCGCCGCGAAGTCCCAGCTGAGCGAGCAGGTCCTGGGCCCGCGTTTGCAGCGCTGCATCCTCAAAGAAGTCGCCGGCTTCGGCAAGCGTAAGAGCAAGCTCATAAGGAAAGGCGCTGCTTTCCAGGCTGGCCAGCGCCTGGCGATAGATTTGTTCGGCTGCCTGCGGCTTGCCAAGCGCCTGTAGCAAAGCGGCGCGGCTGCGCAGCGCTGGCCCGCGCAGATAGGCGTACTTCTTTGCCAGTTTCATTGACAGCTTGCTGGCGCGCCGGGCCAGGCGCAACATTTGATCAGCCTGAGCCGGCAGCGCAAGCATCGCAAAGACGGCAGCATCAACAGCGTCGCATAGTGCAACCTTGACCCACGGCAGTTCCACGCGGTAGAGCTCGTTCGTTTCCAGGATCTGCCGCGCAAGTTGCGCGCAGTCCTCGGCCCACTTTTCGCGGACGGCAACGCCGGCCATATGACCGAGTGTGATTAAGTGATTCATCATGTCGCCTGTGTTGCGATTCAAGGCGGCGGCAATCTCCAGTTCCTGAAAGGCGGACGCGCCATTGCGCCTGCCCAGCAGGTATTCGCAGTACGGAGTTTTGCAATGGCGCCAGGCGCGGTGTACCGGCGAATTTGCGGCATCCGCAAGGTCGCCGGCGCGATTGTAACTTTCGGCCGCTTCAGCAAAACGCGCCAGCAGGAATTGAATCTGCCCAAGGCTGCCAATCGCAGTCAAATGTTCCCATACTCCGCCTGCTCGCTGGTAGAGTTCAATGGAGCGCCGAAAATGTTGTAAGCCCGGCTCTGGATCGCTGTCAAAAAGGCAACGAGCGCCCGCCAGAGAATGCGTTAGCGCGAGCGCGTGCAGGTCGTTGCTTTGTTCGGCCAGTCGGAGCGAGCGCTCGATTCTGTGCAATGCGGCCGAACTCTGGCCAAGGCCATTCAGCAGCAAGCCATAGGCGGCAGTAGCCACGCTCAGTTCGGCTGCATCTCCAACGCGTTCAGCGAGGTTGTAGTGCTGCAGCGTGCTCCAGGCATAGCGTTCCAGATCATAAAGGAAATAGAGCTTTGAAATCGTCTCCAGGGCCTGAATTCGTTGCCGGTAGAGGCGCGATCTGGCGCCCTCTACCGGCCGCTTGAACCAGGGCAGCAATCGGCGGAGCAATCGCTGGGCAAATCCTGCAAGCAGGGCGGCAAGAACGCCGGCGCGAGTTCGCGGCGGACGTCTGCCGAGGAGCGCCAATCCAGATTCCATTTCGCGAATTGCATCTTTGCGACGCTCAATTTCATGTAGGGCAGCCCCAATCAAGAAATGCAATGTCGCACGCTCTGCTCGGTCCGAAGCGGCGGCCAACTGCTGCCGGTAGAGCATGATTGACTCTTCAATTCGGCCCAGGCGCTGCAAAACGATGGCCTTGCCGCGCTGCGCTACTATGAAAACATCGGGAGACGGTGCGGTCGCACCCTTTTCCAGCAATTCCAGACTGCGCTGAAAATGATGCAGGGCCTCCCGATTTGCATAGGAGGATATCGCATGGCTTGCAGCCTCCAGACTGAACTGCAGCGCCTTGTCGGCGACGCCAGCCTGGTCAAAGTGATAGGCGAGAGTTTCTGCATACTCGAGGCTTGCTTCACCCGCCTGCTGTTCCAGCCAGTTTGCCAGCTGCTGGTGCAGGAACTGTCGCGTACTGAGCAGTGTAGTTTCATAGGCGACATCCCGAATCACAATGTGTTTGAAAATATAGGCCCGCGGCGAGGAGCTATGCAGGTGCGCCAGGTCCGTTGCTTCGAGAACCTGCAATGACTGTAAGCGACGTTGTTCGTTGAGGCTGTCGGGCAACAATCGAACTAACGTGTCGTAGGGAAAGCTGCGGCCAATCACACTGGCGGTTTTCAATGTTACTCGCGTATCTTCGTTGAGCGCATCGATTCTGGCCAGTACCGCGTCGCGCAGCGAGTGCGGGATTTTCAGCGTCCGCAGATCTGTCGCCAGTCGGCGTCCGACGCCGCTCTCGACCAGGTCGCCCTGGTCAATCAAGTGATCTACGAGCGTTTCAATGAAGAAAGGATTGCCGCCGGCCGCTTGCAATACCAGATCTTCCAGGCGTGCGTCGGGCGACGCCAGGCGCATTCGTTGGCGCAAGAGCTGGCGCGCCATCTCTCCGTCCAGGGGGCGCAATTCGATCCAACCTGGGCCAACCGTTGAACGCAAGGCCTCGCGCATCGAATCGTCCGGTCGCAAGGTTAGCAGGCTCAGGATCGGCGATTGTCCCAGTCGCGGCAGAAGAAAATGCAAGAGGCCCATGGAGGCTTCATCGATCCAGTGAGCATCTTCAAGAATCAACGCTAGCGGCTGCTTGGCCGAAAGTTGTTGCAAACGTTCAAGAACAATTTGGGCGAGCTGGAGACTGCGCTCCTGCGCGCTCAGTTCGCCCGCGAAAGTTGGTTCTTCGCAAGCATAACCCAGCATGCGCGCTAGAGCGGGCGCCCAATCTGCGCCGGCCTTGCACAACGAAAGTTGACGGCTCAACTCTGCTACGGCCTCTCTGGCCTCCGCTGGCAATTGCAGCGTTCTCCGCAGTAAATCGCGCCAGACAAAATAGGGAGTGTATCGCTCATAGGGCAGGCAGACGGCGCCCTGAATCGTGAATCCAAGCCTGGCAAGTTCATCGGCGGCCGCCGCCAGCAGGCGGGACTTGCCGACCCCAGCTTCTCCTTCCAGAGTCGCAGTGCATCCGCGTCCCTGTGCGGCGCTATTCATGGCATCGCGCAGGGCGGCCATTTCCTGCTCGCGGCCAATAATACTTCGCTCCGCGCTGGCAGCGATTGGCCGATGCGACTCCTGCAGAAGTCGGTAGTATTGTACGGCGCCGGCAATACCTTTTAGCTGACGACCTTCGATAGTAAGTAAATTGAAAGTATTATTAAGGCGTAACTTTACGGATTCACTGATGGCCGCGCCTGCAACCTGAAGATCGGTGGCCAGCCGCGTTGCCAGATTGATTGGCTCGCCCAGCAGGGTATAGGTTTTTCGTGTGAGCGAACCAAATTCCCCGCAAAAAAGCTGGCCGGAGGCGGCGGCACAGCGCAGCTCAAAGTGCTGACCGATGTCCGATTGCGCTAGCTGCAACGCCATGCGACTGGCGCGTTCCTCTTTGCGCTCAAGGGCCTGCGGCGCCCCAAAAGCAGTCAGCAGAATTCCTCCTTTGTCGCTGAGGTCGAGACCTAACAAGGCGCCGCCATGTATTTCCGCCGCTCGCAAACAATGGAGAAATAGTTCGTTGAGTTTAGAGAACTCCTCTTTCCTGCCGCTATCGTAATCGATTCTGGAGAAATGAACTTGCAGACAAACAGCTTCCCGGTATTCGGCGCGAAATCCAATGTGCGCCGAGAGGATACGCTCGAGAACCGCCTGGGGGACAAAGCGCTGCAAAGCCCGCTGCATCCGACCGGCATTGGCAGCTGAGGGCGGCGCGGACCGGCCCGGCCGGGGTGCGGCAGGCAATCGTGCGGCTCGCAAGCGCAAAGCGTCGCGGGCAATCCTTTCGTCCCCCGGAAGAACGTTTAGCAATGCTGCGAGGCTGTGGTGCGCCACAACTTCGCCGCCTGCGCAACCCTTCTCTGCATCGGTGGCAAATCGAACAGCATCGCCGCTAAGCAGGGGGCAGAGCCAGCTACTGGCGTCGCCAAGCAATAGACGCTGGTAAGCGCCATATCCAAGGCCTGCTTTGGCGCGCATCGCAAATTCCTGTCCGGCCACCGTGGAAGCAGGAAGCGATCGCAGCCGCGCCTGGATATCGAGTGCGGCAGCTGCGGCGCGATTGGTGCAAAGCGCGTCGTCTTCGCCTGGCTGCATTGCCAGCTCCGCCAGAATGGAGTCTCCGGCGAACTGGTAGACGACGCCGCCCCATTCCTCGAGGCAATCGATCAGCACCGTATAGTAGCGGCCGAGCAGGGCGTGAAGACCTTCGGCGCCCGCCGAACCCAGTGCGCTGTAGGCGACCGTAAGCGGCGTAAAACCTTCTATGTCTACAAAGAGAATAGCGCCGCGCGTCGCTTGTACCCGACGCATGGCCATTTCATTGGCTGCAATCGCCTGGACAATTCGCTGTGGCGCAAAGGCGATGAGATTGCGCACATCGCTGGATAAGGCCATGGCGAAGGATGCGGCGGAGGCCCTCAGCCTGACAAGTTGGAATATGCAAAAAAGTACATTTACACCGGCCGCGCGCCTCGCGCCGTTGCCTTCCTATGATGCAAGTGCTGCTTCAAATCTATACGGAACCGCGTTTCTTTCAGATCGTCTTTGGCACCGTACTCGTCGCCCTGGCGTCCTTTCTGATCATGGCCACGCCGCTCACGATTCTGGCCATCCTTGATCCGCCCGCTTTGCGCCGCTATCGCATCCAGCCGCGTCGAGGCAACTGGCGCAAGATGCTGCCCGATTCGCTGGAGCAGCTGGCAATCAATGTTGCGCTCACTTTGCTGGGCAGCATTTTACTCTGGCCTCTGTTGCGACTTTCCGGAATTCACTCCGGCCCCTGGCCCGCGTGGTATGTGGTGATTGCCTCCGTTGCCGCCTTTGCCATCCTCGATGACTTCCTTTTCTACTGTCTGCATTTCGCGATGCATCGGTCGCGCTGGCTCTACCGTAAGATTCACAGCGTACACCATCGCTTTCCCACGCCCATTGCGCTGTCTGGCAACTATATGCATCCGCTGGAATACATGCTGATCAGCTTGCTGGTAACCATCGGACCGGCTCTGATTGGAGCGCACGTTGGCGTTTTCTGGATCTGGGTTGTGTTCCGTCAGTGGGAGGCGGCCGAGCAGCACAGCGGCTATGACTTCCCTTTCAATCCCATGCGCTTGCTGCCGCTTTACGATGGCGCGCGCTATCACGACTTTCACCATTCCAAGTTCTTCGGCAACTACTCCGGTCTGCTGAGCTGGACGGACACGGTGTTTGGCACTCGAGCGCCGCGCTACGATGAGTACTTGAGTACGCGGCGCAGCGCTGCCGCGGAAGTGGAGGACCCCTTTGCCGGAGGCAAGGGCGATGTGGCTTGAGGAAAAGCGAGTACTACGATTTCGGCGCGGACCATTGTCGGCGCTGCTGCAACTGCCGCGCTTGCTGGCGCATTGGCGCGACAAAGAATGGTGGTACAGCGGACTGTATCATCCGCCCAGCGGCGTCTACCTGAGCTGGTATTGCGTTCGCGTTAACATTGCAGACAGCTTTACCATAACGCTCTTTGACCCCGCTTTGCCGCGGCCGCTGCAATGGACGAGGATACTCTACACCGAACCGAAAATTCCGCCGGAACAGTTGTCGCTTCATTACCAATCGCGCGGCGCCCAATTCAGCTACGAGGGGTCTCTGGAACGCGGCTGGCGTCTGCGATTCCGGAGCGGCGAATGGCAGGCTGATCTAGAGATCGCGCCAGGAACAAGCCCCTTTACCAAATTTGACAATGAAATTATCGAGCGCTACGCGCTGCTGCACCTATTTCAAAATACGGCCCGTGGAGAATTGTGTATCGGCGATCGCCGCTATATTTTCGATGGGGCCCTTGGCTATTACGACCATTGTTTTGGCCGCGTGCCGGCGCAAACCGGTTGGCACTGGCTGGCGGTGCAGAACAAGGACGCTGCGCTGGCCTCGCTCGTAAATTACGGTCCCTACGCTCAGCGTTACACAGAGGCCTACTTGCAGCCGGCAATTCCCGCCCCGCGCAATGCACAGTGGGTGCGGCTGGAACAGAGCGTCAGTTTTGAGCGAGAAAGACCCGCTGATTGGCGGCAGCCCTGGCGCGTCAGCTCTTCGGACATGAAACTTGATCTGGAAGTTTTGCAATACAGGACAAATGTGCAGCATATACCGCCGCTCACTCGATTCATCGTCGATCTAAAACACACCGAGGCCTACGTTCGAGCCACGGGCAGGCTGCGCATCGACGGCCGCTGGGTTGATCCGGGCCCCATGTATGGAGTGCTCGAGGAGCACTACGGGCGATGGTAGTCGCAGGCCGTCAGGACATGCCGCCGGTCGGAATTTCAGGGTGCTCGCGCATGTACTGCACCAGAGTCGGCGCATAGTCGGCGAAACGGGGACAGCGAATGCCGCTATTGGCGAGGTCGCGCAGGGCGTTGGTGCAGGTGTAATAGGTAGGATGTGTAAAGTAATCGAGCGCCTCCGGCGGAATGCGCATCCACTGCTGCAGGGGTGCGATATTTTCCAGCGCTTTGCGCGCCAGCATCGCCGGCAGGGGCGCGCGGATCAGCTGACGACCCGTGGCCTGCGCCAGGACGCTCAGCATTTCGCGAACTGTAAGCGCTTCTGGATCGGCCAGCGCATAGGTCCTGCCCAGCGAGCGCTCCTGACCGGAGAGCTCGGCCACGGCATCGACAACAAAATCGCGGGGCGCGACATTGACCCGCGTGTAACGGGCGCGCCCCAGGACCGGAGCGATCGCTATTTCTTTCTGGCGAAGCAGCAACTGAATGATGTAGTATGGTCCGTCGTATTTCTGCGTGGCGCCGCTGCGGCTGTCGCCCACTACGATCGACGGCCGATAGATCGTGGCCGGCAATCCAGCGGCCATGCTCTTGCGCACGGCGACTTCCGCCAGATGCTTGGTTTCCTCATAGTAATTGTTAAAGGGCGCCCCCCGGTCCAGGTCTTCCTCTGTAAAGGCGCCTGCGTAGCGGCCGCTGACATAGCAGGTGCTCATGTACTGGAAGCGACGCAGCTGGCGGCAGGCGCCGGCGAAGTGCAGCATGTTTTCCGTGCCCAGAACATTGACGCGCAGCGCAGGCTCGCGGGCCACGGCGAGATCATAGATTGCCGCCAGATGAAAAACTTCCACTACTTGCTCTGAAAGTTCTCCGAGGCCGGAGAGGCCAAGATCGGAGCGCACGATGTCGCCTTCGCGCAGCTCGACTCGATCCTGAAGCGGCGGATAGCGGGTCGTCAGGCTGCGCAAACGCTCTTCGGCGACAGCGCGAAATTCGCGCTGGATCAAACAGAGGGCGCGGACGCTGGCGCCATGCCTGGCCAGCACCCGCGGTAAAAGCTCGCTGCCCAGAAAACCGGGGAAGCCAGTAAAGAAGACAATCTCGCCCATCTGCGACGAGCTGGGCGCCGCTCCTTGCAATGCAAAGTCTTTTTGAGCGCAGCCGCTGCGGTGCACTCCACTCCTGGCCGCCGCGACCGGAAGTTGCCAGCTTTGCTGCTCCGAAAATGCTTGCGGCGCAAGCGCGGCGCGGGTCAAGGGGAAGCGTCAGCTTTACAAGCGACCGGGCAGTCGCTGCCTGTTGAACTATGCATATCCAATGGCGAATACTTGGCAAGGAACGACGGCGCGGCGACGTTCTGCTGCAGGCGCGCTACGGATTTCGCGTCGAGGGCCGGCTCGCTGAGCTGGAGTACAATCGTAGCTCCGCCGGTCCCATTTTTGCCGCGCTCTTTCAGGATAATGATCCCTTGCGTTTTCTCTACGCCGCCGGCGATCCGCCGCAATTGCAGGCCCGTCGTGGCAAGGACGTGGTGGCTGCGCTGGAATGGCGGCTGCAATCGCCGGACTTTCGCATCATGCTGGCCCCGCCGCGCAGCATGGCGCTTTCCTTTTATCGATACGCCATCGGGCAGAGCGAAGTGGCAATCAGTGAATTGGACAGGGCGCTGCCAGTCGGCCTGATGGATCGACAACGGATGATGTTTGAATTCGACGCTCAGCTGGATATGCCGCGCGCTTTGCTGCTGACGGCAGTTATCCTGGTCCTCGAAAACGAATGGGTCTACGCCCATCAACTTGCTTCAGGCGAGGCCTGAGCAAGCGCGGCGGATTGCTTGCGCCGCGCTTGCATTTCGCCCGCGTCAAGATCATTGCTGAAGTCGTAGTCTGCGCTGGATCCAAAAGGGACCGCTTCAATCACTTCAGCCAGGCGTTCAAAGGAAACAATCGGTCGGGACAGCAGCAGTCGCGTGGCGCGCTTCTTGCCCAGTCCGGGAATCTGTTCCAGTGCGCGCTGGCCCAATCGGTTGATCTGGATTGGCCAGCTCATGGTCAGGAGGCTGCGTTCTTCCGCGCCAAGGACAATAGCCGTAATGGGACGCTTTGCCTGGAACGCCGCCGTCGCCTGCGCATCGCTTTCCGGAATCTTGCAGGTCACAGGGTAGCTTCCCAGCGCTCGGCCCAGAAAGAATCCCTGGTTGCGCGCCTCCAGAATTACGTAGTGCAGACAGACGCCTGGCGGAAAATTTTTCAACAGCATCGGATGATCGATCTCTTTTCGAATTCGATCGCGGTAGTAGAGAAAGCGTTGCTCCAATGCCTGTGGCCGCCGGCGCTTGCGTCCGGCGCCGCCTTGCAGCTCCGGGTTTTTCTGCATTTGGTCCAGCTTCGTGCGCTGGAAGGTCACGGTCTGGCGGATGTTGATCCGTCGCAGCAAGAGTCCGCGATCCATTACTTGCTTCAAAAAGTTAAAGTTCTTCTCAAAACTGCCGTCCGACTCGCCCGGCAGTCCGTGGAGCAAATTGATGCCAGGTAGAAGACGCGGAATGCCGCCATCGCGAAGCGCGCCAAACTCATTGACGATCTCGATGGCCCGCATTGCTTGATCGGCGTCGCATTTCAGATCGTTGAGCTGAATCACCGCCGGGTCCGCGCTTTCCAGTCCCATGGCTGCGGTGTCGCCGGGCGTATTGTGCTCGGCGATGATGCGAATGATCTCGCGCGACTCTGCTGGAAAGGTGGCAATGAGTCCGGGATTGATATTGTCCAGATGCAACAGCTGCAAATCCGGCGCGGCCTGGCGAATGCCGGAGTACAGCGACTGCAAACTTTCGGGTCGCGGACGCGGAAAGGAATTCTGAAAATCATCCATGTCCGGCAGATAGGTCATCAGGTCCGCCTGGCGGCCCAATCGAAAGAAGCGATGACCCATGCGATATAACTCTGCAGTTTCGGCCAGGATGCCAGGCAGCGGACGAAATTCAGGTCTTCCGTAAAAGGCCTCCGTACAGAAGGAACAAAAGACATCGCGGGTGCAGCCGCGATAGGTTTCTAATTCCAGAATCAAATAAGGAAAATTGGGGTGCAGATTGCCAAGAAAGGCCCCGCGCTCGGCCCAGCGATCCACCTGCTGGTAGTTGCGTCGCGCGCCCAGAGCGGCGCCGTGCATGCTTTTCAATTCTTGCAGGCGATCGGACATCCGCCGACGGGCGCTGGCCGCTTCAAAGGCGTAGAGTTCAATATCGCCGCGCACCAGAATGCCGCCGCGCTGCTCGATAGCGCTGCGAATTTCAGTGGAAGCGTAGCGCAAGGGACCGCCCAGCAGCGTAATGCCGCCGCGGTTGTTGCGCTGCTGCCAGTCCAGAAATTCCAGCGTCTCGGCAACCGTTCCAATCTTGCCGCCCAGGTACTTGCCAGGCACCGTGGCCCCCGCAATGAGAATAGCCAGCTGCGGGCACTCTGCAAGACTCTTGCCTTGCGCACGCCATTGATCCACGGTCAGATAGCTGATGGCATGGGCGGGTATGCCAGCGTCCGCCAGCGCGCCAGCCACGTAGCGTGCGTAAGGGGACAGATAGGGCGGCACGCCAAAGCAGGCCGGTTCGTCCACGTAAAAGTCCAGGATCAGCATGCCGAATCAGGATCGTAGTTTGGCTTTACGCAAGCGGGCGATCCCGGAATCAAGTCCCGTCGCAGGGCGAAGCTGTCCATCAATAAGAGGCGGCAGCCAGCCGGGGCGTTCGGGTCCATTCCATCTGACGCGTCCAAAGCAAGCGGCGCCAGGGAGCAGAGTCTGAATCCGCAGTGCAGCTCAGGACATGTGCGCCGCCAGATTGCACTACTCTTCTTCTTGCTGCTTGGCCTCTGCGTAATCGGCAGCGGCCTTGCGGCGCAGACCCTCGATGACGAAGCGCTGACGCAGCGCCTGGAACGCCTGCGCAGCGACCCGATCCTGCGCGAGCTGCTGCGGCAACGGGGCGATTCGCTTAACCCCACGCAAAAGCGGCTGCTGTCCGAGCGTATTGATCTGCTTGGGCCGGCGGAACTCAACGCCGCTCTCAGCGAACTTGGGCTTTCCACCGAGGGTTCAGAACTGTCCCGACGAACGCGGCTCAAAGTTGCGCTGGCTGTCGAATCGGCCCCGGAGTTGCCGGCCCCCGCGCCGTTGGCGCGCATCGGCATTGAAAACGCGGCAGAAGGCGAATTCATGCAGGGCGAAGACGACGAGCGCGGTCTTCTGCGCCTCAGCGGGCGGATTCGCGTTCGACTGCCGCAGGGCTATTTCCTGGCCGATCGTGTCATCGTCGATACCAGGCGCGAAGAGCTCTATGCCGATGGCGAGCTGGTCTACATCGACGGCGATAGCGAAGTTCGCGCCGATCGTATCATCTACAACTTCAAACAACAGACTGGAATTCTCTACAATGCATCGGGCTTTGCCAGTCCGGTGCACTTTGTGGGCCGCAATGTCACTCAGATAGGCAGCGGCCGCTTCAGTCTTTCGCACGCTTACTTTACCACCTGTGCCGAAGAGAAGCCGCACTACAACTTCACAGCGCGTCGCGTCTGGATCTACGACAACAACAAGATTTTTGCAGTGGGCGCGCTTTACTATGTGGGCGGCGTTCCGCTTCTGCCTTTGCCTTTTCTTTTTGCTTCCGATTGGGGAACCGGCATCATTGCCCAGGTCGGCCTCAGCCAGGTGCAGGGCTGGTATTTACAGACTACGTATCAATTTGGCGTTCCGGAGGCGTCGCTGTCCAGCTGGCAGCCCATGGCCTATCGTTTCACCCTCGACTACTATCAGAATACCGGGCAGGCGGCTGGCGTAGAATTGTACCGCTTTTCGCCCGGGCTCAGCTATATTTTGCAGCTGGGCGCCGCGCACTACCGTCGCTATGGCGCAGCGGGGGACTATCGCGATCAGGACCAGGTGCGCATTACAAATCAAGTGCAGCGCTGCTATGGCACGCCCGGACAGCTGGGCTACTATTGCACGCGCGGCGAGGACGAGCAGCAATGGTACAAGGCCTTTGCCTTGCTCAGCTACCGCGGCGGATCGCCGGCCGATAATGTAACTCGCAATCTCTATTTGCGCTACGAAGACTATGCCAATCAGCTTTATGAATTTGAGTTTGGCGGTCGTTTCACGCCGGATTCTACCATTCCTGCTCTGTACAAAGATGGCGAGGCTGGACGCGGGCTGATCCGTCCGCTGACCAACTGGAGCCTGACCTACAGCGAGCAGCGCGACGACCTTACGATTCGTATCGCTGCTACGCGCAATAACTACTGGCTATCGACCACCGATGCGACCAATGGTCAATATGTTCCAACCAACGACGTTCTGCCTTCAATCGATCTGGAAAAGCGTCTGCGTCTGGGGTTGATTCCCGTCCTTGATATCCCGCTTTACTGGGATCATTTTCTGCACAGCGACTTGAGCAAACAGTACACCGCCGTGCAACAGTCCGGTGGCGAGTATAAGAGCGAGGAATATCGAGCGCTGAACAAGAACTCCTACCGCACTGGATTTCGTTCCTACCTGAGCTTTTACCCCTGGATCAGTTTCGAGCCCGGCATCGGCGTCGGCGCGCAAAAGACAATTGCTTCCGCCAACAACGCCTCCGCCGCCGATGACGCGGCGCTGCAACGCGAGGTCCGCAAGCAGAGCTACGAATACTGGTTCAGCGAAAATTCCCTCACCCTGGGTCCGGATCTACTGTTCTTGCGAGCCACGCACCGTTTAAAGGAGTCCGCCCACGAGGAGCAGAACGATGTTCCGCCGGTCAATATCACCGACTACAATGGCAGCCAGAAGCAAAATGAAACCGACCTCTCGCTGGAGTTCCATCCGCTGCTCAATCTGGGTTTTGCTGTAAACAGCATCTACGACCACCGTGAGTTTCCCTTTGAGGTGCGCAGTCGCGATCGCTGGTCCTACCCGATCTTGCGCAGCGATATTTATCTGGACTTCTTGAATCTCTTTGGGCGCGAGCGCGAAAACTTGCTTTCGCGCAATCGCGTGCACTTCCTGGGTTTGCGCTTGATCGACGACTATGTCTATAATCCGGTGCTGAAACGCGACCATTCCAACGTCTTTGGGGCAACGCTGGAGATGGGCGGATTTGATCTGTGGTTTCTGCGCCGCCTGCGCTACCTGGAGTTGAGCTACTACTGGTACCACGTCTACTACAACCCGGAGCTCGATCATATGCGTTTCGCGCTGAAGCTCGACGTGCAACTGTGGAGCTGGGGATATTTTGAGTCGGAGCTGGAGTCGCGCGCCGTGGATGCCGGTCGCTACGATCGCGACTCGCTGGATCGCAACGGCGCCTCCAACTACCGCGCCTTTTCCAATGATGTCGTGGATTCCAGCGGTCTCGGCGGCCGCCAGGCTCGTGAAAAGGCGGTCTTCAACACCGCTTATTTCCGCAGCGCTCTGGTGCTGGATTTGCATGATTGGGAGTACCGTTTCGGATACGAGCTGGAGCAGCGTACGCTCTTTGGCGGCGTTACGGCGGTGCGCGTGGTCAATTTCTACGACAATCGCTTCACTTTCAGCGCGACGCTGCTGCGTTTTGATCTAGGCGGTATCGCGGCACGACCAAGCCGCTTCCTGATCAATCGCGCCCGGGTGCGTCAAAGCGAAATCGGACGGGCTACGCTCTACCAATAATATGCTTCGCGAAAAAAATCAGACATTCAAACTCATGTTCATCGGTCTGGATCTGATCCTGGCCCTGCTTTCTTTTGCTCTGGCTTTTGCAGTGCATTTCCTGTTGCTCTCGCCGGAAAAGCGCGCCCAGTTCAATCCCGACGTCGACGGCTTGCTGGCGCCTGGCGCTCAATTGGGCCCGCAGCATGCCCTCGGGTTGACCTACCTGTATCTTGGGATCTTTGTGGCCTTCAGTCAGGTAATTGTATTTATCGCGACCGATCTCTATCATCCGCGTCGCGGTCAAAATTGGCTGCGTGAACTGCTGGCCATTGTGCGCGGCGTGGGCCTGAATCTTCTGGTCATTCTGGCGCTGCTCTTCTTCTACCGCGGTACGAGTTTTTCGAGGGCCGTGATTCTGTACAACTTCGGTCTATCGATTGCACTGGTAGCGGCCGGACATTACATCTTTCGCCTTGTGCTGGCGCGCATGCGGGCGCGCGGCTACAACTTGCGCAACGTGCTGGTCCTTGGCAGCGGAGAGGGAGCCCGACGCTTTCTGGAGGCGCTGGGGCGGCGGCCGCTGTATGGCTACAGAGTCGTGGGCTTGCTTGGTCCCCGTCAGAAAGCGATTCGGGAGCTGAAGCCTTTGATCAAGGGCGGTATCGGCGATCTGGAGAAAATCGCCGGCCGGCTCGAGCCGGATCTGGTTGTCTACGCCGCGGAGCATGATCTACCGGCCTTGCGCCGGGTAGTTGAATTTTGCGATCGCGAGGGCCTCGACTGTCGCGTCATTCCGGAGGTTGTGGAAATTGTCGCCGCTCACGCACGAATGGAGGACATCGACGGGATTCCGCTGCTGGCCATACGCGAGATACCGCTGCGCAACGGCTACAATCGCTTTATCAAACGCGCCTTTGATGTCGCCTTTGCCAGTTTTGCCCTCGCGTTGCTCTTGCCGCTGCTGCTGCTGATTGCATTGTTGATCAAGCTGACCATGCCCGGTCCGATCTTCTTTCGGCAGGAACGCGTGGGCCTCGATCGCCGCAATTTCTGGCTCTTGAAATTTCGTACGATGGTCGTCCAGGAGCGAGACAGTTCCGATCAAGTCTGGGGCGGCAAACAGGACCAGCGCGTGACGGCGCTTGGTCGCCTCTTGCGCAAGACCTCGCTGGACGAACTGCCGCAATTCTGGAATGTGCTGGTCGGTAATATGTCCGTCGTCGGGCCGCGACCGGAGCGTCCCTACTTTGTGCAGCAGTTCAAATCGCGTTACAGCCAGTATATGCGCCGCCATGCGGTAAAAAGCGGCATCACCGGCTGGGCCCAGGTGCAGGGCTTGCGCGGCGATACCTCCATCGAAAAACGCGCCGAGGCCGATATCTACTATATTGAGAACTGGTCCTTCTGGCTGGACCTGGCCATCGTAATGCGAACGCTGCCCGCGGTGGTACGCAGCCCCGGCGACGGCTGAGCGCTTGGGCCTACAACAGGAACCATCGCCAGCGGATGGAAAACTCATAGCCGGGCGACGCTTGCGCTTCGCTGGCGGGGGGCCAATCTGTGGCGGCGTTTGACAGTCCTGCTTCGAGTTCAAACTCCGGAAGGGTCCTGGAATGTTCCTCTTCCAGCCAGCGGCCGGTCTGGTAGACGGAGAGGCCGGTCAGCAGCAGATGCAAGCTCAGGGCCAGCGTAGATAAATACGAGCGTCGATCCGCTTCGCGCTGAAAGCCGTCCGAATTTCGAAAACCGCTGCTATAGGGATCGCGGTAGTAGAGGCCAGGGCCATAGTAAAGGTCGGCCAGTCTGGCGGCGCGCGCCGCGCTGCGATATTCTAAGTATTCTATATGTTTAACATATGCATAGTAAGCAGTGGCCAGCCGACCGCCGGCAAAAAAAGCGGCCCAGCCGTAGTCTCCTCTGCGCAGGGCGCCGGCGCCGGGGGCCGCAAGGTCCAGGGCGATCCACGCGGGCTTCGACGGCGCTTCAGCGGCGGACGAAGCGGGTTGCTCCGGCGCCGGCGTTTGCGCTCCAACTTCAGCTTCGGGGCTGGCGCCAGAGCACAGGCAGATTGCAAAAAAACAGGCAGCAAATTTAACGCTCAGGCTCACAGCAAGCTCAATCCGACCGTGTTGCTTGGATAGGATTCCGCGCCGCCGTTCCAGGCGGTTACGACAAAGTACAGCGTACCGGTGAAGGGACTCGCTTCCACGGAGTAGAAATTTACTGCACTGCGATCTAGAAGATCGCCGGCGCGGTAGAAGTCCTGTGGCGGGCCGTCCAGATACAGATAAATGCGGTATTCGTAGACGGGGATGCCAGCGGCCGGATCCAGCGCCAGGTCCCAGCGCAAATTGATTGCTTCGGCGTACGGATCGTAGCTAGCGCTCAAATGTTGCGGCGTAGCAGGCCGACCGCCGCCCTCGATCAGCCAAGGCGCCAGAATGAACTGCCACTCCGGAGTGGTTTGCGGCTGCTGGCAGGAGCAACACAGGACCATCGCCAACGCCAGCAGGCGTCTCAGGCTAATGTTCATGGCTCTTCTACCGTGTATCGCGGCGCAGCTTCTGACCGGACGAACAAAGCAAAGCGGAGATTGGCGGCGATACGTTCATTTTCGGGGCACAAACCGTTTGCCCGGCTGATAGAGTCCAGCGCCTGCTGCTGGTCGCCAATTGCGCGCTCGGCCACGCCGCGATCGTTCCACCAGCGACAATCTTGCTCCAGGGGCGTCGCCAGCAGACTCTGCAAGAGCTGCACAAAGTTGCCGGATAGGATGAGAAGGCGTCGCTCTTCGACCAGATCCTCAGGCAGCAGAAAGTGGACTACGCTGCTGCGCTCGATCGACTGCGAGGCTTCGCCAGCTGCAACGGGCAGCGGAACCCGGCTTCGAAAGCGCACGGCCAGCGATGGGGCGCAGCCGACGCTGCAGCAAAGAAGGAAGACCCCGGCCTTTCGACGCACCTGGCAGGTGAGCGGCGACGCGCCGCCAGGCAAAAGCGAAAAATGGAAAAAAAGACTTTTGTCAGCAGGGGCCCGGGAGCGACTGACTTGAGGTCTTGACGATGGTCCTTTGGCGCAGATGGTCGATGCTTGCCCTGGTTCTGGCAGCGCTCAGCTTCCTGGCGATCGGCTGTCAAAAAGACAGCGCTGCGGACACCGATAGCGGGCGAGAACTCAGCCTCTATTTGCTGGCCTGTCCCACAGGGCCCTTTGCCTGCTACGAATCCTGTACCACGCAGAATGACGCGAATGGCAATGGCACCATTGAAGGCGCCGAGACCTTTAACTTCAACATCTGCGCCCAATCCTGCCAGAGCCGCTGCAGTTTTGCTTTCCTGTTCTACGTGCTGAACAATGAAGAATAGCCTGCTCAGGGTCCGTTGATCGTGCGATTGAGCCGCGACCAGGAGGACCAGAGCCTTGCCCGGTTTGCTTCGTACTCCGCCGGCGGCAGTACCATCCAGGCCTCAAAGTCGCGTTCGCCCTGACGGGTTTGGCGCAAGTATTCCTCTCTGGTATCCGCGTCGAAGGCGCCCACGCCGCCTTCCAGCGCGCGGCGCGATCGAATAAAGAAGATTCGCAGTTGCAAGTAAGTCCGCTTGCGCTCTACATCCGTCAGCGAGACAAATATGGGATCTGTGACGGTGCGTTGCACGGCCTCGGCGGCGTTGGCATGCGCGCGCTGCAGCGCACGTTGACTTTCCTCCGTGCTTTGCGCATTGCGCCATAACCAGCTGCCGCTGAAAAGCAACGCGCAAAACGCAAGCGATGGCAACGGCAGTAGGATGTGACGCGCCTGCTCGTCATTCAGACGGTCGCGCAGCCAGTAGAAGAGCAGCAAATGAAGCGGCGTTTGAAACAAGGTCTTCAGATCCCAGTCAGCGGGATAGCCGATGGCTGGCGTCCAGACCAGGGTCAGAAGGGCGCAACCAGCCAATGCGCTGAGCGCAAATCGGTTGGGGGCCGCCACTGAAAGCGTGCGCCACATCGAAGATCCCTGCAATCTGGCCTGCTTTCTGGCCGCCCCCAGGGCAATGACCAGCCATGGCAGCCAGGCCGGGCTGGCCATTGTTAGCTCATTCCACAGCCAGCCAATACGCTTCATGCTGAAGAGCAATCCCGGACGCATGATCGGCGGATTGCTGGCATGAGATGCGCCGAGCGCGATCGGAGGGTCTTCTAGAAAAACAAAGTATCCAATCACTGCCACAAGCATTGCGGCGCTGATCGCCGCTGGCGTCAGTGTGCGTCGCATCCACCCGCGCCATCCCCTGCCAACGCCAAGCTCCAGCGTCAGGACAACAAGCGCCGGTCCCAGCGTGGCGACATAGAGATGGAAGAGGCAGCCTGTAGCAAAGACGACTGCAGCAAAGAGCAGCAGGCGTCGGTCAGCGGCCTCGCTGCTGGCGGGAGTTTCTAGATAGCGAGCCGCCGGCAAACACACAGCCGTCATCGCCGTCATCGCCGCAGTATAGTTTTCTACGTAGCCCGCGAACAGTTGCAAGGCCGGCGTTCCAACAAACAAGGCAAGGCCCAGCAGTTGCTCGCCCAGCGGACGATTGCACAAGAAGCGCCACAGAACGAGAGCCCAGGGTACAAAGAATAACAGGCTCAGCGCAGCGTAGCTATTTTCGACGCTGCAGGACCAGCGTGCATAGCACCACAGATATAGCTTCGAGCGCAGAAAGTACTCAAGCAATTCATCGAGGCTGTCCAGGTAGCCCAGAGTCCTGGACCACAATTCGAGGTGTTCAACAATCAGCAGGCTATCGCCCAGTCCGCGAGGCGGCGGCAGGAAGAGTCGCATGCGCAGCAGGAAAAGCAATCCGGCCAGAGCTACGAAGAGCAGGGCCGCCGCCAGTCTTTGCCAGCGAAGCGGAAGTATTTGATGAGCAAGTTGAGTAAGCCGCTTGATTCGATCCGCAAATCGCGTCGAGAGCAGCGCTGCCAGTCCGGTCAGCAGGGCCAGAGCGATCAAGCCGGCCGGGGCCACGCTGGCAAAGGCCCAAAGCGAGTCCCAGTTCTGCTGAGCCGCCAGCCTGGCGGACAGCGCGATCCAGAGGGCCGCCCACAGTAAGGCACGGCTGGCGTCCGGGGCCCGCGCCGTTTGCCTCAAGCTTCGCCCTGTCCGAGATCAATCTCCACCAGCGGACTGCTCTGCAACAGCGACTGGCGTCGCTCGTTCCAGGACTTTTCATAGTCCATCATGATTTCGCGGGCTGGCCATTCCTCCAGCAACTGACGCATGACCTTGTTCTGACGCATTAACTCCTTCAGTTGTCCGCGCTTTACGATTCGCCCTGCCATGATCGGGAGACTCGTTCGACCTCCTCTTGCGTCGAGAAATTTCCGAGCGCTCAGCGAAGCTTGCGGAAGCGCAGATAATAGGCGGGGCGCTTCAGGCCGGTCATGCTCTCGAAGCGCGTTGGGCCCAGGTCCTCCGGACGTAGCCGTCGAAAGCCGGGCGGATCAAACTCCGGCTCAAAGGCGGCGCAGCGGCGAAAGAGCGCCAGCATGCGACGGGCGTAGGGCGCATAGTCGGTCGCCAGGTGGACCCGGCCGCCAGATCGCAATAGCCGGCTTGCTTTGTCGGCAAAGTCGCCGCGGACCAAGCGGTGTTTCCAGTGCCTTCGTTTGGGCCAGGGATCGGGAAAGTTAACGATCATCCAATCAAAGCTTTCTGGCGGCAGCAGCTCTTCGAGGAACCAGTTGAGATTGATCGGCAAGATGCGCAGCCAGCGCGCCGGGCCTGGCAGGCGCGCCAGATCGCGCAATGTGCGGCGGATGCGGTCGCCCTTGATCTCGATGGCCAGGTAGTCATCTTCGGGGCGTCGACGCAGCCAATCGCAGAGAAACTCGCCCCAGCCTGCGCCCAGCTCCAGCACTCGCTGCCGCGGCCGATCGTTGCGAAAAAGCTGGGCCGGCTCGATCGCATGCAGGGCTTCGGGGCGCAGGACGCCTGGCAAATCATGGACCGGCCTTGCTCGCGAGGCAATGGCAAACAGTCGGGCCTGCAGCTCTGTCTGCGGAATAGTTGACATGGAGTAAACGCGAACGGACTGTTCTGCGCACGCAGCCTGAGAGCCGCATTGCGCCGCGCCGACATTCGGACCACGCCGCACAAGGGCCTCGCTGTGCGAGCTGATTTCTGATGCGCATCAAATTCTGGGGAGTCCGCGCCTCCGTGCCGCGCCCGCTCAGTGCTGCGGAGTTCCGCCGACGCCTGGAGTCGGCGCTGGAGCTGATGCGCGCTTCCGGCCATTTGCCGGAAGATGTCGAAGTATGGCTGCAATCCGCGCCGCTTGAACTGGCGCAGCTACTGGGCGGGGAAACCAGCTGCATCGAGCTGGAAAGCGACGGCCAACGACTGCTGCTCGATATGGGTACCGGCGCGCGCAGTCTTGGATATGACCTGTTCAATCGCGGGATCAAGGGCGACTTCCATGTTTTGATCAGCAGCAGTCGCTGGGAGCACATCCAGGGATGGCCGTTTTTTGGTCCGGGCTATGTGCCCGGCAACCACATCCACTTCTTCAGCCTGAACTCCTCCGCGCCGGACGCCTTTCGTCGCCAGCAACACTTTGATCACTTCCCGGTCGGATTTGAAGAGACGATGTCGACCAAGAGCTTTCATCCGCTGGTCGAAGGCGAGCTGCAGGCGATCGGCGCCTTTCAAGTGCGCGCGCTTGCTTCGCAAGCTGCAGCGCCGGATTGCGCCTGGCGCATCGAAAGTAACAATGCCGCGGCGCTTTTTGCGTTATCCGGCGCAGCCATGAGTCGCGTCCTTGAAGACCCGGCGCAGTGGATGCAACGCTTGCATTTCGCTGCGGTCGCTTCGGCGCGCCTGAGCGCCGATCAGATCGACCGAGTCGAACTCGATCTACTCTGCCAATTCGCCGCGGCCTTGCGTCAGCATAGCCCGCAGGCTCAGTTGATTCTTTCGCATCATGATGCAATGGCCGAAGATGATTTGCTTCATGGCGAATTGCAGCGCAGTATTGCCGAGCTGGCCCGGCGCGCGGGAATTGAAGCGCAAGCGGCGCGCGAGGGCGCCGAATTCTCCATACTCTGATGGCGATTCAGCGCGTAGCGCGCGACCAGGTGAAATTCAAGTTGAGGAAATAGTTGCTGATCATTGCGATCAGAATCGCTATCGCGTAGTAGGGATGCCTGGCCGTTTCCGCGCTCAACCAGACTTTCAGTGGCGCCAGATTGGTCAGCACTTCATAGATGGCCCATTGCACTGCAGCGCCGATGGAGCTGATGCCGTGAAATACCAGAATGCCTCGCCACAATTGCCTGCCGCGATGACGCCGTTCAAAAAATGTCAAATAGTTGTTAAGTATATAGTTGGATAGTATCGAAAGCTCAATTCCAAGACCCGGCGCCCAGTGCAATTGCTCGTTGAATACCTGCACCGCGCCGAGGCCCATCGCTTCGCCCAGCAGAAAACCAAAGTAGTTGACCAGAACGCCCGTGGCGCCTACCAGCGAATACATGGCGAAGGTCGGCGAGACCACCTTGCCAAATCGCAGATCGTAGAGCGCCAGCAGATAGTTGCGAATTACAGAGCCAGAAAGCTTGGTTTCGCCATGCACGCGCAGACGAAACTGGTAACCGATTTCTATGACCTTCAGGTCCGGGTTGCGGCCAATGAATTCCAGAAGAATCTTGAAGCCGACCGGGTTGATGCGTTCGGCGCATTGCTGGTAAACGGAGCGTCGCACGACAAAAAAGCCGCTCATTGGATCTTTGACTTGAACGGGCAACATCAGGCGGGCCAGGGCGGTGGCCACCCAGCTGACAAAACGGCGGCCGCGCGACCATTTGCCGTAGCTGCCGCCCTGGGCTGCGCGCGAGCCAATCGCCAGGTCATATCCTTGCTCGCGAATTGCCTGGGTCATAGCCGGTAAGATGCTTTCATCGTGCTGCAGGTCGGCGTCCATTACCGCCAGAAGATCGCCGGCAGCAATGCTCATGCCGGCTACAACGGCCGAAGACAGGCCGCGCTCGTTGAGTCTGCGCATTACGCGCAGCGGCGCTCCCTCCGCCGCCAGCGACTCGGCAAGCTGCCAGGTTCGGTCAGGGCTGTTGTCATCGACGACGAGGATTTCGTAGCGCTGACCGCGCAGAGCCTGTGCCAGACGCTGCACCAGCTCCCGCAAGTTGCCGGACTCATTGTAGGTGGGCAGGATGACGCTCAGCAGGGGCGAATCCACAGGCTATCCGCAATCGGACAGCTGCGGCGGGAAGCGCATTTTCTCGCTGCGTGCTGCGCGCTCAGTTTTGAGTTATGCAGAGAACTCTGGCCGACAGCGTTACGCCCGACAGGTTAGCGGTCGAAATGCGCAGCTCCATGTACTGCACTTCATCCTTGTTGGCATTCAAGGTAAAGCCCTGACTGTAATCGATATTGCCAGTGCGGGCAAAGAAATTCCGACCGCTGAGATAGTCGACCCAGTTGACGGTGTCTGCCCCGCCGCAGCGAACGCCATCCGAAGTTGGACAGGTCAGGGCCCCGCCGGTGCTGCAGACCACCGAGTCGGTGGTGGTGCAGGTAGTCTCAGTGGAGGAGGTTGGCAGCAGTTGAAAGTTGGTGCGCGATTTGTCATAAACGAAGCGCATGTCAAGGCGCTGGTAGTTCTGCAGCGTGAGCGACGACGTGATCCGATAGCGGCCGGAGGAAGTAGAACTGGAAGTGCTGGTCGAACCGCTGCTTGAACTGTCGTCGGCGCTGCTTTCTGTTTCCGCCAGGCCGCAACTGGGATTGATATCGGTATCAATGTCCGTTGCGTCGACGTAGATCAAAGAGCCGGAAGGATCGATCAGCGCCAATTCCTCGACTCCAGTATCAGGCTGATTGCAGGCGGCGAAAAACAGGAGCAGGCCGATAGCCCCCGGGGCCAGGCGAAGATGGAGTTTGCTGGAAGGCGTCATCGTGCGACTCCGTGAATCGTGAATGCGTATTGTTACACCCCTCGGCATTGTCGCCCCGCAAAATTGAGCGAGGCCGAAAAAAAAAATGAAAATCCGGAAAGCGGCGGGGCGGATTCTGTCGCATCAGCCCGTGGTCAGGTCGAACGCGAGGCCTGACTCAGATTCAAGAACTCCATACGCGTGCTTTCGCTATCGCGAAACGATCCAAGCATGGCGCTGGTCAGCACCTCTGAGTTTTGCTTTTCCACTCCGCGCATCATCATGCACATGTGCTTGCAGCGAATGACCACGGCGACGCCGTCCGGTTGGAGCAATTCCTGAATGGCTTCAGCAATCTGCGTTGTCATCCGCTCTTGCACCTGCAAGCGGCGAGCAAACATATCGACCACGCGCGCCAGCTTGGAGAGTCCAATGACCCGACCGCGCGGTATGTAACCGATGCAGGCGCGCCCGAAGAAGGGCAGAATATGATGTTCGCAGAGGCTATAGACCTCGATATCGCGAGCGATGACCATTTCTGAGGGGGCGTCGCTGAAGATGGCGCCGTTGACGATTTGCTGCAAGGACATGCGATTGCCGCTGGTCAGAAAATCCAGCGCCTTTGCGTAGCGCGCCGGGGTGCTGAGCAAACCCTCGCGGGCCGGGTCCTCGCCGACGGCGGCCAGCAACTCCCGGGCTGCCTGCTCGGCGCGCGTCAAATCAATGCCGCCAACTGGATTATAGCGCTCGTCGAAGCTCACTGCGATTGCTCCCCCTTCTGCTGATCGTCCTCGTCCGTCTCCCGGGCAATTCGATTGCGCATCTGCGTCAGTCGAATCTCCAGTTCCGAAAAAGAACTGCGCCTGAGGTATAGGCGGTTGAGCAAATCTACGTAGAGCAAACCCTCAGCGCCCATTTCAAATTTGCGGGCCAGCAGCGGAAGTTCTCGTTTTTTGCGCGTATAGGGATTCCAGTAGTGCAGTCGTTCCCTGCTCTGGGCCAGAAAGACGCGACGGTTGCGCAGGAATGCCAGCTGCGAAAAAGCAGGCGCAGGCAAGTTGGCGCCGGCTTGCGGACGCTCGCCGCTGAGTCGCAGGGCGTGCAATTGCCAGCGGCCGGCCCCGCCAGAGTAGACAAAGCCGTCGGCCTCGCCAAGTTTGAGTCGATCAGGGGGCGGCGCTTCGACCTCGAGATCATCTGGCGAGGCGAGAGTGGCGCCCTGCGTCGAAGGAAAGAAGTACGGTCGAGCCACATTTTGCAGCAGCCGCGTCAGCTGCGAACCCTGTCCGGGATAGTAGTAGAGATCATAGTAGCCGGCGGCGCCATAGAAGATCAGCGCGCCGCGCCTGCCGGCGGAAGTTACAGTGTAGATATTTGATAGGTTCCTGTATTTTGGCGGAGTCTGCGCCGGAGTTATTTCTGTTCTGGCCCCGCTGTTCAACGCCAGGACCCAGAGGCTCTTCTCACGCGGGAGGTAGAGCAGCTGTCCGTCGTCGCTGATGGCCGGGGTCAGGTAACAGGGTCCTTCCGGCAAATTCGTTTCGCGGACCGATTGATCGCGGACATCGACCGCCGCCGCCACACATTCGTTGTCCCCGGCAATGGTGGCGGCGGCATACCGGCCGTTAGACGAAAGAGTAAAGTCGCTGATTGGCGCATCGAGGTCAATGTTGTAGGTTCGTTCTTGATCGCGAATATATAGCTCCTCATCCTGCGACCAGGCGGCGACGCGACCGTCGGCGCTGAGCTTCAATATTCGATCGGCGCGCTCTTCATCGAGAGGCTCGGAAAGCTCCTTATTCTTCTCGGTTAGCAGTTCATTGATTTCGCTGAGCGCGTCGGCGCTTTCGCCGGAAGCGCTCATGCGCTCGAGGCGCGCCAGTTTTTCTTCGGCGCGTTCCGAGCAGCCGCCGAGCAGCGTCAGAAGCAGCGCCGCGAGCAGGACTCGCGGGGTATGCTCAAGCATCCGGTCAGCTGACTGCTTCAACGTGCGACGGGAAGGTTTTTTTGCCTTTTGCGCCGCCGGCCAAAGGCCGGTCATTTTTTGTCGCGCCACGAGCGCGATTACCAGAACTGACTGCCAGCCTTAAGCCCGCCTTTGCAACTATGAGTACCAGGAAAACCGCCAGCGTCAAAAAGAAGGCCGCCGCCCAAAAAGGGGGCGCTGGCCCCGCGAAAACCGCAACCCGGAAGCAGGGCAGCCCCGCTGCAGCAGCGGGAGCGCCGGATCTCAAGCTGCCCGAAGCGGACTGGCTGCAGGCGGCGTTTGCCTCGCGCCTATCTGCCGATGCCTTGAGCGTGGCCGACAGCGGCCGCAGCGTCGTCCTTTGTGGCTGGGCCTTTCGCCATCGCGACCAGGGCGGCTGTGTCTTCGTAGATCTGCGCGATCGCAGCGGCTTGATTCAGCTGGTCTTTGATCTTTCCGAGCTGGGCGGATCCTTCGCCGAATCGGAACTGATCCGATCGGAATTTGTCCTCTGCGTGCAGGGCCAGGTGCGCAAGCGCAGCGCTGCCAATATCAATCCGCGATTGAAAAGCGGTCAGATTGAAGTGCTGATCCATCGCTTCGTAATTCTGAATCGCTCCGAAACGCCTCCCTTCAATCTGGATGAGTTCAGCCAGGTCAACGAAGACATTCGCCTGCGCTATCGCTATCTGGATATGCGTCGCGATGATCTGGCCAGGGCGATTTACATGCGCTCGCGATTGAATCAGTACATCCGCCGCTTTCTGGAGGACGAAGGATTTCTAGAAGTTGAAACGCCGGTCTTGAACAAGAGCACTCCGGAGGGGGCGCGGGATTTTCTGGTGCCATCGCGTTTCCAGCCAGGCAAGTTCTATGCATTGCCGCAGTCGCCGCAGCTCTTCAAGCAGATCCTGATGATCGGCGGAATCGAACGCTACTTTCAAATTGTGAAATGCTTTCGCGATGAAGATTTGCGCGCCGATCGCCAGCCTGAATTTACGCAGCTCGATCTGGAGATGAGTTTTGTAAACGAGGATCAGGTCATGGGCGTCATGGAGCGTCTGTGGGCCGGCGCCGCGCGCGAGTTGTTTGGCGTCGAGGTTCCGCTGCCTGCGCCGCGAATGCCCTATCGCGAGGCCATGGAGCGTTACGGCTCGGACAAGCCCGACCTGCGCTTTGAACTGCCGCTGGTCGATGTCGCCGAAATCGCAGCACAGTGCCAGTTTCAAGTATTCCAGCAGGCCCTTGCGGCCCACGGGCGCGTTAAGGCGCTGGCTGTCCCCGGCGGCGCCCGGCTCTCGCGCAAAGAGATTGAGGATCTTGGCGCATGGCTGGCTCAGGATTTTGGCGCAAAGGGACTGGCCTGGCTGAAGCATGAAGAGGACGGCTTGAAATCGGCGATCGCCAAATTTTTCAGCGAGGACCAGTTGCGTAAACTTTCGACGCTGCTGAAAACCGCGCCGGGCGACATTGTCTTTTTTGGCGCGGGTCGCGAGGATATTGTACATGCCACGCTTGGCGCTCTGCGGCTGCGGATGGCCAGAGAGATGAAGCTGATTCCAGCCGATCGCTGGGCCTTTGTCTGGGTCACGGATTTTCCGCTTTTCGAACGCGACCACGATAGCGGCGCATTGAATAGCGTACATCATCCTTTTACGGCGCCGCATCCCGAGGACATGCGATTGCTCCAGGATGCGGATTTGTTTGGCAAGCAGGGCCACAAGATTCGATCTCGAGCCTATGACCTGGCGCTCAATGGCGTGGAAATCGGCGGGGGCTCGATTCGTATTCATGATAGCAAGATGCAGGCCGACGTCTTTCAGGCCCTGGGGATTTCGGAGGAGGAGGCGCGCGATCGCTTTGGATTTTTCCTGGATGCACTGCACTTCGGCGCGCCGCCGCACGGCGGTATTGCCTTTGGCCTCGACCGGATTCTGATGCTGTTTCTCGGACGCGAATCGATTCGAGACGTGATCGCCTTTCCCAAGACGCAAAAAGGACAGTGTCTGATGTCCGAAAGCCCCTCCACCGTTGCTCCGGAGCAATTGCGCGAGTTGCGGATTCGCACACTGCATGCCGAGGGCAAGCCAGGCTGAGCGGATTTTTGTTGGCGAAGCGCAGTGCGTCTCTCAGGATGTAGCCTGCGGGCCAGGTAGCGTGCAGTTCGATTTTGTCAGCAAGGAACTGTTTCAGGCCATTTGCGGCGTGGCCGACCGCGGTATTGCGCCGCTGGAGCAAATGCTGGGCGTGCAGCTCATTCCTCGCGGGCAGTCCTTCCATCTGCAAGGCGAAGCGCCGGCGCGCCTGGAATTTGCACTGGCATTCTTTCGGGCGGTCCAGGAACGATACCAGCATGGCGGCAGCCAGGCGCCGGACGATTTTGACCTTGGCTACTTGTTCCAGCAGATGAAAAAGCGAGCCGACCTGCACATTGCCGGAGGCGGGGAATTCCTGCCGGAAACAATCTTTACCGCCTTTAGCGGCCGTCCAATCCAGACGCGCACGCGGCGGCAAAACGAATATGTGCATTCGATTCTGGGAAACCCTATCACGCTCTGTCTGGGTCCCGCTGGCAGCGGCAAGACTTTTCTAAGCATCGCCGCCGCCTGTCGCCTGTTGCAACAGGGCGAGCACGATCGCCTGGTCATCACTCGACCGGCGGTCGAGGCCGGCGAATCGCTGGGCTTCTTGCCCGGCGACCTGGCGCAGAAGGTCGAGCCCTACCTGCGTCCAATTTACGATGCGCTCTACGAGTGCATGGGATTTGAAAAGGTCAACGACTTGATGAGCGCCAGGCGCATCGAGATTGCTCCGCTGGCCTATATGCGCGGACGTACGCTAAATGAATCGATCATTATTCTGGACGAGGGTCAGAACTGCACCTTGCCTCAACTGAAAATGTTTCTGACTCGCCTTGGTCGCAATTCGCGCATCTGTCTGAGCGGCGACGTGACGCAAATCGATTTGCCGCCTGGCAAGTCCGGACTTTTGCGCGCTGTGCGTTTGTTGCGTCCCATTGACGGCGTCGGCGTAATTGAATTCCAATCCGAAGATATCATCCGTAATCCGCTGGTAGAACGCATCGTTCGCGCCTTTGAAGTAGTCAATGATCAGGGCGCACTGGGGCCTCAATGATGGACGCGCAGGAAGATTGGTTTACGCGGATTACTGCCAGGCTGGCCGTCTTGCTGACGGTGGAGCGGCCGCTGTACTGGGTCCGCCGCATGCAGATTGTTCTTCTGGCGCTGACGGTTATTATGGTCACAGCGGCGCTATCCTATCCAAACCTGCGGCAACCCAATGTCGATCTGGCTGCCGGCGGCGAGTGGGATGCCGGTCGAAATGCTCCGGCCGATTTCATCGCCGACACAGAAATAGAATTTGTATTACAAGATCAGTACCAGCGCGCCGCAGAAGATGCCGCCGGTCGCGAACCGTTGCGCTTTACGCGGGATTTTGGCATCCTCTCCGGCCAGCCGGACGATGAGGAAAAGATCAGCTATCCGCAGCTGTTTCAGGAGGACATGGATGCGGTGCAGGGCTGTCGCAACAATGCGCCTTCGCTGGCGGCGGTAGAAAGCTGCGCGCGCGAAAAGGCGCCGCGTCTGCGGCGTCTGGGCGCCGAAGAATTGCGCAGCGTACTCACCCTGCGTCCGCCGCAACTTGCAGAACTTTGCGCCCAGATGGTCAATCTTGCCTTCCAGCACTTTGTCATTCTAGCGCAGATTCCAGCGGACCCGGCTTATCGCAACTTTCAGGGATCCAGCATTCGCGTCCGCGATTTGAACCGCGGCGCAACTCCAGAGGATGAACTGCCGCGCGAGGCGGTAATAGCGGCGCGCGAAATCTGGAACAATCGAAACCTGCAGCAGCTGGATGATCTGGCGCTGGCGCGAGTGCGCGGCGTCGCCGGTCCGCGTCGGCGCGCTCTGGTGTTGATGGCCGCCGGTTATCTGAGCAAGCTGGAAGGCGCGTGGTTCAGCCCCGATGAGACCGCTGCCGCTCAGGCCGCGGCGCGACGCTCGATCCTGCCGCGCGATCATCTCTATCGCATTCCCCGCGGCGAACCGGTTGTTAAGCGCGGCGAGGTCATTACTCCGAATGCCCGCAAAGCGCTGGAGGTGCATCAGAGCCGCCATTTCTGGGAGACCATCTGGCGACTGCTTGGCATCTTTATCCAGCTGGCGACGTTAACCGGGTTGTTGCTGTATTTTGCAATGCGTCTGGCGGCCCGTCAGCTGAGCGCCGTATCCACCAACCTGATCATCTTTATCACCTTCTGGCTTTACGCCGTGGCTCTGGTCTTTCTCGAGAGTCTATGGATGAAGGACCCGACAGGCAACGACAGCACGCACTTCTTTGGCGCCTGGGCGCCGATTGGCGCATTTGCTGTTCTCTTTGCGCTGATCTTTGGCGAGACCCTGGCCATTCTGTTAGCGCTATATCTGGCCTTCCTGACCTTCATCGGCAGCCGTTATGACGGCATGACGCTGCTGATTGCCCTGACCATTGGCCTTCTGGGCGCAGTGATGGGCTCGCGAATTCAAAAGCGCCTGCATTTTATCAACGCCTCCGTTGTACTGGTAGGCGTAGCGTTGCTGCTGGTTTGCGCCGGATACCTCTACGAAGGCCGCCCCATCCTTGCGCCGGAGGAGCAGGTCGGCATCTTTGCGCGCGGTTACAGTTACGCCCTGCTTGCCGCGCTGCTGAGCGGCAGTGCGACGGTAACCATCATTGGCGTGCTGCCCGTCTATGAGACGCTATTTAATATTCCAACGCGCTTCAAGCTGGCTGAACTGGCCGACGCTTCTCATCCGCTCTTGCAGGAAATGTTCCGGCGCGCTCCATCCACCTGGCAGCACACCCTGATGGTATCGGCAATGGTCGAGAAGGCCTGTGAGCGATTGCACCTCAATGTACCGCTAGCGCGCACCGGCATCTACTTTCACGATATCGGCAAAATGAAGAACGCCGGCTTCTTTATCGAGAATCAGCATTTGATTCCCAAGCCGGAGAATATTGATCGCGACAATCCGGCCATGGCGGCGCGGGTGATCATCGATCATGTTCTGGACGGCATCCGCATGGCGGAAGCGGTGCGTCTTCCGCGCGAAGTGATCGCTTTTATTCCCGAGCACCACGGCACATCGACGATGTCCTTTTTCTATCACAAGGCCCTGGAGAAAATGAAGCGGCGCGTGCGCCGCGAGGACTTTCGCTATCCGGGACCTATCCCGCAGTCGCGGGAAACCGGCATTGCCATGATTGCCGACTCGGTCGAGGCGGCCAGTCGATCGCTGGACGATATCACCGAAGAAAGCGTCAACGGGCTGATCCAGAAGATCATCAATGGCAAGCTGGCCGAAAACCAGCTGGATGAGAGCGGACTGACCGTAGGCGACCTGCGCGTGGTGCGCGAGGCCTTCAAGGATGTGCTGATGTCGGCGCTGCATTCTCGCCCAAAATATCCGGAGCAGTCTGATACAAAGCGGCTGGAAGAATTGCGCGCCGGAAAAGCGCGAGGGCGCGCCAAAGCCGGCGGCGCTGGACGCCGTACGGCCCGCTAATGCCGCATCGTCGACACCTCGTTTTGATCAGTATTGAGAGTCGGGAGCTCAGGCCGCTGCCTGGCGAAGAGCTGATGCGCACGGCTGCTGAGCAGGCGCTCCAGGAATTGTGCCGGATCGAGGGGATGTCCTCCGCTTTTGAACTATCGCTGCAAATTCTGGATGCGCCAGCGATGAGCGCCTTGAACAAGCGCAGTCGCTCGCGCGACTATGCTACTGATGTATTGAGCTTTCCGATGCTGGATTTCCCTGCCGGCAAAGGACCTGCCGCATTGCCGCGCGATGGCGCCGGTCAGATCGATCTGGGGCCAGTGGCCGGAACAATGCCGGCCGGGCAAGCGCTGCTGCTTGGCGATATATCCATCTGCCGGGATGTTTGCCTGCAGCAAGCAAGCGAGATCGGTCACTCTGTTGGCGATGAGTTCCTCCGCCTTCTGGTTCACGGCTTGCTGCACCTTTTTGGCTATGACCACGAGCTGGGGCCAGAAGAGGAGCGCCAAATGCAGCAGCGCGAGGATCAATTGCTGTCCTGTCTTCCGGGCATTGACGCCAATTGAAGTTTCGTCTTTTTTGAGGATGGCCTTGATTTTGGGCTGGCCGTCGTCCGATTTTCGATGCAGGAAAGTCCTATGCCTTCGGTCCGTCGGATCCTGTTACTCCCGCCACTAGCTATGCTGGCCATGCTTGCGCCTTCGCCGGTCTTTTCCGTCGACGCCATGGAAGACAATATCGCCTTTCGCGAGGCGCGCGACAGAGCGCGCGAGACCGGCTTCGGCGATCTGGAGATTGATATCCTGCACGGAAAGATTGCGGCGCAGGCCGGCGCGGCGCTGGCGCTGGATAGCATTCCGGAACAGGTTACTAATTTCAACGAGCTGATCGATCGGGCTCAGGCCCAGTTTTTCGTGCGCGGCAAGGATAGCCAGGGCAAGCCTTATCTGCGCATCACACTGCGCGAGGGCTACAGTTTCAGCACCGAAGAGCATCCGATTCAGTACATTTTTCGCGCTCACTGCTATCTGTTTCCCGCCGCGGATGGCAAGTCGCTGGATCGCATTGTATTTCAATTTTATCGCGTGAACTTTAGCGGCAGCAATTATACACGCGAGCTACGAAGGATCGTCCATCCCAACCCCAAAGACGTGGCTCAGGCCGAGGGGAAGCCGCTTGGGGCTCAGCTTGCGCTGCTGGACAATAGCCAGTTGACCCTCGAACAGTACGAGGAGCCCTCCAATGTCCGGCCAGCCTGGGAAAATCGCGACGGCGTCCCGTTGCCCGACCTTGGCATCGAGCCCAAGCATCGCGTGATCCTCAACGACCGCAACGATCCCGTTGACTACGGCCGTCAGGTGCGCATTCTCAACCGCTACAAACGACTCCTGCGCCGCATTGACTACGAGCTGGAGCAGCGCATGCGCTTTGAACGCCTTGAGCGCGGGCGCATCCTGGAACGCATCCTCGATTTTCCGACCTGAGGGAGCGGGCGGCCCTTGCAGCGGGGCCTGCCCGATGCGCCGGCTGCGGCGGCCTGGACCAGCGCCGCGCAGTTTTTGCCTGGCCGCAGCGGCGCGGCCGCTGTCGCCGGCCAGGCTTGACAGGGCGACCTGCCTTGCATTTTCTGGCCCACCTGAACCTCTGGTGAAGCCGTGAATAACTACGAACTCATTGCCATTCTGGATCCAGCGCGACTGGACGCCGCTCGCAAATCCCTGGGCGATATCATGCAACGTCACAAGGTGAGCAAAGTTGAAGAGAACGACTGGGGCGAACGTCGCCTGCCGCACGACATCGACAAGATCGGCGTCGGACGTTTCCTGTGCATCAATGTTAAGGCAGAGCCGGAGCGCTTGCGGGAATTCCGCCACGATCTGGAAATCGATTCCAACATTCTACGCTACATGATGAAGCGAGTCGCCTGAGGTCGGGACTATGGCGGGCGACCTGAATCGTGTCATGTTGATTGGTCGCCTGACCCGCGATCCAGAGCTGCGCCAGACTAACTCTGGAGGCGCCTACTGCCGCTTCTCCATCGCCAGCAATCGCAGCTATACAGTGAATGGCGAAAAGCGCGAAGAAGTATCTTATATAGACTGTGTCGTTTGGGGCCGCCCGGCGGAGGTGCTCAACCAGTACTGCCGCAAAGGAAAGCAACTTGCGATTGATGGCCGTCTGCAGCAGCGCAGCTGGGAAGGGCAGGACGGTAAGAAGCAGTCCAAGATTGATGTCGTTGTTGAAAACTTCCAGCTGCTGGGCGCGCCTGGCGAAGGCGGCGGCGCGCGCAGTATGGCCCCGGCCGGCGGCGGCCGCGGCGAGGAATTTGCGTCGCCCGAGTTTTCCGAACCGGCCTTTGGCGCCGGTATGGACGACGATGACATTCCCTTTTGATCTGAGGGCCGTGGGTTCGTAGTATTTCAAATAAGGAATCATGACGCCGGCCTGGCCGGGCGTCGAGAATGGGAAGCCAATCATGAAAGTAATTCTACAAAGAGATGTAGCCAATCTGGGCGACGCCGGCGATGTGAAGGAAGTCTCGCGGGGCTTTGCACGCAACTATCTGCTGCCGCGTAAGCTGGTAGTGCTGGCCCAGGCCGGCAGCCAGCGCGCTCTGGACCATCAGAAGAAACTGATACAGCAAAAAAATGCCAAGCGTCACACCGAGATGCAGAAGGTGGCTCAGGAACTGCAGGGCGTAAAGTCCATTGAGGTCAGCGTTCGCGTAGGAGCGCGCAACAAGATGTTTGGTTCGGTGACGACCCAGCAAATCGCGGCAGCCCTCGCAGAGAAGGGCTTTGCGGTGGATCGTCGCAAGGTCGAATTGAGCGACAAGATTCGCAACCTCGGCGCATACACAATCCGTATCCGTCTGGCAGAAAAGGTCATCGTGCCGCTGCAATTGCAGGTTGTGGCTGACGCCAATTCGCCCATCGAAGAGGAATACGTACCGCCTTCGGCGCCGGTCGCCGCCGAAGAAGAAGCCGCCGAAGAAAAATCGGAAGCCTGAGTCTTTCGACATGGCCGACGTCCTCCCGAGCGATCTGGAGGCCGAGCGCCAGACGCTTGGCGCGCTTTTGCTACGACCGGATTTGGTCGTGCAGCTGCGCGGTCAGCTGAAACGCGAAGATTTTTACTCCGAAGCCCATCGCTTGATCTGGGACGCGGTCGTCGCGCTCTACGATCAGGGTCGCACCGACATCGATGCGATGCAGGCCATCCATTACCTTGAAGATCGGAAGATCGCCGCACAGGCCGGCGGCGGGCCCTATTTGCTCAAGCTGGTCCAGGATAGTCTGGCGCCTTCCAACGCTCCAATCTATGCCCAGCGACTTCGCGCCCTGGCTTTGCGACGTGCGTTGAAATTGGCCGGCGAGGAAATTGCCCGGCGCGCTGCCGAGCCCAACGAAGACGAAAACGAATTTCTTCGGTCCATTGAAGATCAAATTCTTCAGTTAACCAACAGCAGCTTCCAGCAAGGCATCGTTTCCGTAGCCGAACTCCGCGCCGATTTCGTCGCTCACCTGACGGCCCTGGTGGAACGCAAGGGCGAACTTTCCGGGGTGCGGACGCACTTCACTGAGTTCGACCAGCTGACCTCTGGCTTGAAGGGCGGCGAGCTGATCATTCTGGCTGCGCGACCGGGCGTCGGCAAGACGACCTTTGCGCTCAATCTGGCCGCAAACATTGCGCTGAAGAATGCGCAAAACACCCTTGTATTTTCCCTGGAGATGAGTCGGCTGGAACTGATGATGCGCCTGGTTTGTTCCGAGGCGCTCTACAGCCACAGCGAGCTGAAGCGCGGCAATCCTGGCGGAAGGCAGCGCGATTTGCTGCAGGCCATTGAACGCATCTGCGCAGCGCCGATTCATATTGATGATTCCGGCGATCTGACCGTCTGGGAATGCTTCGCCCGGGCGCGAAAATTCAAGGTGGCTCAAGACAAGGTCGGCCAGAAGCTGGGACTGATCGTCGTTGACTATCTGCAACTGCTCAATGATCCGGAAGCGCGCAAGATGGGCCGCCAGCATGAGGTTGCGGAGATTTCGCGACGTCTGAAAGCGATGGCGCGTACTCTGGATGCGCCGGTGCTGGCGCTATCGCAAATGAATCGCAGCGTGGAGCAGCGCCGGGGCGAATCGGCGCGTCCTCAGCTATCCGACCTCCGCGAATCTGGGGCCATCGAGCAAGATGCGGACATTGTAATGTTCATTCACAAGAGCCAGGAGGGCGAGGCGGAAAGCGTAGAGGATCTGGAGAACCGCGGGACAGTGGAAATGATTCTGGCCAAGCACCGCAACGGCCCGACAGGCGCCTTTCGACTTACCTTTCGTCCGGAACTCAATCGTTTCGACAACCGTTTGCCGCCGGAAAGCGGCGCCTACTGAGCGCGACACGATCCTGCACTGCGGCCAGCGCTGAATCGTGGTCGGCCATCAGGAGCGCGATTCGATTACCACCTCGCAGTTTACCGAGTTGGCAATCATACAAAACTTATGAGCCTTCTCGTGCAGTTCCTGCAGTTTGCCGGCGTCCGGCTGGTTTTCTCCAGAGAAACGCACCAGCGGCCTGAGGACGACCCGCGTTACAGCCACCAGGCCCTTCTGGTTCTTTTCAAGGGTTGCCGTGGCCTGATCTTCGTACTCGTCGATGACGAATCGCGCTTTGGCGGCGACAGCCAGAAAGGTGAGCATGTGGCAGCTGGAGAGAGAGGCGGCCAGTAGTTCTTCCGGATTGGAAGCGCTGGGGTCGCCCTTGTAATCTGGCGCTGCAGAATTCAGGAGACGCTGCCCGCCCTCAAATTCGAGTTCGTGGTTGCGATCGTATTTCTCAATATCAAATTCCTGGCCGCCGCGGCGCCAGCGCAACTGGATGTTGTGCAGGGACATACTACATGAAGCGCCCGGGCGGCCTGGGCGTCAAGCGACGCGGTTTGCTCTGCGTCCCAGTCGCAAATGCAAAAAGAAAGGCGCTGTCGCAGGCCTGGCGCAATATTGACCCTCAGTCTGGCTGCGACCATGGCCCGCAAGAAATCCATCAGCTCTTTCGTCTGCCGCAATTGCGGCGAAAGCCACAGCCGCTGGGCGGGAAAATGCGCCGCCTGCGGCAGCTGGAATTCATTGGAAGAGAACGAAGCTCAATTTGCGTCGGCGCCGCGTTCCGGCCAGAATCGTCAATTGCAACTGGCGACGCTGGACGCACTGCATATGCAACCCTCAGCAGCGCGTCTTTGTACGGGTCTTGCTGAATTCGACCGAATCCTTGGCGGGGGTTTGCCTCCGGGCGCCTTTGTCCTGCTGGCCGGCGAGCCCGGCGCCGGGAAGTCAACCTTGCTGTTAGAACTGATTCGCAAGTTTCAGCATACGGCTATTTATTTCACCGGAGAGGAGTCCGCGCAGCAAATTGCGCTACGCGCCGCACGCCTGGGCATTGAGACTTCGGCGCTGCGCATTGCCCATGAGACTGAGCTGGATCTGATCGCGGCATGCATCGAGACCGAACGTCCGGCGCTGGCGTTGATCGATTCCATTCAGACGCTGAGCCTCGGCGCTCGAGAAGGCGCTCCGGGCGCGGCGGCGGCGCTGCGCAGCGCTGCGCTGCGCTTGATGGAGGCCGCAAAAATCTCGACAACGGCGATTGTGGCCAGCGGTCACGTCACCAAGGATGGGGCGATTGCCGGACCGCGGCTGCTGGAGCACATGGTGGATGCGTCGCTCTTTTTCGAAAGCGATCGCAGCAATCACTACCGGATTCTGCGCGCTTTGAAAAATCGCTTCGGCGCCGTCGGCGAGAGCGCCTTCTTTGAAATGGGGCAGCGCGGACTTCGCCCCCTGGAACGACTGGGAGAGCTCAGCACCGTCTCCGGCGGACCAGGTCGAGTCCATTCAGCATTGCTGGAAGGCAGCCGAGCTCTGGCAGTTGAAGTGCAGGCCCTGGTGACGCGCTGTTACTACGGGCCGGCGCGGCGTACGGCGGATGGCCTGGATTCCCGCCGGCTCAGCCTGCTGGCGGCGGTGCTGGAAAAAACACTGCGGGTGCGGCTGGCTGAATGCGATATTTTTGCAAACCTGGCCGGCGGTCTGGACTCTAACGATCCGGCCCTTGATCTGGCGCTGTGCGCAGCAGTCCTCAGCTCGCAGGCCGAAATCGCCGTCCCACCGGGCTTTGCCTGCTTTGGCGAGGTCGGGCTTTCCGGGGAGGTTCGCAGCGGCCCGCGCAGTCGGGACCGCATTGGCGAGCTTGTGCGGCAGGGCTTTGTGCGCATTGCCCTTCCCGACGGAGAGCTGATTGATCCTTTGCCAGAAGGTGTCGATCTTCATAGAATCGGGCAAATTGCCGACCTGGCCGCTCTACTTGGCGCAGCGCCGCATTGATTGCGTCGAAGGCGTCAGGGCCCAGACTGGCGGTCGCGGCGTACTGAACGAGGTAGAAGAGTGCGATTTCTAACAATTCTAATAGTCCTGCTGCTGGCGGCTGCCTGCGCAGCGAAGCCGCAGCCGGAGGATCTGCAACGGGTCAAGAAGACCTTTCTGGTAATGCGCTTCAACGCGGCCTTCGACGTTCGACTCAAGGGCCTCAGCGATCGGACCCTGTTTGAAGAGAGCTGCCGGCAGAACGCCGTCCGAGTTGAAGAAACGCTGCAGCTGCTCAAGGAAAATGACCCAGCGTTCTATTCACAATTGATGGCAACGTCGCCCGAAGAGGGACCGGAGCGCGCCGTGCGGCAGAATCCGTCGCTTTGAGTAAGAGGAGCAGGCGGATGATGCAAGCGCTCAAGAAATATCGGATTGGCAGATGGCTGCGCGCCGCTCGGCGCCGCGAACGACTGCTGGCGGCGGCGCTCGCTGGCAGTCTGCTTTTGAATCTGGCCCTGGCCGCCAGACCGGCCCTCGCCGATGGCGACCGCAGTCAGCTCTACCAACAGACCCTGGAGTACGTGCGCTACTATATGCGCACGCTCTACGTTGACCCGATCGCCGATGAGGATCTGATGCGCGGCGCAGTTCGGGGCGTGCTGGCCTCCTCGCAGGATCCCTACACGCGCTTTCTCGACGCCGAGGAATTGCGAGAATTCAGCAGTATGGAGGAGGGCCGTCGCGTTGGCATTGGCGTCGAAGTCACTCTCCAAGATGGAATTCCGGTAGTGATTGCGCCCATTGGCGGCGGTCCAGCGGAGCAAGCCGGGGTGCAAGCTGGCGATCGCATTGTCGCCATCGATGGCGTTAAGACCGAAGACCAGAGCTTTGCTCAAATCCTGCAGCGCATCGGCGGAGAGAGCGGAAGCAGACTGGAACTTAAAATTGAACGCGAGGGTTCTCCGGCGCCAATTATCCTCCAGGTTACGCGCGGCGCATTCCAAATTGACTACGTACGAAGTCAGTACTTTGAAAACGAAAAAGTTGGCTACCTTCGGTTGCTCCATTTCTTTGGAGAGGAGAACGGGGCCGTTGAAGAGTTCCGCACTGCGCTCGAGGATTTCAAGCGCCGCGGGGCTGGCGGCATTATTGTCGATCTGCGAAACAATCCCGGCGGGCGGCTGGACATGGCGGCCACGCTGGCCGGATATTTTCTGAAGACCGGCGAACTGGTTGTCACAGCCCGCGGGCGTACCGCAGAATTGAGCCGCGAATACCGCGTCGAGGGCGCCGCCAACCTCATTGACGAAAACTACAAAGTGATTGTACTGATCAACGAGGGATCAGCCTCGGCTTCGGAGATTTTTGCCGGCGCTCTACAAGACCACCATCGGGCGAAGTTGCTCGGCGCGCGCAGCTTCGGCAAAGCCAGCGTTCAGCGCGTATTTCGACCGCTGCCCGGCGACACGGCGGCGCTGATTACCGTGCAACGCTACTTCACCCCTGCCAATCGCGGCATCCACGGCCTTGGTCTGACGCCGGATATCGTTGTAGAATCAGCGCGGCTCGGTCCGGGGGAAATACTCTATCTGCAACGTCTGGATGAGCGCAAATACTTTGAAGAGTTGCGCGCACAGCATCCAAATTACAGCGAGGAACTTGTTGCTACACTGCAAAGCGAGTTCCGGCAGCAGCAGCTCTCGCTCTCTGCGGAACTGGCGCGTTTGATCCTGCGCGATCGATACCATGTGCGCGAGGGGCAAGCGGCAAATCCCGATCTCGATTTGCAGCTGGCCCGCGCCTTGCAGGAGCTGCATTGATGCACGCTCTGCGCTGGACAGCGCTGTTACTATCGCTCTATGGCGCGGCGCTGTCGGCGCAAAGTCGCGGCGCATGCCAATCCGGCGATTGCGTCAATGGTCGCGGCGAATACCGCTGGGAATCGGGGGCTTCCTTTGACGGAGGTTTTAGCGAAGGAAAACCGCAAGGGCGCGGCGTGTACACCAGCAGCAATGGCGTTCGCTATTCCGGGGTATGGCAATCGGGGTCTATGAACGGCGATGGCGTCGCCCAGCGCAATGCAATGCGCCTCGAATTTCGAGTACAGAGCCGAGAGATCAGCGTAGATCTGCTGCGTTATCCTGGCGGCGCGGAATACAAGGGGGAATTCAGAAATGGGGTTCCTGTCGGTCAAGGCGAGCTTCGCTACGCTGGCGGGGCCGTCTATCGTGGAGAATTCCGGGAAGGCCTGCCCTGGGGCCAGGGCGAGCTGCAGCTGCCCGGCGGACTCAGCTACCGCGGGCGCTTTGCCCGCGGCGTCGCCGAAGGCGAGGGGCAGCTGAATTCATCCAGCTTTGAATACAAGGGCGAGTTTCGCGGCGGTCGCTTCCATGGTCACGGCGAACTAAGAGTAAGCCAGGGCCTCAGCTATATCGGCGAGTTTCATGAAGGCAGGATGCAGGGCGAAGGCGCGCTGACGCTGCCTGGCGGCCTTCAGTATGAGGGCGAATTTCGCGCCGGCCGGGCAATCGGGCAAGGGACCTTGCGCTATCCGGGAGGAGCAGAATACCGCGGCGCCGTCCGCGATGGCCAGCCGGAAGGCCGCGGCGTGCTGCGCTCCAGCGACGGATCTGTCTATGAGGGTGAATTCCACGATGGCCACAGAGAGGGGGCCGGAAAGCTGACGCTGCCCAGCGGCAGCGTCCGCGAAGGGATCTTTCAGCGCGATCGCTACATTGGCCGCACCCCGCGCCAACCCGACAATAATGGGGAAGGGCCTCAACCATGACGGAAAAGCCGCCCAGGCGAACATCGCTCCGGATTATCATCGGGGCTCTCTATGGCCTGCTGGCCTTGCTGAACATTATTATCAGCTCCGTCATGATCGTGGAGAACCAGATCGACCTGATCCTGAGCAATATCAACCTGCAGCAAAACGAATTGGGGCGCGTTGTTTCCGACGAATTGCAATCGGTGGAAATCGCGCCCGATTCCGCCGAGAATCTGGCGCAACTGGACAGCCAGTTGCGCAGCCGCGATGTGGAGCGCTATCAGGTCTTCGATGATCGCGGACAGATCTGGAAACAGTACTTTCGCGAGGGGGCGTCGCAGCAAACTGAGGTCAGTCCGGAAATTCTGAAAAAGACCGAAGAATTGACATCGGAAAATACGCTGTTCCGTCAGCGCTTCATCCCTGAGCTCAATGAAGCGGACTTTTCGATAGATCTGCTCATCCCGCTGCGCACCCGCGCCGCCAAACATGCATTCATTTTTGCGCGTCTCTCGCTGGTCGAGGCGCGTAAGCGAATTGAATCGCTCTACGTCCAGGTGGGCGTGGCGGTAATCCTTGGAATCGTCGTCCACCTGATTTTTGCCATCTTTGTCTTTCGACTGATCTTCCGTCGCGTCAGCCTGCTGACGGAAGCCAGCAACAAGATGGCCGGCGGCGATCTGGCGACGCGCGCGTCCTGGCGACGCAAACGACAGGATGAGCTGGACGACCTGGGCGACGCCTTCAACTCAATGGCTGCCAACATTCAGCAGAACGTAGCAACGATTACCGAACTGAATTCGCAAATCGAACTGGAACTGACTATCGGCAAGGAAGTGCAGGAGCTGTTCCTGGGCAATCTCAGCGTCGTCGAGCAATATAAGCCAGCGCTCTTCTATCGTCCTATGCGCCAGGTAAGCGGCGACGTATATAAATTCTACAAACTCCGCGACGGTCACACCGGCGTGTTCTTTGCCGACGCCGCCGGTCACGGGGTGTCCGCCGCACTGATTACGACGATCACAATTCTCAGCCTGGATGAGGCCTTGCAACACCAGCTGAATCCGGCTCAGGTGATGACCTCGCTCAACGCACACCTCGCCGAACGACTGGACACGTCCTACTATGCAACCGGCGTATTCATGCTGATCGGACCCGGCGGAAAGACTTATATTACGAATGGCGGCCACAACAATGTGATCTTTCTGCCCGGAAGGTCGGAGGATGAGACGGTCGAAATCAAATCACATGGACCGCCGCTGGGCTTGATGGATGGCGTACGCTACAAAGCGAACATGGTCAATACAAAATCCGGCGACCGGATCTTTGTCCATTCCGACGGATTGATAGAAACAGTCAATGACGACGGCGAACAGTATGGGATCGAACGCGTGCTGGATCAGCTGCGCGCCGGTCGCGGTTTGGATACGACGACAGCGGCGCATAATTTGCAGACAGCCTTTACTTCGTTTGTAACAAAATACCACGATGATGTGAGCTTCCTGCTGTTGGAGATCCCGTGAATGGCGCGCTGGTTGGCCATACCGCTGGCGCTGATGATGGCGGGATTCTTCGCCCTGATGAGCCAGGCGATCATTAGCATCAAGCTGGCTGATCTACGCATCCAGGTAGCGCGCGGCCGACTTTTCAACTACGAACTTTCTTCGGAGGTGCTCAAGGAGCGCTTCAAATCGCTTACCGCCGGCGAGTCGGATTTTCGCTCCGAACTGCAAAAGAACGTCATGGAGTCGGCGATTATGAACGCCGCCAATCCCGAGGAGCTATCGCTGACGCCGGTGCAGCTGGCCGGTCTCGCCGCGGTCAACGCAGTTCGCATGGCTTCGCTCAAACCATTCTTGCGTCTGAGTCAGGACCAGGAGCAACTGGCTCTGGTAAAACTGGCATTTCTCTTTGAACGCAATCGACGCTTTGACGCGGCCGCCGAGAAGTACCAATCGGTGATTCCGGATCTGGCCGGATCGGCCCCGGACCTGCACGGTTTCTCGCTGCTTCACGTAGGCTACTGTCTGGCAGTATCGGGAAAGCGCGCCGAGGCGCGTACGGCGCTGGAAAGAGTGCGCCGCGATCATCCTGGGACACATTTTGCCGAAACCGCCGCTGTTTTGTTGCGCTTGCTCGAGGAGAATGAGCGACGCGCTTCGGAAATTGAAGGTCGGGAACTGTCTCCTTTGGAGAAAGCGCGCGCCTTTTTCGCCGCTCGCCTTTACGACCAGGCGGCTGGCGCCTTTGAAGCTCTGCGTCCGCTTTCGCCAATGGATGAGTATCGTTTTCGTCGTTCGCAGGAAGAAACCGGGAAGGTGCAGCCGGCGATCCAGGGCTATCGCGCTATCATTCAGGAAAATCGCGATCCGCAGGCGGTGCGAGAGGCCAACCGTCGCTTGTTGCTGATTGGCCACTTTTATGGAGGCGACCGCGAAACTCGGCAATTCGCCGAGAATACTGCGCGCCAGATTGGCGATACAGCCGTCGTCAGCGAAGTGCAGAGCGCGGCGGCGGAGCAACGCAGTGCGGTCGTGTTGCAAGAAATCTATCAATCAAACAACCCAGATCTGGGCGCGCTACGCAACGAAGCCGCCGAGCAAATTCAGGATGCTCGTGAGCAGGCGGCTGCCGCCGAGGTTCAAGAGCCATCGCCGCCAGATCTGAATGGCTACCTGGCGCTGCGCGATCCGCCTAATCCGCCAGGCTTTGATCTTGATCTGACTGGCGGCCTGCAATCGATGGCCGCGATTCGCGAACCGCCGCCAGTATCCTTGACTCCGGCCATTGCGGTGCGCACGCGCGACGGCCGCCTGCTGCTTGGCGAAGCGATCCGCTTCGAAAATGGCCGTGCAGTCTTCCAGGCCGATTTTTCTACTCAGGCGCCCGCATCGGAGTTTTCCGTCGTCCAATGTAGCGACGAGCAGGGCGACCTCTCCGTGCTCTTGCAGGATGGCCGGCGCCTGAGAATCAAGCGGCTTGAATTTTCTACTGCTGGCGTACGCTTGATGGGCGGCGCGACGGAGGATGAATTGCTGGAGCTTTCCGCTTTGCGCGAGGTGCGAGCTTCTCTGCCGTAGGTTGCATTCATGCGGCGCCGCGAACATAGATGGCAAGATGCCCGCGTTCTCGCTGCACTCTGCGGGCTGCTGCTGGCGGCGCTCTGGCCGGGCGCGCTGGCCGCAGATCTGTTGCGGCTGCGTTCCGGTCAATCGATCAGCGGCTTCTACGTCGAAGAAAAGGAAGAGGGAGTCGTCTTTGTAGATACCAGCGGCGCCGAGCGCCTGGTGCCTCGATCGGAAATCGAAAACCTGACGATGGGCTATAGCGGCGCGCCTGTTTGTTACCAGCTGCGCGATTCAGATCAGCGTCATTGTGATGCAATCCTGCATGATGTTGACGAAAACAAATTGGTCATCGCCGAGGGCGACGGATACACCAATTTGCGCACCATCCCAATGGAACAACTGGCCAGTGCAGAGTTGACCAGGGCTCAAGAGTTCCAGCGATTCTCTTCAGTCCTGAGCCCAGGCGTTCGCGTTCGCTTGCAGAGCGGAAACACGCACATTGAGGGGGTCGTTACCGGAGTGCAGGCCGGTGCGGTGGTGGTCCAGGATTCGCGCGGAAATGAACAGACCCTGCCTGATGATGGAGTGGCCGCACTGGTGGTAGAGCCCCACCAGGAGCCGGGATTCGAGTTTCCGGACTTCTGGGCGCTGGCGCCCGGCGTGAATCAGCTCGGCGGCGGACGAAATTTGCAGGGCTACACGATGCTTGGCGGCTCCGCGCTGGCATGGAGTCTTTTTTTTATCGAGTACCGCGCCGCGGTTGCGGTCAGTCAGCGGGCCGCAAGCGATCCCACAGTAATCTTTTTTTACAATACAGCGTACCGCGGAGAATTCCAGCGTCACCAGAACAACCAGCGACTGCTTGGCGCTGCCGGCATTCTGCTCTATGCCTGGCACGTTGTGGACCTCTGGCTGTGGCAGCCGTCGGCCAATGCCGATAACCTGCGCCCGTCGCCGTCGCTTGCAGCCCTTGATCCAATCGCGGCGGAGCTGCAGGGACGTGCGCCGGCAATGTTGCCTCTGCAGGCGAGAATGGAAGAGGGAAGGGGCCTGTGGGAGGGCGGCAGCGGCGCAATCAGCCGCACGCGAGAGAATTACGTTCTGGAGTGGAGCTGGAACGCAAATTTTTGAGCGCCAGCGTCATCGGCATATTGCATGGCTGATTCCAGGCCAAGATTGTGTTGCGTCAGAATGGGGAAAAGACTTGCTTTGCTGGCAAGGGAGCCCGATTCTCCCGAAACAGGACAAAATGGAAGTTTCAGTCAAGACCAATGGTCGTCACACGATCGCCGCACTCAATGGCCAGCTTGATCTTTACAGCGTCGGGGAGCTCAAACGGAAGATGCAGGAGTACCTTGGAAGTGCAAGCGTACTCTCCCTGGCAGTCGATCTGACCCAGCTCAAGTATATGGATTCATCCGGAATTGCTTTGATGGCGCACCTCCGTAAGAAGATGCTGGAAAAGTCCGGGGGAGAATTCTTCATGGTGGGCGCGGGTCCGGAGATCCTGAACGTATTGCGTCTTGCTGCACTCGACCAATTTTTTACATTCGTCGATAGCGAAGCAAAATTGCCATCCTGACTGCTGAGAGGGCAGCGCTCCGGCAGCGGCAATGGACGAGATCGGTCTTGGTATCGAAAGCTCGTGCGACGAAAGTTCGGCGGCGGTACTGCGCGGCAACCGCGTTCTCTCCAACATCATTCACAGTCAGATTGAGGATCATCGACCTTTTCGCGGCGTTGTTCCCGAAATCGCCAGCCGCGCCCATCTGGAAAAGATCAACGACTGCATAGAGCAGGCGCTGCAGCAGGCGGCAGTATCTTTTGATGACCTTGACTTTGTGGCCGTTACAGTCCAGCCGGGACTGGTTGGCTCGTTGATGGTTGGCGCTCAGGCGGCCAAGGCAATTGCCCTGGCTACCGGCGCAGAACTGAGGCCAGTCGATCATCTGGAGGCGCATATCTTCTCTCCGGTGCTGGAAGGATGGGCGCCCCGCTTTCCTTTTCTGGCCCTGTTGCTCTCCGGCGGAAACTCAGCAATCTTCGTCGTTCATGGAGTGGGAAAGCTTGAGCTGATTGCGGATACCCTGGATGACGCTTGTGGCGAGGCCTTCGACAAAATCGCAGCAATTGTAAATTTGCCCTATCCAGGCGGCCCGGCGATCGAGCGGGCCGCCGCCGACTATGATCGCTTCGCCGGCGCCTGGAGGGTTGAAAACTCGCTCTTTAGCCGATTGCTGCGCAACCAGCCGGCCAGCGAGATTCAGTTTTCCTTTTCAGGCATTAAGACGGCGGCGATGCGCGCTATGGCGCAGGGCGAGGTTCCGGGCCGTATCTGTCGCGATTTCCAGGAGACGGCCTTCCATCTGGTCAGGCGCAACCTGCAGCGCGCAGTCAGGAAAACCGGTCTCTCCGTCATTGCGGCCTCGGGCGGCGTGCTGGCCAATGGCCGCTTGCGCCAGTCGCTGGACGAGATGGGCCGCGCCGATGGATTGGAAATCGTCTATCCCACGGCGCGATACTTATGCACTGACAATGCCGCCATGGTCGCCCTGCTGGGGGGCATGTATGGCCAGATCGGGCTGCGCTCTGCCGGCTTCGATTTCAGCGTATCGAGCAAAAGAGATTTGATTCCTGGCTGCTATCTCGGAAAAGTCCCCGCAGGCTGAGTTGAGAGTGTCATGGCGCGCATGCGAATCAAACTGAACTGGGTTCCTAACCTCTTTACCCTTGCCAATTTGAGCCTGGGTTTCTTTGCAATCCTCCTTTCCGCTTCTTCTCATGGCAATCGGGGCGTGATCACTGTGGCCGCTGGCTTCATCCTGCTGGCGATGCTTTGTGATGGCCTCGATGGCTTTGCCGCGCGATTGCTGAATGCCAGTTCGCCGCTGGGCGCACAGCTCGATAGCCTGGCCGATCTCAGTGCATTCGGCATCGCCCCGGCTTCGGTCATGTACGCCTTTGTCTTGCACCGGCTGAACTACGAAATCTCACCTACCCTGGTTATACCGACGGGGATGTTTCTTTCGGCAATCTATCCGGCCTGTGCAGCCTATCGCCTGGCGCGCTTCAACGTGAGCCATCGCTCCGACAGCTTCTCCGGATTGCCTTCTCCGGTGGCAGGCGCCATCGTCGCATTGATGCCCATCGCCTTCGGGGAACTGATTCCGGCGCCGGAGGCTGTGCTTACTCTGATCTTTGTAGCCATGGCCTTCCTGATGGTCAGTACGATCCGCTACTCCAAGCCACAGAGCAGCTGGCTGCGCCGATTTTCCCCGGCCCGTCTGGCAATTGTGCTGCTGTTTCTTGCCGCTGTGTTGATCTTTGTTGGCTTTCGTTATGGCAGCGACTACTCCGCCGCCGGGCTATTCACGATCGTTGTTATTTACGTAGTAACGGGAATAGTCTCGCTGATCATCCACGCCATTCAGGTCTACCGCGTCTGATCCGGCGGTTCTAGATCAGAATTGCAGTTCTGTGGCCAGGCGCGCCTCGTAGCTGCGACGGTCGTTCTGTTCCTGGGCGTTCCATTCCATCGCCCAGCCGTCCATGCCAGCCTCGATACTTAAGACGGCGCGAGCTTGCGGGTAATAGGCAATGCTGCTGAAGGCGCCCGATCCCTTCTGGAGGATCAGGAAATCCATTGGCGCAGCGGATGCCGAGGCCAGCGCCAGGCGCGCCCGGATATGCCAGTTGCGGCGGCGCCAGGCGATTTCCAGTTCGCCGCGCGCCTGACGCTGCCGTGCGGCTTCAATTCCCAGCTGCAGCTGCAGCGCTCCGTTGCGCCAGTGCAACAAGGGGCCGCCGCTGGCCGACCGACCCGACCAGCTTTCAGGCGCATCAAGATCGCGCCAGCGCAAGGCCCCCACGCGCAGCCCGATCGACCAACCGTCCTCGGCCAGCGAGTGAAGCCAGAATTGACTGCGCAGGATGCGCATTTGTAGAGCGCTGCGATCGATCCCGGCCGCCAGTAGCTGCCAGCGCTCGCCGCAGTCCAGCGCGGCCACGCCGCCGCCGGACTTGCCCGGCCGCAATTGATTCTCAGCATTGCGGTCCCAGCTATTACGTCGTTCCGCTTCCAGCTGCCAGCGCCAGTGCACGGGCGCCGTTTCATCATTGCTGCGCTGCGGACTACGATCGGCGCTGCCGATGCGCGCGTATCCTTGCCAGTATCCGTCCTCCAGGGACGCATCGAGGAGAAAGCCAGGAAGGGCCGGTCGATTTTGATAGTAGAGGGCGGCCAACTTTTCGCCCGGGAGCCACAGGGCAAACAGGTCGGCCCCGCTGCCGCCCAGATAGATTCCGGCTGAACTCCGGCTGCCGACGACGCCGCCAAGTCCGCTGCGACCCAGAAAGGCCAGCGGGAGGCGACGTTCTAGCGGCGGGCCAGCAAGCTGCGGGCGTAAGCTTGCGCCATCAGCAAAGGCCGTCGATCGATCCTCTGCAAAAGACCGCCATCCAATCAGAAGCTCCAGAATCCGACCGTGCAGCAGCATCGTCCCCAGCGCCGGGCGATCGCTGTGGGACCCTTTTTTGATTGCTTCCCTGGATTCTGCCAGAAATTGATACCGAAGCAATCCATCAGGCGTGTCGATTTCGCCTGCGGTGCGAAGCCAGGTAACACTGCTGCTGCCTCGTCCGTCCTGCAGAGCCAGCCTGGCTCCGGCAGCTGGCGCCGGAGTTGCAACAATCCCTGTCCACGACCCGCTGGCTACGATCGCTGCGGAAGCGCACCACGCGAAGCAGCCTGATTGTGGAATCCGGATACGCCGCATGCAGGCCTTCGTTCGCCTGGCGTAGCTTGTTCCGCTGGATGCGCAGCAGACGCATGTCGGACTTACAAGAGAGCTTCGCCCGCATCTACAGCGCGTGCCAGCGGGATCTCTATGTGTATGTGTATCGATCGCTGCGCGACGAGGGCGCCGCTCAGGACTTGATCCAGGATGCCTTTGTTAATTTTGTCCGCATCTATCAGACCCGGCCACTGCCGGAGGACGAGCAATGCCGGATGTACCTGTTCCGCATTGCCCGGAATATGCTTATCAATCACAGTCGCCGTTTCTACAATCGCCAGGTGGACCTGGTGGAGGGCTACGAAAGCGGCCCTGCGTCGGCAAAGGCGCGCACTGCGGATGTCGCGGACGGAGTTCTCAATCGAATCCAGAACCAGCTCGACGACCGCCTCTTACAGGAGCTGCTGGAAGGCCTTGCTGAGGACCAGCGGACTGTGCTAATCCTGCGCTTTCAACTGGATATGCGCCTCGAAGACATAGCTGGAGTCATGGATGTATCTGTTTCTACGGCTTCCCGTCTGGTGCAGAAGGCGCAGCAGAGCCTGATCCAGGCCGGTCGCAAACGAGGCCTTCGTCCGGAGTCAGGGAGCTGATTGAAATGGGACAAAACAAGGCCTTTGCAGTCCCGGAAATGTTGCAAAACATTCGATCCTCCGCCGTTAACTCTTTCAGAGATTGGCGCAAAGGGCCTGCCAGATGAGCACGCAAGATAAAGAGTTCCAGCCCTACGAGCGCCTGCTGCGCAGGACGCCCTCGATTCCGCGTATGCCGGAATTCCAGGCTGAATGGCTGCAGGCTGCGCCGCAGGTTCCGCTTTCGGAAGTGGAGATTCGTCGTATCCTGCGTGCTTCCTCTACGAACCGTAGCTTCAGACCCTGGCTGGCTGTCGCTGCGGCTCTGGTTGTCTGCAGCGGCATTGGGCTCGCCGTCTGGAACTTCTCTTTGAAACAGGGCGTCCCGGAAAATGGCAACCAGGCGATTGTTCTTGGCGTTCGCGGACAGGCCATTGGCCTTCAGGGACCCGCTGCTCAGCCGCTGGCCGAACGTGGCGCAGCTGAGGCTGAATGGCTGCAAGGCGGACAGCCGCTGGCGCAGGGCGCGAGGCTGCGGGCCGGAGACTGGATCGTCACCGGCCCGGAATCGGCGGCTGACCTTGGACTTCCAGGCGGAACCGTAATTCGCCTGAGCGCCAATTCGCGCTTGTCCATGGATGCCCTGGCCAGAGAGTCAAGCAGGGGCAAAGTAGATGAACTGATGCTGCATCGCGGGCGTCTGCTGAACGTCGTGGAAAGGCTGAACCAGGGCGATGAGTTCAATGTCCGCACGCCTACGGCCATCGCTGGAGTGCGCGGCACCAGCTTCCGTGTGTCCACAGATGGGAGGGCTACAGAAATCTATGTCGTGCGCGGCGCCGTTGAGGTGCGTCCCTCCCTCGCGCCGACACAGGCTGTGAGCCTGGGTCAAAATGAGGTTGCCGAGGTTGCATCGGCCAGCAGTGCGCCGGCCGTCGGCCAGAGTGAAGATCCCGAATTCGTGGATGAGCGCGAGCTGGATGATCTGGCCCGCCGCCTGGAGGGCGATGGACCAGCGCTGGTTGCAACCGGCGCCTCTGTGGACAGTGTCCTGCGTCAGGCGCGCGAACAGCGTCAGCGGGAGTACAATAGAATCATCCTGAACAATGGACAGGAAATTCGCGGCCTGATTGTGTCTCAAGTCGGTCGCAGGATGTTTATCGAGACAGAAGGTCGAAGCTTTGTCCTTTCAGCGGACGAGGTGAAAGAGGTCCTCCTCGCCGAGTGAGGGGCCTCTCAGACAATGAGGAGTGAAAGATGAATGGACTTCTAGTTGAAGTTAAGGAGAGAAAACCGATGAGAATGCGACTGAAATCAGTAGCCTTCGCCGGCCTGATTCTCTCCCTGGCCGTGGGCGCGGCGGCGTTGAATTGCGGTAAGAACGATTCGCAGACTGCCGAGCGCTCCATGATTATTGTTTTCGCCAGCGGCGAAGCGGTAGTTGTCAGGGGACAGAATGAGATGCAGGCGAAAGTTGGCATGGTGGTGAATGAAAATGACACCATCAAAACGACCAACGGCACCGTAGACCTGCAGACCCGGAGCGGAAGTGCAGTTCGAATCAAGAACTTCACCACTGTGACGATTGCGAAGCTCTACGGCGAAGGAAGCGCCGACACTCGCCTGAGCATGCAGCATGGCAGCCTGATGGCCTCCGTGAAACGCACCTCCGGCAGCGAGAACTTCAGCGTTACTACGCCGACGGCAATCGCCGGTGTGCGCGGAACAACCTTCACCGTTGATGCGGTAGAGGGCGAGTCGCCGCGCGTGCGCGTTCTTGATGGCCGTGTGGCAGTATCCCCGCGCATTGCTGCGCTGGAAAATCTGTCACAGGACCAGATCAATGGCGACCAGAACCTGCGCAATATGCAACAGATTGCACAGCAGCATGAGGTTGTCGTAGAGGACAACAGCGAAGCGACGCTGGACCCGCGCGTCAATCAAGGCGTCCTGGCTGCGAACGAGCGTCTGGAAAGCGCGGAAGCCGGTCAGTTGAATACTGCCGCGCCGGCCGCTAACCAGCAATTGCAGGCAGCCCTGCAAGTTCAGGCTGCGGTGCATGTTGAGCAGGCGCCGGTTAGCGCTGATGAGATGGCCGAGCGCGCAACGCTGATCACGGTGGATTCTGAAATCGTAGGCCGACTGGCCTCCGGCGACCAATCCGCTGTGGAAGATCTGCGTCGCGACCGTGACGAGAAGCAAGAAGTCGTGCTCAATCAGATTGAGCAGCAAGCTTCTCAGACGCAGCTGAACAATGAGCAGGAAATCCGTCAGCACTACAACCGACTGGAGACCCTGAACCTCAAAGACGGAACCCAGCTGACCGGAGCGGTCATTGCTCAGACCGGCGCGGTTCTCGTAGTGCATACGCCCAATGGCGTAAAGCGCGTGAACACCTCGCAAGTTGAGTCGATTACCTATCCGTGATCGACTGAGTGCTTCGAAAGCAGAAACCCCGGCGTTTTTCGCCGGGGTTTTTTTTGTCTTCGAGCTCCGGGCGGCCGTCTGAATTGCAGTCAGCGGGGGGATCTGCCTGCGGAAACGATTGCTAAGCGCTGGCCTGGCGGCTATTCTGGGATTGCATGGATCAGGCCGCACTCAATGCCTTGCTACGCCCGCGAATGGTCTGCATCTGCCGGCGTGTATCCGAAGAACGGATTCGCCAGGTGGTCGAAGCGGGCGCCTCGACCTTTGAACGCGTTCAGGAATTGACCGATTGCTCCACGAATTGCGGGACCTGTGAGCTCCGTGTTCGGGAGCTGATTGAGAAATTTCGCGGCTGAAATCGGTTGCGAGCAACGCCCTGGCTGGCGCTCTAGCCGCGATGGCCGAATTTTTTTCCTGGTCGGGGCTGATCTCTGCGGGCGGCCCGGCCCTTATCGTCTTACTTCTGTGCTCTCTGGTATCGCTGATCGTCATTGTGGAGCGAGCCGTCTATTTTAATGCTCGGAAGGCGGATCCGGCGGAGGTAGCGCGCGAAGCCCTGCATCGGCTGGATAGCGGGGTCAGTGCGGCATCGCTTTCCGAGGATCCAGCGCTGCGTCGTCATCCTCTTGGTTATGTGCTGGCCGAGTGTCTGGCCGCGCCCCATCCGGCAACCGATCCTGGCGGCTACGAAGAAGTGCGCAGTCGTGCGATTGCGGAGCGATTACCGGAGATGGAGCGTTACCTGGGCATCGAAGCAACCCTGGGCACCGTCAGCCCCTATATTGGACTGCTTGGCACCGTGCTTGGAATCATCCGCGCATTCTTGAGTCTGGGCGCCGGCGCTGGCGGCGAAACCGCAGGAATGAATCAGCTCAACGCGGGCATCGCCGAGGCCTTGATTGCCACAGCAGCCGGCCTCTTTGTTGCAATACCGGCAACCATCGCTTACAACTACTTTCGCAAGCGCGTAAGTGATATGGTTCTGCAGATGGAAATTGCGGCCAGTCGATTGAAAAGCGGACTTGCTTCACGCGCTGCGGCGCGTTCCTGAGGATTGCAAAGGGCTATGGTACGTTATCGCGAGAGATTGCAGGGCGATGCTCTCTTCAGTGGGATCAATATCGTTCCATTTACTGATGTTGTGTTGGTGTTGCTGATCATCTTCATGATTGCGGCGCCGGGATTGGTTTCCTCGGGACTGAATATCAATTTGCCAGGCGCTTCACAAACGGACCCGCGGCCAGCGCAACGAATCACAATTGGCGTGGACCGTGGCGGCGCCCTCTACCTGGAGGGCAAGGCGCTGTCGCTGGAAGCATTGCGTAAGACGGTTCGCGAACGGATTGCTGCGGCGCCGGAAACTGCCGTTGCCTTGCATGCTGACCGCGACGCCGACTATGGAAAGGTTGTCGAACTGCTGGACCTGGCGCGCGCCGCAGGCGCTCGAAAGATCTATGTCGGCGCTGTCCGGCAGTAGGCGGCCCGCGGCCGCTGGCTGGCGCCAGAGCGCAGCCGACTGGCGATTGCAGCTCAGTCTGACTATTCTGCTGACGCCCTTACTCTCTGGATTCTTATTGTACGTGCTGGCAGGCGGCAGCGGCGCCTTTTCCTGGAAGGTGCTGGCCCTGGGCGGCTTGATCGAGTTTTTGCTGGACCTGTTGCTATCGCGCTGGCGCCGACCGGGCGTCGTAGGCCGGGCGCAATGGCGCTACGCCTTGCGTATTGTCGTTGGCTTGCCGCTGACGATCTACCTCGTTGCCGCCTATCGCTATCCAGCCCTGGCCTTGCTGCGTTTTGCGCCGGCTCTTGCCCTGGTAATGGACCTCTCTGCTGTCTCGCGCTGCCTCTGGTATGCGACCCTATTCTCGCTGGGGCTTGTCGCATATCGTCTGCTGGAATCGCAAACATTGCCCGGTGAACGGGATATTGTCACGTTGCTTGGGTTTTGTGCTATTGCAATTCTTGCCCTGGGCGCCCGTCTGCGCATCGCTCAGCTGGTCGGGCGATGGAGCGCCGCACGGCTGGTCGGCGCTCGCACGCAGCTGCGCCATGATCAGCTGAAGCAACGATTGCGTTTGTACCTGCGCACTGAATTTCCGGCGGCGACGGCGGAACGCTTGCTGGAGCGACCGACGGCAACAGCGGAACAGGGGCGATACATCTGTCTGGCATTCTACTGTGCCGGAATTCAGGAGAGCTTATCTGCTCTGCCGGAGGGCGAGCTGAGCGATCTCGATCGCGAATACCGGCAGTTCTGTCAACAAGTGCGCGAATGGCTGCAGGCCGGCGGTTTTTCCTATCAACTTCGCGGCGTTCGCGGCTATGCGTGGCGTTTGCTTGATGGCGAAGCGGCCGAAGTTTCGTGGGGAATGGTCGAGCGACGAGCGCTGCTGGAATTGCTATTTATTGCGATGCGCACCCGCGACTTTGCAACTCGCTGCCGCCTGGCGCGAGAGAGCAAAGGCGTGCGCGGGTGGTATCTTCGCCTGGCGCTGGCTGCAGGTCCGGGCGTCCAATTGCATCCCCTGGCCGACGGAATTGCTGTACAATTGCTGAGCCCTGCAATCGGCGAACTTGATCTACGATTGCAACAGGAAGGAGCCTTTCGTGCGGCGAACTATTGGAGAGATGAACGTAAAGAAAGCATGTTCGATGTACTCCTGGTCCACCCTGAGCTTGCGGCGATCTGCGCGCCCTATTTTCTGGAATCTAGTTCTCGCTATGAGCAGGGCTGGTTTGTTCCGGGAACTATCAAATCCAGCTATGGAAATGCGGAGCGACCCTCCGAACCCGCCGATGATTTTTTTGAGCGTCCGGACTGGCTGCCATCGCCGGCTGACGGGCGCAGCTAAGCGGCCGGCTTTTTTGGCTTGTATCTTGCGGCGCATATCGCGCATTGCTCGGTGCGTGGAGTCAGGCGTCGCCCGCGATGCAGAGTCAGTCTGAAAGTATCGAAAGCAGGGATCTTCAGGATCAGAGCATCGCCGGCTATTCTTCGTCGCTGGGCTTTACCGAAATCCAGACCGCGCGCATTGTCAACTTTCGCACCTCCAGCGGATTTGAGTTTCCCGAAATCGAAATTGCTTACATGACGCTGGGCCAGCTGTCGCCGGCCCGCGACAACGTTGTCCTGATCTGTCACGCCCTCTCTGGCAGCGCACACGTGGCCGGCATGGATCGCGAAAGCGGTCGTCCCGGTTGGTGGGATTATCATGTCGGACCAGGAAAAACCATAGATACAGATCGATTCTATGTGATCGCCACCAACGTTCTGGGCGGATGCAGCGGCAGTACCGGTCCAGCCTCCATTGATCCGCGCACCGGCCAACGCTATGCGATGCGCTTTCCGCCGGTGACGATTCGCGATATGGTGCGCGCTCAAGCAGCCCTGATGGATCAACTGGGCATTGAACGCGTGTTTGCCGCAATCGGCGGGTCGATGGGCGGTATGCAGGCTATGACCTGGACGGTGGACTATCCGGAGCGCATTGGCCATGCTGTGGTGATAGCTTCTTGCATGGCGCATTCGGCGATGCAGATTGCCTTTAACGAAGTCGGTCGGCAGGCGATTTTTACTGATCCGGATTGGCAGGGCGGCGCCTACTATGACGCCGCTCGTCCAGAGCATGGCCTTGCAGTGGCGCGGATGGTCGGCCACGTAACTTACCTTTCCGAATACTCCATGCACACCAAATTCGGACGCCGCTTGCAGCGTCCGGCTACGCCTGAAGATCTCTTCCCGGCCTTTTTTTCCGTGGAAAGTTACCTGCACCACCAGGGAGAAAGCTTTGTGCGCCGTTTTGATCCAAACAGCTACCTCTACATCACCAAGGCCCTGGATATGTTCGATATCCTGGAGGGTCAGGCGCCGGCGGCTGTATTTACCGGGGGCGCAGCCGAATTCCTTGTTGTTTCCTTTGAATCGGATTGGCTCTATCCCCCTTCGCAATCGCGTGAAATGGTGCGCGCACTAAAACGTTCCAATCGTTCCGCCAGCTACGTCAATTTGAGCACGCCCTATGGCCACGATTCCTTTCTAATTGAGAATCCGGCCTTCAACCGGATTGTGTCGAACTATCTGCAACAAAATTACTCCAGGCAACCCGGTCGCTGACGTCTGCAACGATGAATCAGCATCTGTACAACATGGTGGTTGATTGGATTCCGCGACATTCGCGAGTTCTCGACCTGGGTACCGGCGACGGCGAATTTCTGGAACGGCTCAATCGCGAAAAACAAACGCGCGGCGAAGGCGTGGAGAAGGATCCGGAAATGGCTGCGCGCTGCGTAGAGCGCGGATTGATAGTCCACCATGGCGATATTCTCGACGGGCTGGATCAATACCCGGATGATGCCTTCGACTGCATTTGCATTCTTGGAACCTTCCAGGAACTGCTCTCGCCGCAGCAAGTCCTGGCCGAAAGTTTTCGGGTGAGCGCAAATGTGGTAGTTGGCTATCACAATTGCGCATTCTGGCAGGCGAGGCTGCAGCTGGGTCTCAATGGTCGCAGCCCGCGTCTGGGAAGAGCCGCAGAGCCGTGGTACCAGAGTCCGAACGTGCAATTTTTTTCCGTCGAAGACTTTGAGGACTTTGCGGAGACTTCAGGAATGAGACTGATCCAGAGCGGCTACTTCAATGCGCGCGGTTCGCTTCGCTGGCGGCCCAATCTTCGGGCCAGCGAGGCCCTGGCCTGGATCCAACGCGCCGGGCAGGGAGGAAACGGGAAATGAGCGCAGGTATGTCGATCAAGGCTCGTGTAGCGGCGGCTGATGGATTCTTCTACGTCTTCGGATTGCTCTTGCATCCGGGCGGCAAGGCGATCACCGAAGTCTGCGCTGTGGCCGGCGACGCCAGCGATTTCGCTGCTGTTGATCTCAATCTGGGATTTCGTGAGATGACGGCCTGGACCAAGACGATGGTCTTCGGCGGCCAGGCGGACGCTCAGCGAACCCAGGACATCCAGCGCTACGTAGGGGTTCATTTCAAGAACATCGAGTGGGTGGAGCGATTGGTTCAACGCCTGCAAAATGGCGACCTGGGCGGATTGCAGTATGAGCTGGGCGCCGAACTGGAAGTGGCGCTGGGGCAACACAACGTGGTCATTCAGATCGCCGCGTCAGAGGAAAACGACGAAAAGGCTGCGGCGCCTGCCGAGGCCAAAACGAAATCCGCCGGGCCGAGCGGACCTGTTGAGGACCTCAGCGGTCATATGCGCGGACTCTTTGTAATCTCTCCCTTCATGGGCCAGCCTGTGCAGCGCCTGGGCATCGGCGATCGCGTGCGGCTGCGTTTTGCGGAGATGAAACATCCGCAAGTAGTCTCTTATGTTCAGATGCAAGGACTCGACAAGTTGGAGGGCCCGCCGGAGATTACAGCTTCCGTGCGAACAATTTCCACCGTGCGCGGCAGCGGCGAGATGCTGGTCACCTTCGATTTGCCGGGCGGTCACAAAGCCTACGTGCGGGAAGAAAACCTCAATTTGAAGGTCAAACTAGCGGAGGGAGCAAAGTCGCAAGGTCGCTCCGCTTCGATGATCGATCGTTCTATTTTTGGCTGGCCCCTGTTTGTGATGCTGGCGATTGTCGGCATCGCAGGCATTGCCGGCATTTTGTATCTATTCCTGTTCTGACAGTCGCTGCAGGCGAGGCGGCCCGGGGACTACCGCGCTATCGGCCGCGGCGGCGAGCGGTCGTCGCCATCAGCGCAGGGCGACAATATATGCGATCCAGCACTCCGCTGATTCGCCGGCGGAAGTTTCGCGGAATACGCCGTTGCCTTCGCCGGTCTTGTGGTCAGTCCCCTCAAAATAGTGCCGCACTTCCTTGAAGCCGGCTTCCAGCAGCAATTCGGTAATCTCCGCCGGCGACCAGAGTCGCCAGCTGTACTTGAAGGCATTGCGCATCATCGTTCCGTCGCGAAATTTGAAATGAATGCGGCATTCCATATCGTGCGTAACCGGCGAAAAGTGGGCATGTTCCCAAACGTAGGTGAATCCGCTACAGCGTCGCGGCTCCTCCTGTTCCGTGTGGGCGCGGGCGCCGCCAAAGGCGTCGAGGACGAGGATGCCGTCGCGCTTCAGCGATTTCAGACAATTCACATAGTAGGCGCTCAATTCGGCCCGCGTCTTAAAGATCCAGTAAGAAAAGTTAAACGCGCCAACAATATCAACTTGCGGTTGCCTGACATCAAGAACGTTGGCCTTCACGATCTGCAGACGCTCTTGCTGGCTGGCGTTCAGCGCGGACAGGTTGTGTTTGCGGCCCCACTGCAAAACGCTGCCATCAAGGTCCACGCCGACCGCCGAACGCATTTTGCCGCGACGAATCCATTCGCAGGCCAGGGCAAATGTACCGCAAAAGTCCTCTTTCAAAGACTGCGCATCTTTTCCGCGCAACTTGCGATAGATACGGGCGATCATTCCGGCTTCGAATTCGACGTTCTGCACGGCCTCCTGGTAGAGCATGTGCCGATCGGCATTTCGAGCAGTGATCTTGCTTACAGTCATATTCCTGGCCTGAGCTTCCGTTTGCCATTCTAGCTTGACTCCGGTCAAAAAAATGAAGGGCGGCTGGCAGACAACCAAAAGGCTCTAAAATGCAGCGCTCAGACGATGTGCTTGTCAGCGACGCCGATGATCGGAGCGCTAGACCGTGATGAGCGTAGCTCGACCGCGACTTGCCCTGTGCATGAATTCTTCATTCTTTGGATTTTACGCGCACGCCGGATTTTTGCAGGGGCTGGTAGAGCGAGGCATTCGTCCAGCAGCCGTATCTGGCGCTTCGGCTGGCGCGCTGGTAGCGGCAGTCTATGCCAGCGGCGGCGATCTGCAGCAGGCCTTCAGCGGACCCGGACAGAACCTGGTGCGCAATTCCTTTCTGGAAGCGGGCGCTGGCTGGCGGGCGCTGCGCGCGCTTTATGGCGCCCACGAAACGGGATTGATCGCAGGTCATCGCGCCCTCGACGCACTGCACCGCATTCTGGGCCGCGGACGAATTGAAGATTGTAAGATCCCGCTGGCCATTGCCGTGGCCAATCTGAGCGAGTGTCGATCGGAGTGTGTGCGCAGCGGTCCGCTGGCGGAATTTACGCTGGCCAGCTGCGCAGTTCCGGGTTTGTTTCGGGCGCGTCGCGTGCAGGGCATGGATTTCTGGGATGGCGGCATCGCTGACCCGGCGCCGCTGGATGCGTGGATCGATGAACCTGATATTGATCTGATTGTAGTGCATCTGGTGGTCAATTCTGATGACCTTCGGGTGCGGCGTGGTCCGCTGCGCCTCTGGAATGGCCTGGCGCGAGCCCTGCAAACGCAAAGTGATGAGATCTTTCGGCTGAAACTGGAACTGGCGGAGCGCGCAGGGAAGAGGGTGCTTGTGACGCGAACGCTGGCGCCAAGGCCAGGCCCCTTCAATGCGCCAGCCGGGGACCTTGCCCGTCGCGCCGGTCAGCAAACTGCCGCCAATTTGCAGCTTCCATTTCCAGTCTGATTCGACCAAAAACTGAGTTGCCGATGTCGATGCGCGGCATGGGATTCTGTCTGTGTCGATGCTTTACTTCAACGCCTGGGCCATTGGTACTTTGGTCTGCTGTATTTTCACCATTCTGCTATTTACCTATCTTGCCTTTTTGAAAAACAAGACTGCCGCCACCACGGCTCTGGCCATCCTCTATCTGGGCGCCTTTGTGCTGGACCTCGGCTTCTTCCTTTCCGCCGTACTACCCGCTCCAATCGCCTCCTTCCATCGATTCCTTACCATTCCGGGCGCCTTTACCCCGCTGGTATCCATGGTGCAGCTTGGCTATTCCTACCCGCGCAACATCCATCGCAAAGAATCCAGAATCGTTCTGGGAATCTTGATTGCCGCGTCCGTATTGCTAACCGTCGACTTCGCATTTCGCGCCTTACAGATTGCGCCGCAATTTGACTTCAAGGGCCAGATCTTCAACTATCCGCATGAGTATGGCGCCCGGGTTGCAGCTGCAATCATGGGCATCGTGCTCTGGTTCGTCGTTGTCACCATTCGCAAGGCGCTGCAATTCAAAGGCGAGGAGCGGCGAGCGCTCATCCAGATGAGCGTAGCACTACTCATTCCCACCTTCATCCCCGGCCTGGCCAATGCGCTTTTTCAAAACGGTCGGGTAAGCTACCTCTGGTTTCAATGGATCTTTGTAGCGTCGACCCTGCTTGGATACTTCGCCATAACGATCGTGTTTATCAACAATGCCGTTGAGCGAACGTCCTTTATGACTAAGATTGTTGGTATTTCACTGGTAACCATCCTGCTGGTGGTGCAGTTGCTGGCCACTGTAGTTGGCATCCAGAGCGACGAAAACTATGATCAAATGCACATTCAGGAGGCGCGCAACTATCGCTTTGCTACGCCCGACGAGAACAGTCGAGCCGCCTACATCCTGGAAATGCCGATGCGCGCGACCTTAAGCAGCGCGCCGCGCACCCTCTTCCGGCGCGAAGGTTTTGACCTGGATCTGCAGGCAGCGCGCAGGTCGATGTTCCAGTCGCTCTCCGAACGCAGTTTTGAACGGCGATTGCCGCGCTGGCTGGACCTTCATGGGACGCAGCTTTACTATGCTTTTCACATCGAAGACAGCGCCCACGGCAGAATACTGGAAGTTGGCTTCCCTTACCTGGACTACCGTAGCTTCCAAGACAAGTCGGCGCGTTTGATATCTTTTATTACTCTGGCACTGGCGGTGATGATCATTGGCCTGTATCCAGTGTTCTTTTCGCGCAACCTGGTCCGTCCGCTGAACACGCTGCTGGAAGGAGTGGGCGAAGTAAATACCGGCAACCTGACGGTCAGCATTCCGGTACTGGTGCAGGATGAAATAGGCTACCTTTCGGAATCCTTTAACAAGATGGTTCGCAGCATCCTGGAGGGGAAGCAGCAGCTGCAACTCTACGCCGAAACGCTGGAGGAAAAGGTCAAAGAACGGACGCTGGAGCTTTCCAACTCCTTGCAACAGGTACAACAATTGAAGGGGCAGCAGGACGGCGACTACTTCCTCACTTCTTTGATCCTGCGACCGCTGATGACCAACTGGAACAAGAGTCAGTTGGTACAAACTGAAATGTTTCTGGAGCAGAAAAAGCACTTCAGCTTCCGCGAGCGACACTCCGAATTGGGCGGGGACATTTGCGTTACGGGTAATTTGCGTTTTGGCGATCCGGAGCGTCCCGACCGCTATATCATGTTCTGCAATGCGGACGCCATGGGCAAGTCGATGCAAGGCGCCGGCGGGGCCATCGTGATGGGCACCGCACTCAACAATATCATGGCTCGTTCGGCCAGCAGCGACCGCGTGTTGGCCGTGCATCCGCGCTCCTGGCTGGAGGAAACATATCGCGAACTCAATAGCGTTTTTCGGACCTTCGATGGCAGCATGACCTGTTCCTGCGTACTGGGCCTCGTGCACGAGCAAAGCGGCCAGATGTATTACTTCAACGCCGAACACCCATGGACGGTTGTCTATCGTGCAGGCCGCGCCGAATTTCTGGAAGAAGAGCTGATGCTGCGAAAACTGGGGTCGCCTTCCGAGTTCCCGTTTCAGGTAATTGAGCGGCAGCTTTCCGAGGGCGATATTGTCCTCGTCGGCAGCGACGGGCGGGACGATGTCGAGATATCGGGGGGCAAGGCCGGCGGCGAAAGAGTAATCAATGAAGACCATGAGCTTTTTCGCCGCATAGTCGAACAGAGCGCTGGCGAATTGGAGGCCATAGTTCGTAGAGTCAAGGAGGCCGGTGAAATCACTGACGATTTCAGTTTGATTCGCATTGCATTTCACGAAAACGCGGGACGACTCTCGACGGAGCGAGATATGCTGGAAGCCCGCAAGCTTCTGGATGCAGGCGAGTACGAGCCAGCGCGTGATTTGCTGTTGCAATCCATGCGCCGACCGGAATCGGACATGTCCCCAGCTGAAATGCTGGCCGGGGCGGCTTACCAGCGCAAGGACTACGCTACGGCAACCGAAGCTCTGGAGCAATGTCTGGAATTTGCGCCGGACAGCGCCGACTTTTGGTACCAACTATCTATGGCGCTCAAGCAAATGCGACAATTTGAACGAGCGCGCGACGCCGGCGAGCGCGTACTCGGGCTCCAGCCACTACGAATTGGAAATCTCGTCACTCTGGCGGATTGCTATCGTCTGCTGGGGCAGAGCGCACGAGCGCGTGAGCTCTTGCAACAGGCGCTGCAACAGGATCCACAACATCGTGCCGCTCGTCGGGTGCTAGAACTGCTGGGCGCTTCGACCTGAGCGGATCAATCGGTTACGATCAGCACTTCGACCCGACGGTTGCGCTGCCGACCTTCCGGCGTCGAATTGGAGGCCGCGGGCTGTGTTTCGCCATAGCCACGGTAGGAAAGTCGGCGCGGATCTACGTTGAATTCCTGCTGCAGTGCACGCACCACAGAGCGCGCCCTGCCTTCGGAGAGACGCAGATTGTAGTCGGCGTTGCCCGTCGAGTCAGTGTGGCCGCTGATTCGGACCTCGCGATCGCTGTAGCGTTGGAGGGCCTCAGCAATGCGCGCCAGACTTTGCCGCGCCTGCGGACTCAACTGCGCGCTGTTGTGATCAAATAGAATGTCGCTCAGCTCCAGAGTAACACCCTCGTCGCCGGCGCGCACTTGAATGTCTTCTCCGGCGCCCTGCAGTCCGGCGCGGATCTCATCGGCGATTCGGCTGCGCTCCTCGTTTGTGGCAGTGCGCGACTTTTTCCACCAACTATCAATGCTGAAATGGAACTCTTGAACGCTGCCATCGATCATATGAAAGCTATAAACCAATCGATTGGCGTCAAACACGGGGGTTCCGGCGGCTACATCAAACCAGAGCTGGCAGGCTGATACGCCAGTCACGCTGCGCACTCCCGGCAAATTGGATGGCGCACTGTAACTGTATTGGTAGGCAATGCGATCCAGCTGACGTACAGCGCCATCCGGCATGGTCAATGGGGCCTGGCCCAGATACTGGTATTCAGCCTCAACCGGGACGCTCATGCGTCGCGAGCTGATATCCAGCACTTCCATCGCCGGCGCAGTCCAGCGTTCGCCCGGCTGCAAGGCGCGATCAGGAAAGCCGGGCAGGCTGCGCAAGTTTGGCATCGTATAGGCGTCGGCTACGCGATACTGCCCATTGACGCCAATGATGAATTTGCTATGAAAGTCGCGATCGCGACGAAACTCTCCGGTCTGCCGCGGTTCGCGACTGTAGGTGACGAAGTCGCCCTCCAGCGAGGCATCGCCGTTTTCGGCGCGCTCCAGAACGCGCAGAACGATGCGATTCTTCTCTTCTCTGGAGATCCAGTTGAAGCCATCAAATATGCGGATATACTGGTATTTGTCGACGCTCAACGTGTCGCCGGGATCAAGTTTGAATTGAAATAAGCGCGCCTCGCCATCCGGCGCAGACCCGTCGCCTGCGCTCTGGGCGCGAGCTGAACCGGAGGCCAGGCTGAGGAGGGCCAGGCACAGGCTGCTTTGCAGCAGGCGTCGGAGAATACGACGGTTCATGTATCCTACTTCGACGAAAAATCGCCGGGCTTGAGAGTCGGCCGGCGGCATCCTTGCCCGCCTGTAATGGCTCTGCTGTGCAGCGCTACATAAATCAGTTGCCCCTGGCGCCCAGGATGCCAAATCTGACCCTCCGTGCGGCGACCTGGCGTTGCTGCTGGAGCGCAAGGAAAGGACCGGTATGATACTTCTCGAAGGACTGCACCACATCTCGCTTGGCAGTTCAGATCTTGATCGCGCAATTGCTTTCTACCAGGACGTGCTTGATTTCGACCTTGCGGAGCGCAGCGACAAATTTGCTCTGCTGCACCTGGACCCGTTTTACGTTCGACTGAACCTGATCAGCGGCTACCGCGCGGCAGTGAAGAATCCGGGCGAAACCAGCCTGGCTTTCATTCTTGATGTGGATGATTTTACCAACGCCATCGCGGAGCTGGAAGAAAAAAGTATCGAGATTATCAAAGGACCGATTGCCATCGACGGCGGAGAGTCGCTGCTGATTTCCGATCCGGACGGTCACCTGATCGAGCTTTTCTACAACGAGTAAGGGGCAGGGGATGGGGCGGCGCCTCTGTTTCGCGCCGCGCCGATCCCCGCTGTAGCGTCTCAGGCCTGCATGTTGATGGTGTTGCCCAGCAGCTGGTAGCGCTGCACGCCGTCGGTCGGTTTCAGCGCTTGTGACTGTGATCTGGACTCCTCAGCCTGACGGTTTGTCTGGTCGGATCCCGGCAAGGCCGCCGGATTCTCCGTCAGCTTGACGCGCGGCGTTTCGTACGCCGCTGCTTTCTTCAGACCAACTTCCGCACCAATTCTCATCTCCATTGGGTCCTCCTGTTTGGCCGCCTGCCTATCTATCTCAGCGCGCCACCGGCGCTGCCTGGTTCAAAAGATCTCGCGCGCATACGCGCAAAGCCATGACTTCCTCGGCGCCCTCGAAGATCGAGAAGACGCGCGCGTCCACGAAGTAGCGCGATACCGCATATTCTTCGGCATAGCCCATGCCGCCGTGGATCTGCATCGCTTCGCGTGCAACCCATTCGGAAATGCGCGAAGCGTAGAACTTGATCAGCGTCGCTTCCATCTGACCCTTGTGATCGTCCATCAAGCGGGCGACATGCAGGCTGTACTGGCGCGAGCATTGCACGATCATTGCCATGCGCGCAATCTTCCATTTGGTCATCTGGTAGTGCATAATTTCGCGACCAAACACCTTGCGTTCGCTGGCGTAGCGGCAGGCAGCTTCCAGCGAAGCTTGCATGACGCCGTTGGCGCGCGCCGCAGTCTGAACGCGACCGCCGGCAAAACCCGCCATCTGCAAATAGAATCCCTGGCCTCGGCCCTTTTCGCCGCCGATCAGATTTTCGTCCGGTACAAAGTAGTTATCAAAGTTCACTTCAAAGCTGTGCATTCCGCGGTAGCCAATGGTAGGAATGGCGCTGCCCTCGATCTTACCGCCCTTGTCCTGCTTGAACTCAAACTTGTGCCCCTTATCCCGCGGCTTTTCCGCCAGCAAAATGGACAGACCCTTGTGCTTCAGCCCCAGATCCTTTTCGGTCCGGGCCAGGACCAGCACCACATCGGAATAGCCGGCAAAGGTGCACCAGGTTTTGACGCCGTTGATCAACCAGCCGCCTTCCACTTTGTCAGCGGCCACTTTCATGCCAGCGACATCGGAGCCAAAATTGGGCTCGGTTACGGCGATGGAGTTGATGCGCTCGCCTGCCGCCAGAGCGGGCAGCCACTTTTGCTTCTGTTCGTCCGTCCCGCCTTTCAGCAGCGCTTTGCTCAGGATTTCGGGCCGGGTGATCAGCGATCCGGCAATCGATAGTCCGCCGCGTGATAGCTCCTCGGTTACCAGCATCATACCGGTGTTGCCGTAGTCGTCCAGGAATCCGCCGTACTGACCTGGAATGGTGATGCCAAAGGCCCCCATTTCGACCAGACCGTTGAGAATCTCATCGGGAACGAAATCGTCGTGGCGGTGGACGTGCTCGGCGCGTGGCGCGACGACCTCGTCGGCAAATTGCCGGAAGGTATCGCGCAGCGTTGTCTGGTCTTCGTTCAGACCGCTGAGCCCAAAGTTTCCCTTCAGCGCTTCCTCGGCCAGTTGATTGTAGCGCTCCGCTTTTTGCGCTTCCTGGATCACTCGGTTGTTTTCGGCGCTGAAAAGATCATTGAGCTCGCCGTCGCTGATTCCATATTCCTGCTGCCGTCCGGCAAGCTCGCCGCGCAGGCGATTCAAGGCCTCGCCGGCAAAGATCAGCGCCATGTCCTGTTCTACAGCGCCGCCCTGCGACCAGGCATAGTCGCCCATATAGTTGGCAATGTTGCTTTCCGCAGTGTGATAAGCGAGGTTATAGTGGATGACCTGATTCTCATCCATTTTTGCAACGGAGATCTGACCGTTATCCAGCGATCGTTCGGCAAGATTGTTGGTAACTTGCTTGAGAGTTTGAGACAGCTTTTCATTCAGCCTGGAGACAACATCTTTCATGACTGGAGCAGGCTGGCCGCAAACGGGCCTTGTGGCCAGCGAAAAACCGCCGCCCTTGCGCATCCCTGTCGCCTTTCCAGCACGACAGGGGCTGCTGCTTGCATTGCCCTGTCCGTATGCAGAAAACCGGACTCCTGCTGGTTAATGTTGGTTCCCCGGCGCGACCGGAGAGCGGCGCCGTGCGGCGCTACCTGCGACAATTCCTGGGCGATCGCCGCGTGCTTGATTTGCCGACTGTGCTCCGCTGGTTGCTTCTGGAAGCAATCATACTGCCTTTTCGGCCGCGCCGTTCGGCCCGCGCCTACCGCGAGATCTGGATGCAGGAAGGCTCGCCATTGATTGAATACAGCCGGCGATTTGCTGAAGCCTTGCAGGAACGCCTGAAGGAGCAGGAACGACAGGATGTAGTCGTTGCTCTGGCCATGCGCTACGGCCGTCCCTCGATTGCAGAGGCCCTGGAAAAATTGCGCCAGGCAAAGGCGACGCAGCTGCTCGTCGCGCCCATGTATCCGCAATATGCCGCGGCCACAACCGCTTCGTCGCTTGACGAAGTGTTTCGCATATTGCAAAGCGAGTGGGATATTCCGACGCTGCACACGCTGCCGCCATTTTTTGATGCGGAGCAGTTTATTGAACCCTATGCTCGACGCCTGCGGCTATTGCATCAAGAATTGCAGCAACGCGGGGCGCCGGCCGATCTTACGCTCTTTTCTTTTCATGGACTCCCCGAGCGCCAGATCAAGCGCTCTGATTATGCCGGCCAGTGTCGTTTTGATGAGAGCTGCTGCTCGCACAGCGGCGCACATAACGCGCGCTGCTATCGAGCGCAGTGCTTTGCGACGGCTCGCGCCATGGCACAGCAAGCGGGCATCGCCGCCGACAAATACCGCGTATCGTTTCAGTCCCGGCTTGGGCGCACGCCCTGGATTGCCCCGTACACGGATGAGCTCATTGTGCAGCTGGCGCGCGAGGGCTGCCGCTCGCTGGCGGCAGTTTCGCCTTCGTTTACTGCCGATTGCCTGGAGACGCTGGAAGAGCTGGCGATGCGCGGCGCGGCCAGCTTTCGCCAGCACGGCGGGCGTGATTTTCATTATCTGGCCTGCCCCAATGATGATCCAAACTGGGTGAGCGGCTTTCTGGCGCTCTCGCTTGCCGCCAGCAACGTCGTCTGATCCAGCAGCCGCAAACTGCAGCAAGGCTCTTCCCGCCGCTGACGCACTCTGGCCGCTGGCGCCAGCGGTCCGGCCAAAAATGAAACTGATTCAGTGCGGCTCGCCGATAATATAGCGGGGCGAACCCGGAGTCATAGAATATGAAGATTGGCAAACAACTGCGATGTACTTTGACCGTAGCAGCCGCGCTCCTGGCAAGCGCCTGCAGCACGACAACGATCCAGACCGGCGGCGCACAGTACGCTGGCCAGAGCTATGCCGATTCAGAGCGCAGTCCGGGCGATCCTGAGTCGCGATTTTTCAACGAACTCAGCGATCAAGATGCGGCCTTTGCCGGCAACCCGCAGCTGGCCGCTGCAGATTGCAATTGCCAGCAGCGTGCGCCGGACGGCGCGGAGCGCAGCCTTGCGGAAAGGCCGGCAGATAATACGGATAGCTCGCGGAGCGCAGCGTCAGTCGAGCAGCATCCCGACACAACGGCAGCCAACAGCGAAGTTCAGGGCGGCCAGGATTCCTTCTTTTCTCAGACCACCGGCGCCGTTTCGGGGGGCGCGGGCGCGCTTCCTGCCGCTTCCGCTGGCGATGCGCCGCAGTATGGCGACTATTCGCAAACCGGAGTGGCTTCTTGGTACGGGCGCGACTTTGATGGAAAGCCAACTGCCAGCGGCGAACTCTTTGACAGTCGTAAACTAACCGCGGCGCATCGAAGCATACCCCTGGGCAGCATCGTACTGGTGCGCAACCTATCGAACAACAAGGAAGTCCTGGTGACGGTCAACGATCGCGGCCCCTTCGTCGAGGGGCGCGTTCTGGATTTGAGCGAATACGGAGCGGAGCTGCTTGGCTACAAGGAGCAGGGTCTGGCGCGCGTTGGCATTCGTGTCGTCCGCGTCGGTCAGGGGCAAACACGCAGCGACGGCGCGACCCACGCCTTTTTTGGCGCCGGACAGGAAGCGACGCCGCCTTCCGCCCAGGAACTGCATGCCGCCGAGGTGCGCGACGAAATGGCCATGGCGCGCTTCTATTCGGTTCAGGTAGGGCTATTTGCCGATCTGCGCAATGCCCGCAATATGGAGCGCTTTTTGCAGAGCTATGGGCAGCCGATTCAGGTGCTGCGTCGCGGCGAACAATATGTCGTAAAAGTGGGGCAGTTTCGCGAACGAGAGCAGGCTGAGCAGCTCAAGGGGCAGCTGGGCGCCGAGGGCTACAGCGCCTTTATCAGCGGGCCGATCCAGTAGTTCGCGGCTTCATCAGTTTGCCAGCCTTGCAAGCGGGCCGCATCCAATTGGGGACGCGGCCTTTTTCTTTTTCGATGCGCGGTCAAATGGCGCATTCTTCCGTCTGATTCAAAAAAACAATTGCGTCGTCAGTTTGTAAGGCGGCAATCAAGCGCAGCGCGGCTGCGTAAGTTTCTGGAAGGATCAGGGAAGGGGGCCCCGATTTTCCAGTGCAAATCATTTGTACAAGGCAGAGTTCATGCGCGTTCCATTTGCACTCAAAATTGGCGGGGCCATGTCGATTCTGGCCCTGTTCATCAGCGGCGCCAGCGTCTTCTTCATCTATACTCAGGCCCGCGAGCTGACGCTCACATTGATTGGTTCCCGGCTGAAGGACCTTGGCGGCGCCGGCGTATATTTGTTCACGCCTGAAGATCGACGTCAGCTGAAGCTGCTGCGCGATGAGATCTATGCCCAGGGGCGCTATGCCGAGCTGGGTCAGCAGATCGAGAAGTTGGGCGAAGAGGACAAACTGCCAGTACTGGACCAGGCGCGGCAGGATAGTCTGATGGCCAGTGCAGGTTTTCAGCACATTGTTCAGCTGCTGCGCCAGGTACGTCAGGGATCAGATCGTCACCTTCGACCCTACGGCGAGCTGCCCATCCGCGAGGAAATCCTGGCCCAGGCTGGCCGCAGCAATCGCAAGGCGCCCTCTGTCGCCTACGCCTACATCTACGTGCCGGCGCCAGGCGAACTTGGCAAAAAGTACATCATCTATGTTGCAGACGGAGACTATCTGCCCTATGACGCCAACCACGACGGCGATTTTGAAGATGAAGCCGACTACGAAGGCAATCCGACCGGCAATCTGGTCCTGCGCCCAACGGCGGAGATGCAGCAGGCCTACGACAATCGGCAACCGGTAGCCGGCCGCGAGTGGGACACGGACGCATGGGGTACATGGCTATCCGGCTACGTCCCGATTCTTGATGAAGATGGCTCAGTCATCGCCGTGCTGGGCATGGACTACGATGTGCGCAGCGAGGCCAATAAGGTCGCCTTTATCCGTAATATGAGCATCGGCGTCGTTGTCGTCGCCCTGCTGCTGGCAGTGGCTCTTTCCATGCTTCTGGCCCGCTGGATCACCCGTCCGGTCAACGCGCTGGCCTCGGGCGCCGAACGCGTAGCGCAACGCGATTTTTCGACGCAAGTCGTTGTCTCCTCGAGCGATGAACTTGGCGTGCTGGCGGGCGCCTTTAACAATATGGTCGGCGAGATTCGTGAGTATTCGCAAAACATGGAGGCCTTGAATAGCGCCTTTGAACGCTTTGTGCCCAAGGAATTCCTGCAGCAGATTGGACAGGAAAACGTAGTGGGCGTGCGCCTGGGCGATCAGGTGCAGCGCGAGATGACGATTCTCTTTTCCGATATCCGCAGCTTTACTACTCTGTCAGAGGCAATGACGCCGAAAGAGAACTTTGATTTTCTCAATGGATACCTTGGCCGTGTAAGCCCGCTGATTCGCAGCAATCATGGTTTTATTGATAAGTATATCGGCGACGCAATTATGGCGCTCTTTCCGCGCCGCGTCGATGATGCTGTTGAAAATGCCATCCAGATGCTGGCACAGGTAGCGGACTACAATGCCAGGCGAGCAGAGCAGGGACAGGCGGCTATCCGCATTGGCGTCGGCCTACATACCGGGAACCTGATGCTGGGTACGATTGGCGAAGAGCGCCGCATGGAGGGTACTGTCATTTCCGACGCTGTCAATCTGGCCTCGCGCCTGGAAGGGCTGACCAAGAATTTTGGGGCCAGCATATTGATTTCGGAAAGCAGTTTGCAGAAGCTCAACAATCCGGCCGGCGTACTTTCGCGCTGCCTGGGCAAGGTGCGAGTCAAAGGCAAAACCGAGCCAGTGCTGGTCTATGAGATTTACAATGGCGACAGCGCCGAGCAAATTGATCTCAAAAATGCGGCGCTGGGTCCATTTTCCGAGGCGCTGGCCTTGTTTCAGCGTGGAAAGCTGGGCGACGCCGGACTGGTCTTCCAGGAAATACTGGGCAAGAATCCCGCCGACCGGGCGGCGGCCGCTTACCTGCAACGCTGCCAGCGGCGCGCTGTACTTTCCTGAAGCCCGACGGCGGACTGCAGGGCCGTCGCCAATTGATGGTTGACGCCGGGAGCGCGGCGATGCCAATTCTGGCATGAATTGTAAGCGCGGCCGCGCGCCTTTTCTTACGCTATTTTTGCTTGCTGCGGCCTGCAGCGGAGAGCCTGCAGCGCCCGCCTTTGCTGAGGATTCGGTGCGTGTGATCGATGTGGCTGCTGAAAATCGCGCCTACGTCACCGACCCGCTCTGGATTGCGCCAGCCGGTCAAATTTTTGCCGTGGACATTGCGCAGCAAAACTTCCTTGGCATGATCGACACCGGTTACATGCCCGCCTTTGCTATTGCACCGGATCATTCGTCGCTCTATGTTGCGGAGACTTTCTTTTCCCGCGGTTCGCGCGGCGAACAGACGGATGTACTGACGGTTTACGATGCTCGAACGCTGCTTCCGGGCGACGAGATCAAATTGCCTCCGGGGCGCTTTCTTACCGCCGGCAAGAAGGAGCGCCTGACGATCACGCCGGACGGCCGGACCTTGCTTTTGTTCCATTTGACCACAGATCAGTCGGTGACGGCAATCGATGTACGCGGGCGTCGAGTATCCGGACAGACAGATACGCATGGCTGCACCCTGACCTATCCGGGAAAGAACAATCATTTCGCTATGATCTGCACCGATGGCAGCATGCTTTCAGTGCATGTGAATGACGGCGATTTTGAACGCGTCCATACGCGCAAGTTCTTCGATCCAGATCGCGATCCGTTGATGGACCAGGCAGCTTTTGATCGCGCGGCTTCCACTGTTTATTTTGTTTCTTACGATGGCGTGATCTACGCCGCCACAATTGGCGACGAGAGCATTGATTTCCCTGCGCAGTGGACGGCTATCAGTGCTGCAGATCGCGCCCAGGGTTGGCGAGCGGGAGGCGCTCAGATGCTGGCCGTTTCCGGCGCAATCAATCGGCTCTACCTGCTGGTGCACCGCGGCGGTCGATTCACACACAAGGAGGCAGGGACCGAAGTCTGGATCTACGACCTTGCACAACGCAAGCGATTGCAGCGACTGACCTTGCCGCAGCCAGTAGACAGTATCGCTATTTCGGCCGGCGCCGCTCCGCGATTGCTGGCGCTGAGTTCCGACGAAGCCGCGCTTCATATCTATGACGCCCGTACATTGCGTCCGCTGGGCGCCATGGAGGAAATGGGCTACGGTCCATCCTTGATTATGGTGCACGGAGACTGATTCTATGCCGGCATCCATTGCAGCCTTCGCCATCTGCTTGCATGCGGCGGTTTTTTGGGCCAGCGCGTGGAGCAAGGTCCGCCGTCCGCGCGAATTCCGCCTGGCCGTGGAGGCTTATGGCTTGCTGCCGCCAGCGCTGGCGCCTGCGCTTTCGGTGCTGGTCATTGGCGGCGAGATTGTTGCCGCTGGCAATTTGACGCTTTCAGCAATGCTGGCGCTCAGCGCCGCGCCGCCCGAGGGGATGCTGCCCCTTTTGTACTATCTGGGCGCAGCGACCGGCGGCCTGCTGCTATTGATTTTCACTCTGTCCATTGGCTTCAACCTCTGGCGCGGCAGAAACTTTATCGATTGCGGCTGCTATCCCGGGGCGCAACGCGATCCCATTGGCGCCTTTCACATTGTCCGCAATTGCCTGCTGCTTATGTTGCTGGCGCCCGTCGCCCTCGCGCCCATCTCGCTTTCGATTCTGGATCTGGTGCAGGGACTGGCCGGGGCGCTGGTCAGCATACTATTGTATCTGGCAGCGATGCAACTGCGGCGCAACTGGCGCGCACTGGAGCTTGCATGATCATTGCCCTTTTGATTTCGCAGGCGCTGCTCTGGATTTTGCTTGGCGTCCTTGCCTTTACGGCGCTGGCGCTGGCCCGTCAGATTGGCGTACTTCACGAGCGAATTGCTCCCGCTGGCGCTCTATCAACGCGGGGCGGCCCGCAAGGCGGTCAGCCAGCGCCGGCTATCAGCGGGCAGCATCCTGACGGCGCGGCAGTAGAGTGGCAGTGGCCTCTACGCGCCGGTCAGAGTGAGCTCTTGCTCTTTGTCTCGCCGGAGTGTCCGCTGTGCAAGGAGATCCTTCCGGTAGCCAAACGGCTGGCCGCTCAGGAGCGCAATCTGCGCCTCCTGCTGGTTGGCGAAGGGCGCCTTGAAGAATACCGAGATCTGGCCCGACTGTTCAAGATCGATGAGGCTTCCGTCTGTCTGTCGAACATGGCGGCGACGCAATACCAGGTTGGCAAGCTGCCGCATGCCGTGTTGATCGACGGCGAGGGGCGCTTCGTTGCCGGCGGTCTGAGTAATACGCGCGAACACCTCGATAGCCTGCTGAATGCGCGCGACCATGGTTCGCCGTCGATTCAGGAGTATTTGCAGAAGCATAACGGCCAGCGCGAACTGAGCGCAGGGGGATTGGATCGATGAGCTCCACAGCACTGGATCGACTTCTGGAGAAGCTGACGCGACAGAGCGCTCGACGCAGCTCCCGTCGCAGTTTTCTGGGCGGATTGGGCGCCTGGCTTACCGGTGCGGCTGTTCTGCCCTTGCTACCTTTTGATCGGCGCGGCTATACTGAGGCGCGGGCGGAGGGAGGCGCGGCGCAGGATGACAGCGATTGCTCCTACTGGCGCTACTGCTCCATCGACGGCAATCTCTGCACCTGCTGCGGCGGAGGGACCGGCGATTGTCCGCCAGGCACAAGCAAGTCTCCCACGGCATGGATTGGCAGCTGCTTGAATCCGCAAGACCAGCAACTCTATTTGATTCATTATCATGACTGCTGTGGACGAAGCAACTGTGACCGTTGTTTCTGTCACAAGACCGAGGGCGAGATGCCGATCTACCGTCAAGGATTGAACAGCGAAATCATCTGGTGCTTTGGCGCTCGGAACATGGTCTACAACTGTACAGGGGCCGTAGTGCTTGGCAAGGCTGGCTGAACACCGGGGGCAGGTCATAAGCCGGGCTGTCCTTGCCGCAGCCTTTCGCTGGACGCTCAGGCGAAGGCTGCAGCTCCTCTTGCCTGCCCTCTGCCTCTTGCACTGCAGCCCCGACCCGGCGGATCGCTTGCTGGCCGTCTGCCATGATTGCAGCAAGATTGAAGCAGAATCCTTTGAAGCCTTGAGCCCGGCTGCGGCCGACTATTCGCGTCAGTGTCGAGGCTGCCATCGTTCCGATGGATTTGGCGCGCCTCCATTTTCGCCGCCGCTCACCGGCGCGATGGGACTCTTCCTGCATGTGCCCGGCGGGCGCGAATATCTTGTTCAGGTACCGGGCGTTGCTCATGCGCCAGTAGACAGTAAACGACTGGCGGCCCTCTTGAACTATGCTCTGGAGCGTTACAGCAGGCGCGAGATTCCTCCGGATTTTAAGCCCTATGAGGCGGAGGAGGTGGCCCGGCTGCGGGCCAGTCCGCTGCAGGATGTCAGGCCAGTCCGTCGACAGTTGATTGTAGCCATGGAACGGCGTGGATTGCTTGAAGCGCGCTGATTGAGGCGCGAGGCGGAGCGCTCGAAACCGCCAAAATCACCTTGACCCTGCGGCCTGGCGCCCTCAGTACCCGCTATGCTCGCTGCTGAACGCGCCGCCTGGGAATTGCACAACGAGAAGAACAAGGCAAATGTCCGCTGGCTTCTGTTGCTTTTGATTGGCGGGTATTTGCTGTATCTCCTGCGCACCAATCAGGCCGAGGAGGTCGGCGCCAATCGCCTCTTCAACGGATACTTCATCGCCGAACTGATTGGCGGAATGAGCCTGGTAAACGCGCTGGTCGGAATCTTACTGACCCGTGTGCGCCGCGGCCGCATGGCAATGCCCGCCTGGTTGAAGTACTTCACGATGATCGTCGATCTTAGCGCCGTCAGCATTGTTCTGGCGCCTACCGGCGGAAGCAACAGCATGTTCTTCGTCGTCTACTTTGTGATTCTGGTTTCCAATAGCTTGCGCTATGGTATGCGTTTGGCGCTGCTCGGTCTGTTTGTCTTCAACGCCATGTACTTTGGGATACTGCTCTACCAGTACTATCCGGAATTGCACCCGCCGCGCTTCCACGCCGAGCTGCTCAAGATTTCCGGCGTCTGGATCGTCGGCCTATATACGGGCTACGTAGCCCGTCGCTTCTCGATACTTCAGGGCGAAGTGCACCGCTACGAACAACTGACTGCACGCTTGATGGTGCCGCGCCGCGGCGATGAGGGCTGAGCTTCGCGCAAGGCTTCTCAATCAGGGCGCCGCTGTGTTCGCCGTATCGGGAGCGGCGCCGCTGCCTGGTCGGAAACTGTCGACAATAGCCCGCAAATCGGCCTCGTAGCGACTTCGGTTCTCTTTCAGCGTCCAGCAGGCTAGAAATACATAGCGCTGCGGCAATTCGTAGGCTGTAAACAATTGCCAGACTTCGGCGTTGTTGCGTCGCAGGCTCCCGTAGGACTCGCGTTGTAGAGTCTTGATTCCGCTGCGCAATGCCGGCCGATCATCGCTGCTGGTCCGCGTAATCAGGTGCTCTTCGTAGGGGCTGGCTTGCTGATCGAGAAATGCATCCAGTTTGCGCGGCGTATCGGCCGTCTGTCGATCCACATCAAGTGCAATGACATACACTTCACGACGCGCGTTTTCATATTGCAACGGCGCCCGGGAGTGCAGGTCCGCGACCGCATCCAGATAGCCGGGAACGGAGAAGGCATAGAGGTTGGAAACTGGCGCATTCTGGAGCGGCGTATCGCAGGCCGTCGAAAAAAAACAGAACAGGGCTAGCGGCAGGGTGAACAGGGCCGTTCGGGACATGGAAGTTCAAGGTGTCGTCGGGGGCCTGGGCGTCGATCGTGTTCATGTTCCGGCGAAAAAAAAAGCTGCATCACAGTTGGGACAGCAGACCTTCTTCGCTCAGAAAGCTGCTCACATTCCAGCTTTGTACGGTCCATCGCTCGCCGTTGGCTTCAAAGATACTCAGACAGGCATTGGATAGCTGGGCCATGATTGCCAGGCTTTGCTCAATATCGAGCGCTGTGGCCTTGCCAATCAACAAGGCGATAGGCACGCCGCTGCTAATGGCCAGGACATTCCTCGCAGGCAGCGCCGCGATACGGGCTGGCGCTTGCAACACCCGATTGTGAAATTCAGCAAAGCTTTCGATGGGCGCCTCCTGCAGGCGTCCAGCGATCCAGCCGCGGAGCGTAGTCTCCAGAACCGGTAGATAGGCTTGCCTGGCCTGCGAATCTTCCTTGCGCAGGTTGCTCAGCCACCGGTCAAACTGATCGCGAAATTGAGCATCCTCACGACGCAGGATTTCACCCGCCGCCAACCAGACGCGAGGGGAGACCTCATCCAGCTCTGGCAGTTCCTGTCGCAGAGCAGGAGACTGGCGCAGCTCTTCCAGCGCCAGTTGCAGCGTTTGCTGCTGTCGCGGCAAAGTGCCACAGACGGCTGCGTCAAAGACCAAACCCTGTCGGCTCAGGTGGCGCCCAAGCGCCCTTGCCTGAAGGCGGCCGCGCTCCGTCAGCGTATTGTATTTTACGCCGCCAGCCTGGCCATGGCGCGCCAGGTAAATGGTCTGGCCGCCGCTGTTCATGACTCTTGCGAGAATCGCGGATTGGAAATACTCAGTTTTTCGGAAACGGTGCGACGAACGTGGTCGGCTACGGCGCGATTCTCAAATCCAATTTTTTCCGTGCGAATTTTCTGGGCCAGCTGACGATTGAGGCGGCGTAGCAGGCTCATCTTTTCCATTCCGGTCTCTGGCCGCTGAAGACCATCCGCGCCAAGCAAAGCGATCAGTCGTCCCAGCTCGCTATTCAGCGAATCCTCGCCGCTTCGAGCTTCGCGAGCAAGAACGCCCAGCATGTTCCAGCTGACCAGGGTCTTGAAGGAAAGCAACTCCTGATCCTTGACGCGCGGCATGATATCCTTCATCAAGAATTCCTGAATTGCCTCCAGCAATTCGGCCGCATCAGGACGATTCTGCATTTTCAATCAACCTCAGTATTTCGTATTCCATTTCACCGGTGCGGCGACCAATTGCAGCCAGCTCAATGCCGCGATCCTTTCCGCTCAAGTGGCGTTCAGCCTGCTGCGCGGAGCCTACCGCCCAGCGCAGATTGCCCATGATCTCCCAGAACCGTACTCGCTCCGGATCCACGGCAATGCCCGATGATTGCTGGTAGGCGCGATAAAATTCATCGCGGTCGGCAAAGCCGCCTACCTCTTTGTTGTTCTTTCCAAAGCGCCAGTCGCGCAGGCAGAGCCAGCTGATATCCTCGTGGCGATCGCCCCAGTGTGCGAACTCCCAGTCGACGATGCCCTGCAATCCATCGGGACTGATCATGAAATTGCCAGTGCGAAAATCGCCATGCACCAAAGCCGGCTGCTCGGTACCGGGCGCGCGCGATTCCATCCAGTTCAGGGCCAGCTCCAGAGAGGGATAAGCGTCCGGCAGCCCGTCCAGCGATTGGCGCATGATCGAGCAGGCATCCAGGGCAATGCTATTTCCGCGTGGCGCTGGACCTTCTCCCAAACTTTGCTTCAAATTAGCGCTGGCATTTTGGGGCGTAATGCTATGCAGGCGCGCCAGATTGGCGGCAAGATCGGCAGCCAGTTGCGGTCGCACCTTTGCCAGCTCCCGATCTTTGACCACATAACGACCTGTTGCCCGCCCCCCAATGCGTTGCATAAAGTAAAAGGGACGTCCTATTGCCTCCCGCGTTGTTTCCAGCCAGTAAGGACGCGGCGTCTTGACCCCGGCGTCAAAGGCTGCCTCTGCGACACGGTACTCATCCGCACGGCTGAGGCTGGCCAGAAGCGCAGCGCCCTTGTCCGTCCGTAACACCAGCCGATGACTGCCCGCCTCGGGACCGCCCTGGATATCGACATCGATCAAGTAGTTGTCCTGGCAGGCGCCGCCCGAAAGCGAACGCAAATTCTGGACGGTAGCCGGCGACTGCAGACGTTCAGAGAGATAGCGTTCCAGTTGGCTTTGTAATTCGACAAGCGCAGCATCCATAGTACGAGCCTTCCTGCTCCCTGACCTAAAAGGCGAATTTACCGCTTACCAGGTTTCGGCCAATGACCATTTTGTGAACTTCCGAGGGCCCATCGGCCAGGCGCGCAGCGCGTCCGTCGCGATAGAAAAGCTCCAGCGGCAGATCGCGGCTGTATCCGCGGCCGCCGCAAATCTGAATCGCCGTATCGACGCAACGACAGAGCGTTTCACTTACATGCCACTTGGCCATACTGATTTCCTGCCGGGCGTCCATTCCGTTCTGAATCAACCACGCCGACTTCAGAGTCAACAGCCAGCCAGTTTCAATTTCCAGGGCGCACTGCGCAAACATCCACTGGATCCCCTGGTGTTCGCTGAGTTTCAGATTGAAGGCGCTGCGATCACGAGCATATTCGCGGGCAATTTCCATGGACCTTCGCGACAATCCGATCCAGCGCATGCAATGCGTCAAACGCGCCGGTCCCAGACGCTCCTGGCTGAGTCGGAATCCCTCGCCAATCTTGCCCAGCATCATTGTTTCTGGGACGATCACGTTTTCAAACTTCAGTTCGCAGTGGCCGCCCGGGCCATGCGAGCCCATCACATCTATTTCGCGAACCATCGTATACCCGGGCGCATCAGTTGGCACCAGAAAGAGCGATGATTTGCGGAAGCTCTGATTGACCCGCGAAAAAACAATGAGAAAGGCCGCGCCATTGGCGCCAGTGCAGTACCACTTTTGCCCATTCAACACGAAATGATCGCCCTGTTTTTCGGCATTGGTTTGCAGTAACTGCGGGTCCGAACCGGCGCCCGGCGCAGGTTCAGTCATCGCAAAGCCGCTGCGAATCTCGCCGCGTACCAGCGGCTCCAGAAATCGGCTGCGTTGCTCGGCGCTGGCCGCGAGGTGCAGGAGATGCATGTTGCCTTCGTCCGGGGCGTCGCAATTGCACATGAAGGGCGCAATAGGCGACCGACCAAGCTCGCTAAAGAGAACAGAAGTGCCGATTAGATCCAGACCCAGGCCGCCCTGGTCCCGCGGCAAATGCGGCGTCCACAATCCGCGCTTGCGGGCTTCATTGCGTAGCTGTCCGCTGACGGTCGCCGGCATCCGACCGTCGGCGTAGCTGTAGTGTTTTTCTGCAGGGATACAGACCTCATCTACAAAGGAGCGCGCTTTTGCGCGCAGGTCTTCGACCTCGGGGCTCAAAGTAAAATCCATGTTGTTCCTGCCTGGCTACCGTTGAAGTTTCTAGACTTGTAGAGAGAGTTCATCCCGGGCCGCGAACTGCGGACCCAGGTCTGGCGCCCGGTTTTCTTCCCACTGCCAGTCGCCTATGACCGAAACAATCGGGCCCTTCATTGTTCCGGTGAGGATAGCCAGCAGCGCGCGCTCCAGATCGGCCGCATCGGTCGGACGATGAGGCGTTGCAAAGCGATCGCCATAGGCTCGCTTTTCCGCCTCAAAAGCAAAATCGAAGAAGAACTCGCTGAATTTCTTCCCCGATGCAGATTGCTCCTCGCCCAATGCGCGCAACTCGGCATGAGGCGTATCGCGCAGCCGACGCTGGATCAGAAGGCTGATGCCGCGGGTAGCAGGGCTGCGGAAGGTGCCGGCGCGAATGCAGGCGTATTGTTCGGGATGACGCTCGCAAGCCAGCTCCAGCGCAAGCTTGGCGTATGCCATGCCGCCGTAGGCCGCCTGAGAATGGGGCAGCCAGAAAAATGCTGAGTAGCCAATGGTCTTACGCGGCCGCAGCGATTCAGTCAACAATTTCATTGGATCAAAGGAGAATGCCAGAGCAGCGCGCGCATCGGCGACGGTCGCTGTGCGGATGGGAAAGCCAACCGGGCCAAAGGCCGGGGTGAAGATCAACTGGTCGATCTGGCGACCGCCCACTGCATCCATCACGCGCTGTGGCGCGTCGGCCTGATTCAGGTCGATGCCGGCAAGGACGCTGGCGCCTTCGATGGCCTCGGAGCGCGAAGTTGTGGTCAGGATTTCGGCATCCGCATTCAGCGTTCGGAGGGCGCGGATCGCACTCTGCCCGGCTTCGCTACGGCCGCCAACAACCAGATGAACCATTCGACCAGCGGACGAAACAAGCGGCCCTACTGTAAAGCGCATTCAGCGGAATTGCGATTGCGCCTTCCGCAGTCCCGGTCGTAGCCTGACAACGAGGCACGAATTCTTGAATCCATCGGCAACGCCGCCAGAATCGGAATCGCCAGAAGAGGCGCAATTGCGCCGCGATTTTCGACGCGGTAATATCAACTTCGACTTTCTGCAGCCGGAGGGCGAAGCGCAGGCAGTTGCTTCGCAAGCGGAGCCCTTTGTGGAGCGCCGTGGCGCTCAACGGGAAGGGAAGCGCGGCTTGTTCAATCGCGGCCGTTCGCCGCGCCCGATTACACGCTGGCACTTCTTTGGTTGGGGCGCAAGTCTGGCGCTCTCCATCGGGCTTGGACTGTGGATTGTCATCTGGCGTCCGTCGCTCCTCTGGTATTTGCTATTGCCGATGGTTATGGCCGGCGGATTCTGGAGTCTGATTATGCTGGCGCTCTTCAAGGCCCGTCCGCGCTAAGCCTTGATGGATCCAAAGCGCCCCCGGTCTGACTACTGCGGCGCCGTCTGACCTTGAGCGACGCTGCTGGCCAGCCGACCGTTGGAATCGGCAATCTCTACGGCGAAACGACGTTCGAGTTCCTCGCGTTTAGCCGGAGCATCTTGTAAAGCAAGCAAGGCATGGATGGCAAATAGCCTGCCCAGGCGCAAGTGATCCAGTGCGATATCATAGTTGCTGTCGCGTTCCAGGGACTCCGCAGCGTTCAATTCGCCGTAGGCGTTTTGAAGGTGATGACGGGCGCGACTGATTTCGTTGGAGTTGGGGAAGTCCTGGCCAGCTTGCGGCGGACTGCTGGCCTGCGCCAGCAGATGACGCTCGCCGCTGGCTATGGCCAGCGCTGCTTCGTTCAAGATATCATCGCTCTGCTTGCGAAAGAGCTCCGTTGATTTCTTGTAGAGTGCGAGCGATTCCTTGCGCGCCTCGTCGAGCTTTTGCAACGCTTCTATGTAGCGACGGCGGTAGTGCAGGGCCATACCCTCGGTATGCAGCGTCTGGATCTTTTCCAGCGATTGCCGCCCTCCCTCCAGACGCGCGCCAAAGTTGTGCACCAGAACGTCCAGGCGCGCAGTATCATGGCTTAGAATTGCATTGAGCCGCTGATTGCGTTCTGAGGCAATGTGCAGGTCCAGATAGCTTGGGCTTTCCTGCTCCTCCGAGCCGGCGGGCTTCTCCTGTTGTGCGGCGGGAGAGGAGGGAGCGGGCGCTCCGGAGGTTTCATCAGGGGCCTGGCTGCTTTGCGAAAACAAAGCGGTCCAGCCAAAGGCCAAGACTGCTCCGGCGATGCTGTTCCGTAGCTTCATTGATCCGCTCCTCGCCGACCGGCAGTCGACGCCTGGTGACTCAGTTTCTACACTTCGGTTCTGACGCTCAACGAACTTTAGCGGATCGAAAAAAAAAGGGGAACTGGCGACGACGCGGCCATCGATTGGCGGGCGCCCTGGCATTTTCTTTTTGACCGGAAAGGCGGCCTGAGTCTTGATCTGGACGTGTCCGAGCCGCGCGCCTTCATTCCGCCCGAATTTCACCTCCCCACCGCCTGGGCTCTGGATGCAGCCCTGCCGGCAATCATGAAGGCGGCCCTGAATCTTGATGCCATCGACATCAGCAGAGAAGACCGACGGCTGTTGCGCACCTTGCGCCATGGTCGGCTGCTGTATATGAGCAACCATCCTTCAACCGTCGAACCGCCGGTGGCCTATGCCGTTGCCAATGCCATGGGTTCGCGTTTCCACTACATGGCTTCCAGAGTGGTTTTCAACTGGTATGGCGGCATCCTGGGCGAAATCATCCGACGACTGGGCGCCTTCTCGGTGCTGGCCGGGGCCGGCGACCGTGAATCAATTCGAACAGCGCGTCGTATCCTGGCTGCGCCCGATGGCAAATTGGTCATATATCCAGAAGGCATGATGAGCGGAGAGAATGACAATCTGCTGACCTTCATGCCCGGGGCGATGCAACTTGCCTTCTGGGGCCTCGAGGATGCGCGCAAGACTTCGCCGGCGGCTGACATCCCCGTGCTTTGCGCGTTTGTGAAGTACTTGATGAGCGCTTCGCCGCGTCAGCAGCTTCAGGAAATTGAAGAATCGCTGCGACGCCTGGAATTCCGGCTGGGGATCGATCCCGGCGGCAAAGGATTGCTGCGCAGATTTCTCACCATCGGCCGCGTTTTGCTGGAACAATCCGAACGCGAATACCATATACCGATGGCATCGGAAACGGACTACGAGTATCGCGTCGGTCGCGCACGCCACGCGGCATTGAATGCAGCCGCCGAGACCCTGGGCATCGAACTGGATGTGCGCGAGGACGCCCTGGGAAAAATGCGCGCGCTATTTGCTGCAGTCGAATCGATGGAGGCCGGTTTCCCGGGGGCCCTGAAACACCGCCCGGATTCGGCGCGACTGGAGGAAGCGCGGCGACATATGGAGCGCGCCTACACCTTTCTGGTTGTGCGGCGCGAATACCTGCTTTCGCGACCGACGGCGGAGCGCTGCTACGAATGGCTGACGCGCTTTGAAACAGTCGTCCACGGCGAAAGTAAGCCGCGTCCTAGACGGGCTCGCCTGCTGCTGGCTCGCCCTTTCTACATAGGCGACTACTACGAAGCCTACAAGGAAAACAGGCGCCACGGAATGGCGCTGGCCATGGAGCGCGTGCGCAGGGAGCTGGAAAACCTGATGGCCCGCGGCGCGCTGCTCAGCGAGCCAATTGTTCCGGCTTACCAGATCGAGGCCGAGTTCCGTCAGTAATCGCCACGACAACCTCAAAGGAATCTTCTATACAGTTCAACTGTTTCCGGCCATGGCGGCGCCACGATTGGGTCCCAGTCGACGCTCGCTGCGATGGCCCATAGCCAGATCGGTAGCCCGAAAACAAAGGGCGTCCAGTCGATCTTCCATCAGTCTGGTTTGCCTGGCCTGTGCATCATCGCTGGTATCGCTCTCCGGATAGATGGGTTCGCCAACGGTCATGGCGACGCGCGAAAAAGGCAAAGGCAGGGCAAAGTCATCCCAGTTGGGTCCTACCACCCGCCGGGAGAAGCCGAAACCTACGGGTACTACCGCGGCGTCGGCCTTGCGGGCCATGTAGATGACGCCTGGTTTGGCTTCATAGATCGGGCCGTGCGGTCCGTCCGGGGCGACCATAGCTGGCGCGCCATCGCGAATGGCCTTGATGAAATTGATCACACCTTGCGATTGTTTGCCCAGCGAGGCATCCAGAACATCGAAGCCAAAGCTGCGCAACACTTTCAGTCCGATCTCCCGCGTATAGTGGGTGAAGCTGCGCTCGTATTCAGCAGTGCGGGGATGGTCTGAATATATGAATATATTGCGATGATGCAGGGCAAAGATTGCCGCATCCACGAAAGTATGCCAGACAGCAAATATATGATTCTTGCGCCGGGCGCGCAGCAAACGCAGATGATCGTCGCCCTCCACAACGAAATCGAGAGTTGATTGATAGACGCTCAACAGGAAGCTGGAAAAAGCGGCCAACAAATTCGTGGAATGGATATAGCCGAAGCGCTTGATTCTGTTTCTGGGCAAACCCACCGCTGCTTCTCCCTGCCCGAATTCGGGCTGTAGCGAATTTGCCTAACGTCGCATTCGCCCGCTGCGGAAGGCAAGAGTTTTCCAGCAAACAACCCGCACCGGGCTGCGCTTCAATTTTCCATTTCCCCTGCAGCCTGACCCTGGTAGGCTGACCGAAGAAGAGGGTCCGGCCAATGGCCAACGAGAAAAAGTCAAAAGGGGACGCGAAGAAGTTTCCCATTTCAACCATGCGGCATAGCGCCGCCCACGTGATGGCTCAGGCCATCGCTGAGAAATACCCTGACGCTCAATTTGCTATCGGACCGGAGGTTGACAACGGCTTCTACTACGACGTCATCACCGAACCGGCTATCGCGGCCGAAGACCTTGCCGATATCGAAAAGCGGATGCGTCGTATCGTAAAGGCGCGTCAGCCCTTTGAGCGCTTCCATTTGCCTTACGATGAAGCGCTGCAATATCTGCGAGCTTGCGGGCAGACCTTCAAAGAAGAAATGGCCCGTGATTTTCACGAAAAGGCAGGCCTGCAGGAACTATCCTTCTACAAGAACATCCAGGCGCGCAAGGCGGATGGCGAAGAGTCGGCCTTTGTCGACATGTGCGATGGACCGCATGTAGACCATACCGGGCAGATTGGCGCTTTCAAGCTTTCCAGCGTCGCCGGCGCCTACTGGCGCGGCGATAGCAATCGGGCGATGCTGACGCGCATCTACGGCTGGCTCTTTGAGACGGAGGAGGAACTCAAAGCCTACGGGAAAATGATCGAGGAGGCGCGTAAACGCGACCATCGTCGTCTGGGCCAGGATCTGGAATTGTTTACCACTTCTGAGAAAATCGGTCCGGGAATGATTCTATGGCTGCCGCGCGGCAACATTGTGAAGGAAGAACTGGAACGCTGGGCCAAGGATACGGAGGAGGCCAGCGGCTATCAGCGGGTTACCACGCCAGTGCTCACCAAAGAAGAGCTCTTCTACACCAGCGAACATCTGCCGCACTACAAGGAGCACATGTTCCCGGCCATGGAGCTGGACAATACGCGCTACTATATCAAGCCGATGAATTGTCCGTTCCACCACACGATCTTCGCCGATCGCCCGCGCAGTTATCGTGAACTGCCGCTGCGCCTGGCCGAGTACGGATTGTGCCACCGCTACGAAGATTCGGGATCGCTCTTTGGTACGATGCGCGTGCGCGCCATGTGGATGAACGACGCCCACATCTATTGCACTGAAGATCAGGCTGTGGCCGAATTCAAGAAGGTCATCGAACTGCACGAGCATTTCTACAAGCAGCTGGGCATCCATGAGTACTATATGGTTCTCTCGCTGCGCAATCCAGCGAACAACAAGTACCACGGCGAAGAGCAAATGTGGGCCAAAGCCGAGGCCCTGACGCGTCAGGCAATGGAAGAGTCTGGCGTCAAATTCACTGTGGAGCAGGATGGGGCGGCCTTTTACGGCCCCAAGATGGATTTTCAGATCAAGAGTTCCATTGGCCGGGAATTTACCGCCTCCACCTGCCAGCTGGACCTTTTCATGCCGATGAAGTTCGAGCTAAGGTACGTGGATCGCGATGGACAGCTGAAGCAGCCGGTCTGCATCCACCGCAGCCCGCTGGGTACGCATGAGCGCTTTATCGGCTTCTTGATTGAGCATTTTGCCGGCGCCTTTCCGCTATGGCTGGCGCCGGAACAGGTGCGCATCCTGCCGGTGGGCGAGAATTACTCGGAATATGCACACACTCTGGCCGACGCGTTGCGCAAGAATCGCATCCGCGTGCAGGTCGATGATTCCGGGGAAACGCTGGGCAAGCGGATTCGCAATGCCGAAAAAATGAAAATCAACTACATGCTGGTGGCGGGCGAAAAGGAGCAAAGCGCCGGTGTGCTCAATGCGCGTAACTACTTCAGCGGCCAGCAGCAGGAATACGATCTGGACGCCTTCATTCGCTTGCTACGCGCCGAAATCGACGGGAAGGAAATCCAGCGGCGCACCAAGGACAAACAGGACTGAGCCCGGCGCCGCGCTGCCGCGGCGCTCGCTGGCCTGACTCAAAAGGCGAGGATCAGTCCGGCCACAGCGCCGGTCATCATAGTGGAAAGCACGCCGGAAACAATGGAGCGCAATCCCATGCCCACGATCTCACTGCGCCGTTCAGGCGCCATGGCGCCCATGCCGCCAATCATGATGCCCAGCGATGCGAAATTTGCGAAGCCGCACAAGGCATAGGCCAGGATTACGCGGCTGCGTTCGCTGAGCGCTTCCGTCGGCGTTTGCCCCAGTTGAATGTAGGCCAGAAACTCATTGAGTACAACCTTAACGCCCATCAGTTCGCCGCCAATGCGCGCCTCCTGCCAGGGAACGCCCATCAGCCAGACCAGCGGCTGCATAATTGCGCCCAGACCGCCTTGCAGGGTCCAGGCGGCAAGCTCCGTTCCAAAGAGCCCGTTGATTACTCCGGACAGCGCGCCAAGCATCTGGTTGATCAGATGAACAAGCGCCACCAACACCACCAGCATGGCAATGATGTTCAACCACAGTTTCAAGCCATCGAGAGCGCCATGAGTAATCGCATCCATGGCGCCGGTAGCAGGGTGCTCTTCAATCAGATGACCGTGCGTGATTTCTCCGCTTTCCGGAACCATGATTCGCGCAATCACGATGCCCGCTGGCGCACTGATGATTGAAGCGACCAGCAAATGACCGAGCGCCGACGCGCCAAGCACCGGCGTCAATATGCTGGCGTAGAGCACCATAACCGTTCCGGCAATGGTTGCCATGCCGGCGGTCATCACGATAAAAAGCTCGGAACGCGTCATCTTGTTCAGATAGGGCCGAATGAACAGGGGCGCCTCCACCATCCCGACAAAGATATTGGCTGCCGCGCTCACCCCGACCGCGCCGCCGACGCGCAAAGTCTTTTGCAGCGCCCAGCTGAAACCGCGAACTACGATCGGCAAGATCTTCCAGTAGAAAAGCAAAGAAGCAAGCGCGCTGATTACCATCACAATGGGCAGCGCTTGAAAGGCCAGAATGAAGGTTGAACCCGGCGGCGGTTCGGCAAAGGGTAGCGGCGCCCCGCCCAGGTAGCCAAAGACAAAGCTTGTGCCGGCGGCAGTTGCAGTGCTGAGCGCCTCCACTACATGGTTGAGCGAACGAAGCCCATTTCGAAATGCTTCGACCTTCAATAGAATTAGCGCGAGCAGCAGCTGGAGCGCCAGTCCAGGCAGGACAACGCGCCATTCAAATTTGCGGCGATTCTCGCTGAACAACCAGGCGATGGCGCAGAAGGCGGCCAATCCCAACAAGCTCTGTAGTGCATTCATACGACGGCCTCCTGCGGCAAATAGCTCTGGTATTTCCGGCGCAGTTCAAAAATCTGCTGCGCGTCGCGCACCAGAGAAGCCAGCGTTTGCGGCGTGATGGCTTGCTTCGGATCGTCGCCAATGCCCTTCAGCGGTTCAACGTGGCATTCGATGCACAAGCCATCGGCGCCATAGGCCATGGCCGCCAGCGCTGCCTGCGGCGCATAAGCGGCTTTGCCCACGGAATGCGATGGATCGACCACGACCGGGGCCCAGGTCTTCTGTTTGAGCAGCGGGGTAATGCTTTCGTCAGGGAAGTTGCGGTAGCCGTCCACGGCCGGAACGGTGCCGCGCGGGCAGAGCAGAACATTGGCGTTGCCGCCGGCCACAATGTACTCAGCGGCGCAAATGAATTCGCTGATTGTTCCCATGTGCAGACTGCGCTTCAAGAGCACCAGCGTCCCGCGCGCTGCGGTAAGCTCGCCAACCTTGCGCAGCAGGCTGTAGTTCAAGGCATTGCGAGCTCCAATCTGCAACATGTCGGCGCCGGCATCGACGGCGATGCGCAGTTGCTCTTCGTCCATGACTTCGGTATTGACCGGCAGCCCGGTTTCTTCCCGGGCGCGCATCAGGATTTCAATGGTGCGGGCGTTGCCCTGGTAACTGTGCGGACTGGTGCGCGGCTTCCAAACGCCGCCGCGCAAAAAATGGGCGCCTGCTTCTTTGACAGCGTGTGCAGTTTCCAGAAAGTATTCGGGATGCCGGGGGTCGATTGTGCAGTGTCCGGCAACAACCAGCAGATCCTTGCCCAGCTGCCGCCCGTTGGCGACGATTCGGCGTTTGCCCAACTCCGTTTTGGAATCCATCAATTTGTAGGGCGATTGGATTGTGTCTACCCGCGAAACGTAGGGCAGGCCTTCAATTCTGTTGATCATCAATTCATGACGTTCATCGCCGCGAATCGCATAGATGGTGCGCGTGGCGCCAGGGATGGGCGTCAGGGTGCATTCAAAATCGGCAAGTACGGCGGAAACTTCGCGCAATTGTTCTTCGTTGAATCGATCGGCCCTGGGAATGATCATTTCGGTTTCTCTGGCAGAGGAGGCGACTTCAATGCACGCTTCGAACTGACAATGTAGAGCGCAGAGTACTCAGCGGCCGCGACGGGAAAAGATTTTTTCATCCTTTGTCTCGAAATCATGCGCCCGGCGCAGCATCTGACGCCAGCGCGACAGGGCCGCCGGTGCAATGGCGTGCTCTCGTTGCAGCGAAGCGCTGAAGTCAGGCCAGTGCCGCAGCAGGAAGTCGGCGAACTCCTTGCGTGGGTAGCTTTGCACAGGCAGCGCAGTCGGCGCCGCAGCGAGACGTCCAATGCGTTCAGCGACTGCCGCGCCTGTCCAGATTTCAAGGCCGGCGCTCTGTGCCATGCTCTGCATCCCCTGAATCGCCAGTTGCGCCCGCCTGGAGTTTGACCGACGGTAGGCCTGAGGGCGATAGCCGGCGACGGGCTGCAGACGCGAGGCCCGCCAGCGAGCAAATTCGCTGTAACCGCTGCCAGGCGTATGGGAAAGTCCGCTGCGTTCCTCGAAGCTGGCGCCGGCCAAAGCAAGCGCAGCGCTCCCTGTTGCGCGGGCGGCCAGCAACGCCAGTCCCAGGGCATTGCGCGTTTCATTGCGAAATTCCTCAACGCTCTTGAGCGGTCCGGCGGCCAGCCATTGATCGACAGGGAGGCTACTGCGATAAAAGATCAGCGATTCTGTACATGACTCAAGCGATGGCGAACCAGCCAACCAGCTCAAAGTGCGCGGAAGCGCAAGGGAGCGCTGCAGAGCTGCGCCGAGGTGATAGTTTGTCGCCGCGCCGCTGTCGATGGAGAGCGCCAGATCGGGGCGCAGACCGGCGGCCAGCAGCGGCGCAACGGCGGTGTCTACTGCTACCACATAGAAGCGGCGGCGCTCCTGGCGCAGCAGCGCCTGCAGCGGCGCCAGATCATCGAAAAGCGTCGGCGCGGCGCCGCAATAGAGCGTCAGCGGCGAAGGGCGTTGCAAAGGCGCCGACGCTTGCAAGAATTCAATGGCGCCTGGCTGACAGAGTCGTCGCAAGGCATGCCACAGCCATTGCTGGATAAAGCGCCGTTTGGCTGATTCATCCACGTCTCCCTGAAGCGCCGATTGAAGTTCCAGAGCCAGCGCTGGCAGCATGCGACCGTAGGCCGGATGCACTTCAATTCGTACTTTGCCTGGGGGTAGCGCACTGCGCAGGCTGGCCGTATCAAAAAAAAGCGCCAGCTGCAGTTCCTGCAGCGTTTGCAGTCGATCGCTTGCTCGCCAGAATGCCAGGACCTCAGCAAGCGGTTCGAAAAAGTAAAGGTTCTTTCTGGCGAGGGGACTTAGCTCTGCGGCCGCCTCCAGCAGGTAACCCCAGCCAAGGCCGGCAACCAGCAGCGGACCTCTTTCCGGTTCGACCTGATTCAGAAAACGCAGCGCTTCTTGCTTCGGATTGCGCCGCGAATGCAGCGCACGCCCCTGCCACTCGATGTTTACGCCGCCGTCCGGATTTTTCGCCAGCCGTAGCGGCGCGGCGTCCATCACTTCGCTGCGGCCAGGGCGGCCTCAGTCCTCGTCGCCTTCGAGCTCGCCCTCTTCGGGCTCTTCTTCATCATCGTCGCCAAGCAGCGGACCTTCATCCTCGTCTTCGTCGTCGTCGAAGTCGCTGGAGTCGGAATCTTCTTCCTCCTCCTCTTCATCCTCGTCCTCGTCTTCATCTTCGCTATCGTCGTCGAAGTCAGAATCGGAGGATTCGTCCTCTTCTTCATCGCCGAATTCGTTCTCTTCTTCCTCTCCATCGAGAGGACGCAGCGGTCGATCGGGCGGCGGCGGCGGCGGCTCTTCGCCTGCGGGCCCAAAGATTCCATCGAGCTGGCTGCGCGGGGATGGGCCGAGTTCTTCTTCCAGCGCCAGGCGTTCTTCCTCGCTGATGAAATCCCATTGTACGAGCTGGTCGTGCAATGCGGTCAGGGCTTTTACGGCCGGCTTCCTGTTTTGAACCTTTTTGGGTAGATCGATTTGCTCGATCATATCAATGACTTCAAAGGCGGCAACCGTCGTAGCGTACTTCTGGTCGCGCGAAAGTTCCAGTAAGCGTGAAATCTCGAATTCTTTGGAAGAGGACATTCGTGTTCCTAGCCGGATAGGGCCATCGTGTTCTGCAAACCTGTCAGATTTGGTGGACGGAGCGCCTGGTCAATCGGTTTCTGACCAGCACCGCCATGCAGCTAATGCTTCGGCCCGCAGGCCTGTTTTCTCTACTATTTCTGGCGCTGGCGGCCGCCCAGTGCCGCCCGGCAGCACACAGCGCCTTTGGCGTCGGCAGCTGGCAGGGGCGCAGCCCCGAGGGTCGGATTCTGCGCCTGGCGGAGCTGCAAACGCCCGCCCTGATTCTCAATTTCTACAGCCCCACCTGCGCGCCCTGCATTGCTGAGCTGCCAGCGCTCAACGCGCTCTATCGGGAGGCCCGCTCCCGGGGAGCGAAGATGTTTCTGGCCGTAGAGCTGGACCCGGAAGAGTTCCAGATCGCTCTCGCGCCTGCAGCCAGCGAGGAGGAGCGCTTCCAGGCGGTTGTGGCCCGGCTGCGCCAGGACGTTGTCCGCTATCATATTGAGCCGCCGATTCTGATCATGGACCCCGATTTTCGTATCGATCCGTCTTCCGGCCTGATCACCGGGACGCCGGAGACTCTTTTCTTTCGGACGGCGCCTCTACGGCTCGACTATAACTTTATCGGGCCGATTACTACCGCGCGCGATGGCGCGACCATTGCCGCCGACACGCGCTACCAGTTTGCAGTGCGGGCGCTAACCCGCGTGCTCTCCGCGGCGTCGCCGTCCAGCGAAGCGTACTCTTCTGCAATGTAGGGCGCCATGGTTGCCAGAGCAAGAAAGCAACTGGAGCGGAACCAAAGCGTGCTGCTTTCTGCAGCGATCATCACCTACAACGAAGAACGGCGATTGCGCGAGTGCCTGGACTCCGTGCATGGCTTTTGCGACGAAGTGCTTGTGCTTGATAGCTTCTCGACCGACGCAACAGAGCGTATCGCTCGCGAGTATTCGCGGGTGCGTTTTTTGCGACACGCCTTCGATGGGCATGTGCAGCAAAAAAATCGGGCTATTGAGCTGTGCCGGGGTCGCTGGGTATTCAGCCTGGATGCCGATGAGCGAGTAACGCCGGAGCTGGCGCAGTCCATTTCCAAATTCATCCAGGCCCATCCCGAAGAGCGCGGCGCTCGAGTTCGGCGCTTGAATCTGCATATGGGCAGACGAATCAAGCACAGCGGCTGGTACGGCGCGCGCACCCGGTTGATTCGCAAAGGCCAGGGACAGTGGGGCGGTGAAAATCCGCATGACGCTTTGTATCTGGCCGGCGATCGGCCATCGCAAGCCAATCGCAGCGGGCCAATCCTTGCCGGCGATCTGGTTCACCTGAGCTTCCGCGATTTATCCGATCAGGTGGATACCATCAACAAATTCTCCAGCATCGTCGCTTTTACTCGCGCCAGCCGCGGCAAGAGCTACCGCCTGCTGGCCATGTTGCTCAAGCCGCCCATAAAATTTCTGGAAATCTATGTCTTCAAATTGGGTCTGTTGGACGGCATGCCCGGCTTTTCCATAGCTATGGCCAGCGCCTTTTCCACCTTTTTGAAGTGGGCCAAATTATGGGAGCTGCAACGCAGCGGCCTGGAGCGTCCTTCCAATTTGCGCGCCGACTACCAGGCGCAGCAGAAACCTGGCGAGGCGAAAAATGTAGCGCCAGTTGGCCGGCGGCGACGGGCGCGTTGATCGGCCTCGCGGCTCAGTCCCGGCCCCAAAACCCCATCCGTGGAGTTTTGGGACCGGCTCTAATGCAAATTGGCTTCTCTTTCGGCGCTGAATTTGTGGAGGGCTTCGCTCAATTCGCGCGCGCGGAAAGGCTTGGTCAGTGCGGCATCAAAGCCGTAGCGCGCCGCATCGGCAATCACCGGATCATTGGAGTAGCCGCTGGAAACAACGAATCGCGCCCGCGAAGATATAGCCTGCATTCGCCGCGCCGCCTCAAGGCCGCCCATTCCGCCGGGTATAGTCAGATCCAGCAACACAACATCGAAGGCCTGACCCTTTTCAAAGGCCTGCTGGTAGCGGGCTACTGCGCCGGCGCCGTCGGCGGCATCCTCGACGCTGTAACCGAGGCGTTCCAGAATCGATCGAAGCGTCTCGCGAATTTCGGCTTCATCGTCCAGCAGTAGAATGCGGCCGCTTCCCTTGCGCAGCACGGCTTGTGGCGCGGCGGCGGCCGGAGCTGCGCCGGGCTGCGCCGGCAAATAGAGCAAGAATGTTGCGCCCTCGCCGCTGCGCGAAAGTACGCGGATATGCCCGTCATGCCGCTTGATGATGGAATAGCAGCTGGCCAGTCCAAGACCGGTGCCGCCTTCCTTGGTTGTGAAGTAAGGATCGAAGATATGGTCCAGATGCTCGGGCGCAATCCCGGGTCCTTCGTCGCTCAATTCAATTACTACATAGTGATCGGCGGGTAGCAGCGGATCGCGCTGCGTCAGGGCGCGCTGATCCAGATTTCGCAGGCCGAGGCGCAGGCGGCCGCCGGAGGGCATTGCCTGCACAGCGTTGAGCGCAAGATTATTGATCACGTGGCTGATCTGTGATTCATCGACATCGGCCGGCCAGATATCGTCCGGCAGGTCATAGTGAGCGCTCACCCGGCTGCCGCGCAGCGTAAAGTCAACGGTATCATGCAGTACTTCAGCAAGCGACGTGATGCGTTTAACCGGGGCTCCGCCTTTGGCAAAAGTCAATAGCTGCTGCGTCAGGTCGCGTGCGCGCAGACAGGCCCGCTCGGCGTCTTCCAGGCGCTTCTGGATTGCTGGCGCTGCCGGCGCGTCCATCTGCGCCAGCGATAGATTGTTCTGGATGGCCGCCAGAATGTTGTTGAAATCGTGTGCGATGCCTCCGGCAAGAATGCCCAGGGCATCAAGCGATTGAACGCGCCGCAGCTCGCGTTCGGTGCGAACCTCCTCGGTTACATCGCGCATTACCAGTACGGCGCCAATGATCTGACGAGCATCGTTGTGCAGCGGATTGGCCCGACAGCTCACAAATAGTTCAGTTCGATCGGTATTGCTGCGCAAGCGTAAGAGACATCGATAGTACTCGAGCGGTTCGCCGCGCTTCAGCGTCTGGTGCAGCGGATCGGGCAGCAGCGCCTGGCTGCGCTCCTCCAGAAACTCGCAGAATTCGTTCAGTTCGTAGAGGCCGTTCAATCCCTGGCGTCCGATCCCCAGCAGCCGCCGAGCCACGACATTCAACGAAAAAATCATGCCGCTCTGGTCGCAGGTGATAACGCCATCGGAAATGCTGCCCAGCGTCACGGACTGCCATTCCTTTTCCTGAATCAGCGCCAGCTCCGCCTGCTTGCGCCCGGTGATGTCGTTGGCCACGCCCAGAATTTGCTGGGGGATGCCCTCCGGCGTTACAGCATAGACCAATTCACGTACAGCAAGCCAGCGTAAGTCGTGTTCCGGGCGTTCCAGACGCACTTCTGATTCGTGTATTTCGCCCAGAACGCCATGCTGCAGGAATTCCAATCGTCGTTTATCCGGCGATTCCAGATCGAGGGCGCGTCGAAATTTGTGGCCATCAAGGGTCATCAACTCTGCGACGCTCTCGCCGATGATTTGCTCGGATTGTCGATTGATATAGTATGGCTTAGCTTCTTGCAAATGGTAGATGTAGAGAATGGCTGGCGCCGCTTCCATCAATCCATGTAGAAAGCGCCGATTTTCCTGCATCGACTGGTCGGTCTGTTTGCGCGCCGTGATGTCGCCGAAACTGCCAGATACAATCCAGGTGCGGCCGCTGGAGTCGCGGGTCCCTGCGGCGGTGGTGTGCAGCCAGCGAACCTCGCCATCCAGGTGTACGGTGCGGTGGATGATGTCCAGCAGCGGCGACTCGCCATCGATCAGGGCCTGCACCTCCCTGGCGAAAGTGTCACGATCTTCAGGATGGATCAGGGCCCGAAACTGGGCCATGGTCGTTGGCAGCTGGTCGGCGCCCTGTCCAAAAACAGGGCCGGCGCGCGGCGAAAAGCTCAGGCGATCCGCATTGACGTCCCAATGCCAGAAGCCATCCATCAGGAGTCGGCCGGCTAGCGGCGCCCAATCCTCTGCTCGCACCAGCGCCTGCTCGCGCCGTTGGCGGAGCTGCGCCAGTTCGAGAGCCGTGTAAAGCTCCTGTTCGTTGATCGGTTTGGGAATGTAGCCGAAGGGATCGACGCTCTTGGCGCGCTGGAAGGTAGCGGGGTCGCTGTAACTGGCCAAAAAAATCAGCGGAGTCTTGCGACTCTGGCGAATTGCCGCTGCAGCCTGGATTCCGTCCATCGCGCCGGGCAGCGAGATATCCATCAAGATCAGGTCCGGCTGGTAGAGGGCGGCTTTTTCAATGGCCTCCTCGCCGCTGGAAGCCGCGGCAGCCACATGGTAGCCAAAGCTCTCCAGCAGATGCTTTAGATGGAAGAGAACAATGGACTCATCTTCGACGATGAGAACGGAGACGTGCGGCTTCGCCTGTGGATTTTCGGCCATTGCTGCTGGGAAGGGCCGAAAGCGCGGCCATGCGATTCTTGTAGAATTCGCGAACAGCGCGCAATTCCTTTTGCTTGCGCGCCGATTTCCAGGATAGCAGTCGCGCCGCACGATCGGCAATGCGCCCCAGGGCGCGTTCCTCCGGCTGCCCGAAAGACCCCATCAGCAATCGCCGGCAAACGATATCTTTCAGTGTCAATGCCGACTCGTTGAGCACGGCAAAGTCGATCTCAGCCATTACATCAAAGACGCCCGCACCCTGGCTGATGCGTTCGCCCAGCTTTGGATTTTCGCGAATCAACTCCAGCAGGGCCTCATGACGGACGCCGTAAGTCGTAATCAAGTGCCGATGAACCTCGGGCGCCAGGCGCGGCGTTGAATGGCGGCGCAGCGCAGTTTCGATATATTCCTCGGCGGAGGCCCCAAACGCTGGCGCTGAAATGAGCGCTTTGTTGCGCGTATGTGCGCGAACGGAGCGTCGGCTGGCCAATTCGGGCCGCTGCAATAGATGATGCACCACGTCCTCGCCCAGTCGCCGCGAGGTGGTCCATTTTCCGCCGGCGACGGAAAGGAAGCCATCGAAACCGTGATCGGTGTGATCGTATATTTCCGATTTGCGCGAGGCGCGATAGGTGCTCTTGCCAGAGAAAACCAGCGGGCGAATGCCGATTGGAATAAATCGAATATGCTTCTTTTCCAGCGGCGCCCCGCTCAGGGTTTCATTAACATCGCCAAACAGTTGTTGTACCTCTTCGGCGCGAGGCGCGACCCGATCCGGATGGTCCTGGTAAGACATGTCCGTCGGTCCGGTCAGCGCGAAGCGGTTCCACGGAACGGAAAAGAAATGTCGGCCGGAGGGAGTGCGGAATAGAATGCCATGGCCGCTTTTTAAGAAACTGTCGCTCAGGAAGTGAATTCCCGTGCTGCGCGATAGCGAGGTCTCCGGCGTTTCTTCCACCATGCCAAGCACCAGATCCATCCAGGGGCCGGTGGCATTTACAAAGAGTTTGCCGCGTACTTTGTATTTCTTGTTGGTCAGTGTATCGCGAAATTCAACGGCCCGGAGTCGCTTACGATCCAGATTGCGGGCAACGTCGAATGCAAAGACTTCAGCATGGTTGTAGAGCAGAGCGCCATCGCGCGCCGCTGTCATCGCCCAGTCCATAGCCAGTCGTTCCGGAAACAGGCTCTTGTAGTCATGAAAGAGGAAGGCGCCGCGCAGTCCTTCCATTGGCACGGTTGGCTCCAGGCGAGCGACCTCATCTGCTGAAAGCCAGCGATGGCGCGGAATCCGCTTATCTTTGGGCACGCCCCAGTTGCGATCGAAGGCCAGGGTGTCATAGAAATACATCCCCAGCTGGATCAGCAATCGGCCCGGTTTGCTGTCGGCGTACATCGGGAAGAGCAGCGGCAAGGGCATCACCAGGTGCGGCGCGGCGCAACCCAGAATGCGTCGCTCAGCCAGCGACTCCCGCACCAGGCCGAATTCATAGTTTTGAAGATAGCGAAAGCCGCCATGAATCAGCTTGGAGGTGCCAGCGCTGGTGGCATTGGCAAAATCGTTCTTTTCCAGGAGGCAGGTCTTCAGGCTGCGCACGGCGCACTCGCGGGCGATGGCAATGCCGGTGATGCCCCCGCCAACGATGACTACGTCGAACTCTTGATCGAGTCTGCCAAAATCGCGATCCAATCGGGTGATGCTCACAGTAGGCGAACCTCAATTATATATACGGATCAACTGCGCTTTTTGATCAAGACCCGGCGCTCAATTTCGAAGATCTTCTCTGGGATCTTTTCCTTGCCCATGTCTTTCTTGTCGTTTTCTTTGATGAACAGGTCTGCGCCAAAGCGCTGCAAAGCCTCAGGCGTTTTGATATTTTTGACGCCAATCAACTGCATCTGTACCACGCCGGCGCCGGCAATCGGGCCCTCTTCGCAAGATAGGATCCGGGTGATGGCGCCGACGGTATCGCCGGAGATGGCCGGCTGCGTGTGGTAGCCTTCGTTATAGCCCAGATCCCACAGCATATTCTCGGTTACGTCGCGACTGGCTAGACCTGCCAGCCAGCCAAAGACCAATCCGCCGTAGACGATTGGTTCTCCGCTCATTGGACCGGAAAGTCCCTGGGAATAGAGGCGATCGTAATGCAGCGGATGCGTGTTGCCCATGCGGTAGGTCCAGGGTACATGCTCATCGGTGATGGTGCGCATATTCTTGTGAACGATGATCTGGCCCGGTTTGAAGTTCTCGAAGTAGGTTTGCGGCCAGGTATGCCACTGAAATTCCGCGGCGGGCGCGTGCAGCTCTGGCAGTTCAACGCGCGGCGCCGATATTTCCGGAAAGGGGGCGCCCGGATCGCCATGGCGCGGCTCGCCTGACTTACGCGGAGGGATCATGATCTTGCGCTCATATTGCAGCACAACCTCCTGGCGTTGATTGATGCCCAGCGTGCGCACGTGAACGATTCCCGGCTTGCCTTCGCCGCGCTCCTTTCTGGACAGGGCCTTTGACCGGGCTGTGATGGTATCGCCAGGATAGACGGGCCTTAAAAAAGCGACATTGTAATAGCCCAGATTGGCCATCGCCTTCTCGCTGTTGTTCTGTACGCCAAGCGAAAGCACAACGTTGAAGGTCTGCAGCGGATGGACCAGCATATCGCTGAAGCCATGAGCCTGCGCATATGGCGCCGAAAGAAAGAGCGGATTGGCCTCGTGGAAAACCGTTGAGAATTCCTGAGCGAAAGAGCGGTCGATGGTAAAGGCCCGGGGATGAATGAAGACATCGCCGGCGCGAAAATCATCCAGATACCGTCCGTACTCTGGCGCACTGACCTGATCCAGGGCGGCCGCCTTGCCCGGCGCCAGTTCTTGCAGCGGTTTCCAGTCAAATTGGGCCATAGAGCACGGTTTTTGCGGGCCGCCACAGCGTCGATCCTTATTGGACAGCTCTCCCGCCGCAGCTCGCCAGAACTTACGGATGCAATTTTTTTGCATCCGCCAGCGCTGCGGCGCGGTCTCAGTCTTCAGATGTCCCTGCACAGCGCCGTACTTTCGCCAGGTCCAATGCGCAAACCAACGCGTCGATCGCGCCCTGCGCCGCCACGGGCGCGTACGCCGCGCCGCACCCTGCGCGCCGCCGAAGCAGAACTGGCCGACTTGCGCGCGCGCAGCAACCGTTTGCTGGAACGCGGCCGGCGTATGACCATGCGCTGGCGCCGGCAGATTCGCGCCGAGGTTGCTAACAGCGTAACGCATGGCGTTGGCGCCGGCCTCGCGATCGCCGGGCTTTGTGTGCTGACAGCGCTGGCTGCCCGTCACGGCGACGGCTGGAGGACAAGCGGCGTAATCATCTTTGGCGCGGCTCTTGTCGTTCTGTATCTGTCATCGACGCTCTACCACAGCATTGCACACCAACGCGCCAAGCGCGTACTGCGCATCCTTGATCACTCGGCAATTTATCTAACCATCGCCGGAACCTATACGCCCTTTCTGCTGACCTATCTGCGCGGCGCATGGGGTTGGTCGCTGCTTGCTACTTTGTGGGGTCTGGCCGTTGTCGGCGTTGTCTTTAAGTCGTTCTTTGTTGGAAAATGGGACGGCATTTCCACTGCACTCTACGTCTTGATGGGCTGGATTGCCGTCATTGCATGGAAGCCCATGCTGGAGCTGATGCCAGGCGGAGCGCTCTTCTGGCTGCTTGGCGGCGGCCTGGCTTACACCGGCGGAGTGCTTTTCTATGCCTGGGAGCGATTGCCTTACAACCACGCCATCTGGCACGGCTTCGTCGTGACCGGAAGCGTGTGCCATTTCCTGGCGGTCTTGCTCTATGTTGCCGGTCCGTTCTGATTGATCGGCGCATCCGAGACGCTTTTGCGCTCTTGTAAATCCCCGAGGCTCTCAATATTGTCCAGCAGCGGAACCAGATCGGCGACGCTGAGCTTGCTGGCCTCAGCCGCCAGCAGTCGGCTCATGCGCGCATGCAAGGCGGCCAGACTCTGTCGAAGTCGCTGGTCCAGAGCGTAGTCCGGCAGTTGAAATACGTCGGCAAAGAGCGCCCGCTGCAGAAGAGCGATGGTGATTTCACCTGGCGGTCGAACCGGAAAGTATTCGCCGCTGGACGGTTCGTATGCAATCAAGCCAGCTTCGCGAATCCGTTCGCGAGCGTAATCCAATTGCAGGTGTTTCCGCTCGAAGAAATAGAGCGCCATTTCGTCGGTGAGAGGACGCTTTTCTCGATAAAGCTTGTGGTAAACCAGAGCGATTAAGATCGCCGAGTTCCACAACAGTGAATCGGTTTCGCGATCAGCCGCTTCGCCATCGCGATGGCTGCGATACAGATAGGGGTGCTGTACCACATAGGCAGTTTGCAATCCAAACAGGATGATTTGCGTGGAGGCCAGAATGACGATCATCCCCAGCGGCAACGCCGCCCAGACGCCGTAGATGTAGGCCGCCGCCGTGAAATTTGCGGCCCATGTGCGAAAGAGTATGACAAACAGCAAAAGCGCGGTCGCCGTGATTCCGGCGCCGGCGACGGCAGGCCGCCATTCCACGCGGGTATTGGGAAAGAACAAATAGATCGCAGTAAACGCGCCCAGCAGGGCCAGGAAAATCAAGAGATAGAGACCGCTCTGGATGGAGATGCTGCGCACGTAGGAAGTACGCACAATGGTGCGCAAATCGCAACGCGCCAGCGGCCGGCCGCGCCCGTCGACTTGCTGCGATTCCTCGACCGGCGAAAGCTGCGCCAGTGCGCTCTGCTCGCCGGCCAGCAACCAGCCGCCATCCTCCAGCGGTTCGGCGGCGATCAAGTCGATCTTGTCCAGCCAGCTCGATTCAAAGCGGCGCCAGTTGCGCCCGGCATCGAAGCTGATACGCAAAAGTCCGCCGGCGCCAGCGACCAGAGCAACTCCATCCTCGCGCAGTCGAATCGTTTGTACATATTGACCAAAATCCAGGTCCAGGTCCGGAGCAATCGGGCCATCGGCGGTTTGAATCCAGAAGGCGCCATTGCGCGCTGCAAACCAGTTCTCGCCGCGCGGCGATGTAGCTGCAGCGCTGAGCTGCGCCGCACTGCCGCCGCTGATCGCTTCAAAGGGACCGGCCCAGCTCTGTCCATCATCAAGAGAAAGCAGGTAGCGCCCGCGACCCAGAAGAGCGATGGGCCCGGGCGCCTGGTTCAGCACGCTGGCCGGAGGACCCGGCGGCGCCACGACTTGATCCGGGCTTTGCTCCTCAGCTGGCGCTGGCGGCAAAGGAATCGGCGCCATGGCCGTCAGGCGCTGGTAGGCATGGGAAAACTTGCGTACGGTCCAGAGCGGAATTTCACGTCCGCGTTGATCGCGCGTTAGCAGCAGTGTGCTTGCGTCGGCGTTGGCCAGAATTTGCAGCCGGCCAAAGCGGTCGGCGCGGATATCGAGCAGACTGAGCGGTGCGGCGCGCTCGCCGGCCGTCAGCAGCGTCTCGAAATTCCAGCTTCGGCCGCCATCGTAGGAATAAAAAATGATGCCGCTCTCGGACATGGCGTAGACGTTCTGCTCGTAGCCGGTCAGTCGACGGAGCGCAAAGAAATCGCTTTCGGCCAGACGACTGCCCGGCGCCAGCGGCTCGCTGAGCGTCCGCCACGAAGGACCGGCGGCAAGCTTTTGCAAATCAACGTAGACCTCGCGCATCGGCGCGCGAGCATCAATGCGCGTGCGTAAGTCAATTGTAGCGCTCTCGCCATCGCGGATCACCCGGATCTCGCCAGTGGAAACGGCAATCATTCGCTCGCCGTTGATGCTCAAGATGTCGCTGTATTCTGGCGGTCGAATCTCATTGAACAAATAGCGTGCGCCGCTCCACATTGCGCCGCTGAGCAGAGGCAGCAAGGTAAAGGCGGCAATGGCCAGCAATACTCGAATCACGATCGGACGCTGCTTGCGCGCTCGATAGATGTGATTGAAGGATGACTCGACATGCTGCAGAAGGCTAACCGCTGAAAACAGCATGAATAACACGCCGACGCCGGTGATGGCATAGGAGCGACTGAGGATTTCGTCGAGAATGGCCAGGACTTGCGAAGCGTCGGTTAATCCATAGGCCGCCAGGAAGCGGGCGATGTTGCGGCTGAGGTCCTCGCGTTCAATGGTCGCGAATCGGACCAGCAGAGTCAAGAGTGGGATGATGGATATGACAATGGAGTAGGCGATGGCATTGGCGCGGACCACACAGCCGTCGCGCAAGTAGCGCTGCGTGGCTGCGCGCAATATGCGCGCAAGGTCGGCGAGGCTTGTGGCGCCGGCCGAAATTGCCGGCGCTGGATCGCGCACCAAAGCGTCGATGGAATGCAAAGCCTCGCGTGCGCGGGCGGCGCTGCTGCGCGCCAGATCGCCCACGGCAATACGCCGCGCCATCAGCGTTGTTCCTCCGCGGCCAGCTTCAGCAGCGCCGGTCGGTAGCGTTCTGTTTCGAAGGCCAGTTCTCGAATCGCCGTCCGTTGTGCGCGCGCTCCACGACCCGGATAAAAATCAATTATCTCCAGCCGTGCGAAGATGCGCATGACGTTTTCCGGAAAGGCAATGGAGGGCAGCGGCGGCGGCGCCTGGCGCAGGTCGATGGCGATGGGTCCAGACCGATCGGGCAAGAGGCCGGCCAATTCGGTCCAGTAGAGCGCTGGCTGCGGCGGGATATGACTGCGATCGAAGTCCGTGATCTGTTGCCGGAAAAGAATCAATCGATAGCGGCGCGGCCGCGCCGGCCGACCGTCGATCTGGTCCGGGGCATTCCAGATCCAGAGTGCGCGCAGCGGATCAAGCGCCGGCGGCTCGGCGGCGGAGTGGCTCAAGGGTCCAGCCCATTGCACGAAGCTGCAGCGCAAATCGAAGGCAAAGCTGCGACCGGCACAGAGTTGTCCATTTCTATGTAGAGGACTGCGCAAGTCGGGGCCATCGCCATCCGTTTTACCGTCGATCATTGCATCGGGCGCGCTCTGCGATGGATCTGCAAACTGGCTGGAGGAAACAATGTAGTCGATGTGCGACTGTTCCATCCTGTCGAGGCTCTGCATCGAACGGCGTAATATCCAGGCATCCATCAGCAGGGCCGCCAGCGGCAGACCAGTCGCCAGAAGAACAATACGACGCGACGCGCCAGGGGCCATGGACGGAGACTCTGGATCGCCGGCCGCCTGTCGGCCAAAAAATAGTCGCGGCCGACCCCTGCTGCGGCTTCTATGGAAGAATCTCCGCTCTCTGGCTTGCGCCGCACCCACTCACGAGAGGTTCCTTGATGTTTACACGCGTCGTTCACCTGGTATTTGGCAGCAAGCATGAGCGTGACATAAAGAAGATTCTCCCGCAAATCAGCGCAATCAACGAGCTGGAAGCGCAGCTACAGTCGATGAGCAACGCACAACTTGGCGCACAGACGGAACGGTTGCGCGGCCGACTGGCGGGCGGGGAGACGCTGGAGGAGATTCTGCCGGAAGCGTTTGCAACGGTGCGCGAAACCGCCTGGCGTACGCTTGGCATGCGGCACTTTGACGTGCAGTTGATCGGCGGCATCGTGTTACACAGCGGCAAGATTGCCGAGATGAAGACCGGCGAAGGAAAGACCTTAACCTCTACCAGTCCGATCTACCTCAATGCGCTCAGCGGGAAAGGCGTCCACGTGGTCACCGTGAATGATTATCTGGCCCGCCGCGATGCCAACTGGATGCGGCCGATCTACGATTTTCTGGGCATTTCCGTGGGCGTCATCCAGCACAATATGGACTATGCTGAGCGGCAACGCGCATATGCCTGCGACATTACTTATGGAACCAACAACGAGTTTGGCTTTGACTATCTGCGCGACAACATGGTTACCCAGCGCGACTGGCGCGTACAGCGGCCTTTCAATTTTGGCATCGTAGATGAAGTCGACTCGATCCTGATTGATGAAGCGCGCACGCCCTTGATTATATCCGGTCCCACGGAAGAGAATACTGAACAATACGGTAATATTGATCGAGCCATAAGACGATTGCTCGATGACGCCGCCAGGGCGCCCGAGCCGCCGCCGATTGAAGTGGAACCGGGCAAGGAAGAGCCGCATGTCATCCGCGGCTATTACTACGATGTCGACGAAAAGGCGCGCAATGTGCTCCTGACCGAGGAGGGCGTCAAACGCGTCGAAGAGATTCTGCACGTTGAAAACCTGTTTGCTCCTGACAAGACGGAATTGGTGGCGCACGTTTACCAGGCCTTGCGCGCACATTTGATCTTCAAGAATGAAGTCGATTACATCGTTCGTGACGGAGACGTGATCATCGTCGACGAACATACCGGGCGCACGATGGAGGGCCGGCGCTATAGCGATGGTCTGCATCAAGCGCTGGAAGCAAAAGAGCGGGTCACGGTAAAACAGGAAACGCAAACTCTGGCCAGCATCACATTCCAGAATTTCTTTCGAATGTATCCGAAGCTATCGGGTATGACCGGCACCGCCGATACGGAAGCCAACGAGTTCCACAAGATCTACAATCTCGATGTCGTCGTCATTCCTACCAATGTCATCGTGCAGCGCAATGACGCTCCGGACCGCGTCTACCGTACCGAAGGGGAGAAGTGGAACGCCATCATTGGCGAGATCCGGGATTGCAATGAGCGCGGACAGCCGGTGCTGGTAGGAACGATATCGGTCGAAAAATCAGAGTACCTTTCGAATCTGCTGAAGAAGGCTGGCGTGGCGCACAACGTGTTGAATGCGAAGCAACACGAGCGCGAGGCGGAAATTGTGGCCCAGGCCGGCAAGCCTGGCGCCGTGACCGTCGCCACAAACATGGCCGGACGCGGCACGGACATTGTCCTCGGCGGCTTTCCGCTCTACAGCAAAGATCTTGAGAAGCTGGAAGGCGTCGAGGGTCCGCTGGGCGAGTTTCGCGATCTGATGCTGAAAAAGAATTTTGATGGCGCGGCGCAATTCCTCCCCTCGCTGCCCGCAGAAAACGATCGCAGATCGGCGCGCGAGATCTATGAGCGCTCTCAGATCTGGCTGGCCGACCACAATCGAGTCAAGCAGTCCGGCGGTCTGCATATCCTCGGCACGGAGCGACATGAATCGCGGCGCATTGACAATCAGCTGCGCGGGCGCGCCGGACGCCAGGGCGACCCCGGTTCCAGTCGCTTCTACTTGAGCCTGGAAGACCATTTGATGCGCATCTTTGGCGGCGAACGCATCAAGCGCATCATGGGTTGGGTAGGCATGGAGGAAGGTCAGGAGCTTGAGGCAGGAATGGTAGATCGCGCCATCGCCCGCGCCCAGAAGCGAGTGGAAAGCCACAACTTCGACATCCGGAAGCACCTGCTGGAATACGACGAAGTAATGAATCGCCAGCGCGAGTTTGTTTACCTGGAGCGCAACAAGCTGCTCGATAACGATCAGGTGCGCGACGAACTCCTGCACTGGGCGGAAGAGGTTCTGGAAAGTCGCATTGTCAACTTTTGCGAGGGCAATGATTCGGCGCGCTGGGATCTTGAGGGTCTGCGCGAGTGGCTGCGCGGCGGCCTGGCCATCCAGCTGCCGCTGGATGGGAGCGAGTTTCATTCGGCGCGCAACGCGCAGCTGGCTTTGTTTGAGACAATCTGGCAGGAGTGCAAGTCCCGCTATCAAGCGAAGGTGGAGCAGATTGGCGATGCCAACTTCAACTATGTCGAACGTCGGATTGCGCTCGATGTCATTGACGCGCGCTGGAAGGAACATCTGTATTCCATGGACCAGTTGCGCGAAGGGATCTGGGCCACCGGCTTTGCAGAACGAAATCCGCTGGTTGAATTCAAGCTGGAAGGCTTCCGTCTGTTTGATCAGATGGTGGAGTCCATCAAGGAACAAATTACGGAGTTCCTCTTTCGCGTGCAGATCGAGGGTCCGATGACTCAGCCAGCGGATACACGGCGAACGCAGGGAGTTGCCCAGCACCAGGCGCTCGATGGCTTTGGCGGCGATCGTCAGCGACCCGCGCCGGCAAGTTCTGCGGCCAATTCGCCCAACTCCGCGGTATCTGGCGGAGGGGCCTCGCAGCGTCGTTCATCGCGCCGCCGTCGGCGCTGAGTCAGCAGCCAGGTTCCGCTCTGGCGACGGACGCGTTTCGGCGAGCGCGTCGTCGCGGTTGGATCATTCGCAATCATCAGGAGCGAGGAGCAAACAGGCTGCGGCCACATTGACATTGGGCTGAGCGCCGCTGCAAAGGGGCGCTCCGGGGCTGGCGGATCCGCCGCAACTGCGGGCCAGATCAATGTAGCCCAGCAAACATGCCGCCTGTAGATCAGTCTGCTTATCGCAGCGGCGGGGATCGCCGCCGCAGCCAGCCAACGCGACCAGAATGAGGGCCGCAGCGGCCAGTCGGTCTTTGAGCGACATGGGCCAATGCAAGCCCTGATGCCCTGCGCGGCAATCGAACATTTTGCAATTGCCGGCGACGGCGCCTGGAACAGGCTGCTGGCGAGGGACGGGATGCTCGATCTATCATCGCAAGGGCGCAGAGAGAACGGACTCATTGTCTGGCGCAGCGGGCGTCAGGACATTGAATTCACCGAATCTGAATTTGAGGAGCTCATTCTGGCCCTGCGCCGGGAGCGCCTCTTCGATCTGTTGTTGCGCAGCCGTCCGGCGTTGCGCGACCAGTTGATAGCTCTCTTCGGGCCAGATCTTGCTGAGGAAGGTTTGGAACTGGAAGACTTCCAGAATCGTCTGGAAACCGCCCTTCTGGATCTGGCCGCCCGGCTCGACGGGCGCTAGTCGAGGCGCGGCAATACTCGCACAAAATAGATCAGGGCCAAAAAGTCGTAGAGACTGTGCAGAGCGATTGGCGCCAAAAGACTGTTGCACCAGTACATCGACCAGCCCAGGAGCAGGCTCATTGCAGCGGCAAACAGTGCATAGAGCGGAGTAATCCAGTGCAGCAGCCCAAAGATCAAGCTGGCAATAGTCAATGCAGGGATCCAGCCCAGCTGCGAGGTCAGCCAGTTCTGCAAAAATCCGCGAAACAAGAATTCTTCAGCGACGCCGGCCAGTAGCGAGATGATGGCCAGATCAACGATACTGCAATGCCCGAGCAATTCGCGCAAAGTGTGATCCAGGCGCTGGCGAATCTGCCGTACCGGTCCCGGCGCAAAACGCAATAGCGCCATAAAAAAGGCGGCTGGCGGCAGGGCAAGGAGTGCGCCGTAGACCAGCGCCGTCCATTGCAGACGCAACGCGTGCAGCGGCCAGCTATCCAGCAGCCAGCCAAGCAGTAAGGACAGGCCAAGCAATGCCAGTTCAAACAGCACCGCGACCGAAAGCGCCGATGAGGCGCTGCTATTTTCTGTGGGCATAGCTGACAGCTTTTCAGGACGCTCTGTGAACGCTGCTGAAAAAGCGCCGCGGCAATCTATTCCAGCCAGGGTCCGAGAACGGATTCTGTATTTCGCTGCGGCAATCGATAGCGAATCGCAGCCTGCTAGTTCAATGCAGGATTCTGATCGCTATCGGCGAAGACGCGGTAGATGCCGCCCTTCTTGCGCAGCGCTTCTTTCCATCCGGTTTCTGGATCGGGATGAAAGACAATCTGAGCATCGGCCGCCTGATGAATCCAGGACCCAAGCTTCAGCTCGCTCTCCAGCTGGCCGCTGGCCCAGCCTGAATAGCCCAGAAACAAATGAATCTTCGGCCGATCATCGGCAGGTATTGCCTCCCAGAATTCATCCTTGAAGAATTTCTCCACGTTGCTGAAGGAAGGTTCGAAGATCACGCGCGGCGCCGGCCGAACTGCCGCCGCGGAGGGTTGATGGTCGGCGATCTCACTGTGGACTACAAACAGGAATTCCTGTTGCACCGGCCCGCCGACATAGACCGGCGTACTGCGGCTGCGCGGGCTGTCCAGCCGGGGCAATATGTCGGCCAGGCTCAGTTTGGAGCGACGATTGACCACCAATCCAAAGGCGCCTTCCTCATTGTGTTCCAGCATAAGTACAACGGTCTGGAAGAAGTTGGGATCGGGCATATTCGATTCGGAAATCAGGAAATAACCCTTCAACGACGAAGGATAGCGCGGGCCGCCGTGACCGGAGGGGCGAAAGAATGGATTGCCGGCTTCGCTCATTGTGACACTAAGAGCTTCCGGGGCGAAGTTCAGGCAACCGAAATCAATGCGGCGGATGCTCTAGAAGTTCCGTGTCCGGATTGTTTTTTTGAAAGCTCTGCAGTCGGTACTCGCTCTTAAACAGAACAACAGGTCGGCCTTCAGTATCTTTCACAAACATGTCATAGGCTGAGAATTTGTCGCGGTCGCGCTCATGAAACCAACGCGAACGCTCGTAGGACAGCGGTTCCAGACGACAGGGCGCCCCGTATTCATCCTGTAAGCGAAATGCAAATACATCAAACTGCAGCTGGCCGACGGCCCCCAGCACGTTCTGATTGTCCGCGCTCAAGAAGACCTGCACAATACCCTCTTCCGCAAGCTCCTCCAGACCTTTGCGAAATTGTTTCAATTTGCCGGTATCGGTCGGAATCAGACGGGCGAACATCTCCGGAGCAAAGCGCGGCACGCCTGGAAAATCTGGCGCCGGCCCGGCCGAAAGGGCGTCGCCAATCTGAAACTGTCCTGGATTGATCAATCCGATGATGTCGCCAGCCCAGGCGTTGTCCACCGTGCTCCGTTCTTGACCGAAAAAGGCCACCGGGCTGGAGAGTTTGACCGTTTTGCCCAGCCGATTGTGGCTGACGCTCATTCCCCGCTCAAAGGCGCCGCTGGTGATGCGAATGAAGGCAACGCGGTCGCGATGTTTTTGGTTCATGTTGGCCTGGAGCTTGAAGACAAAGGCCGTGAATGCGCCGTCGCCTGGATCGAGCAGGCCGCCTCCGCGGAGCGGAACCGGACGAGGCGGCGGACAGATCTCCAGAAATTGGTCCAGAAAAAGTTCAACGCCAAAGTTGTTCATGGCGCTTCCAAAAAAAACAGGCGAAATCCTTCCGTCTAAGAAGGACTGTCGGTCGAAGACGGGCAGGGCGCCCTGCGCCAGCTGCGCTCCTTCGTAAAACTGCTGGTAGGTTTCAGCGTCCATTATGGACTTCAATTCCGGGTCGTCAAGGCCGGCGGCGCTAACCGGCGCCATGAAGGCCCCGCCCGTGGTCCGTTCATAACGATAGACCCTTCGACTTTGCAAATCGTAGACGCCGCGAAAGTCCTTCCCTGAGCCCATGGGCCAGAGCATGGGCGCCGCGGTGATGCCCAGAGTTTGCTCAATATCATCCATCAAGGCAAAGGGATCGCGCGCCGGCATATCCATCTTGTTTATGAAAGTTACAATGGGCGTCCCGCGTTCGCGACAGACGTGAAAGAGCTTGATGGTCTGCGGTTCCACGCCGCGCGAGGCATCAAGCAGCATGACTGCGCAGTCGGCGGCCATCAACGTACGGTACGTGTCTTCGGAAAAATCCTCATGTCCCGGAGTATCCAGCAGGTTGAGAACATGGTTCTTGTATTCAAATTGTAAGGCGGCGGTGCTGATGGAGATGCCGCGGTCCTGCTCCATCTTCATCCAGTCCGATCGTGTCTTGCGTCGATCGCGTTTGGCGCGGACGTGGCCGGCCAGATGGATTGCGCCGCCGTAAAGCAGGAGTTTCTCGGTCAGCGTCGTCTTGCCGGCGTCGGGATGAGCAATGATGGCGAAGGCGCGACGCCTTGCAATTTCCTGCATCTGTGCGGCGTTGCGTTCGGCGGACATGCGGTCACAAATTCCAGCGTGCAGGCCAGGGCAAACAGATTCACTGCCAGCTGGAATGGCAAAAAAAAGTCCTGGCCAGTACGAAGGCAAGATGCCATGTTTTGCCGGGGACGCTACGTGAAGCAATGGCAACCGGAAGAGAGCTTCGAGAAGGCTGATTTTCCCTCCCGCAAACGACAAAAGCAAGATGCCGCTCCGCCTGCCTGGCGTCCGGAGCTTGATTTTGAGCGAGCCGACTTTCCGCGCCCGGCGACCCCGGCGCAGACTCCGTCGGCAGAATCGCCGCCAGCTGCAGGCAATGACTCTGGCGGCTCGCGCAGCATTCGTCGCTGGCTGCCCGGCAAAACCTCAGAGGCGTCGCCGGCGCGCGCCATTGATGCTGGCCAGGTTCTGGGCGGCGGCAAGGCGTCAGCTGCTTCGCCAGCTGGCGGCGACGGTGCGGGCGTTCAAAATCGGCTCCTACAGGAAGCAGCCTTGACGCGTCGCGAGGAGGCCCGTCATGTTCTGCGCCGCTGGTACTGGGAGAAAGCCGGGCAGGCGCAGGGAACGTTGGCGGCCATTGACCCGCACGATCGGATTGCGATAGTATTGAATCTGCTGGGCGCTGACGTGGCGCGGCGTTTGCTCGAACTTTTCTCGCCGATGGAGCGGCAACAGGTTCTATCAGTCCTGCGTCGGCCGATGCGACGCTATGCCGTTAACGAGCTGGCGCTGGTCCGCGCCGGATTCATGGAGGCCTTGCGCACTCCAGATCCGCAGTGATGCTCTGCTTGTTTGATATGGAATTGACCGGGCGTCGGTTTGCTCCAGGGTGATCGTCATGGGCAAGCGCAGCATCGAGGTCGGCGTGATAGCGGCGGCCGGCAAAGGGACGCGCGCCTATCCGCGCACCAGTTTTGTCCCGAAGCCGTTGTTTACTTTCGAGGGACAGAGTATTCTGGAACGAAATGTTGCGTTGATGTTTGAGACCCTGAAGGTAAAAAGACTCTACATCATCGTTGGCCATCTGCAAGAGCAAGTTCTGGCAGAAGTTGCACGAATTCGCCAGCTGTATCCGGGCCGTCAGATTGAAACTGCGCAATGGACCCAGCAAGGACTGGCGGCGGACGTTGCCAGTTTACGCGATCGGATCTCGGGCGACTTTGCGCTTGTACTGGGCGACGAGTTTTACTGGGATACAAACCATCAAGAAATGGCGCGAGTCTGGAAGCGTCAGACGCGCGCCCGGGCGCTGATTGCTATTCTGCGCACCTCGCTCCTTTCCGATATCCGCAAGAACTATTCCGTAGAACTGAGCGGATCGAGAGTCCAGGAGCTCATTGAAAAGCCGGAAGATCCTCCCAATGATTTGCTTGGGCTTGGATCCTACGTATTTTCCAGGGACTACTTCGACTTTTTCGATTCCACGCCGCCGGCCTCGCGCAGCGGCGTGGTTGAGCTAACGCAAGTCATTCATCGCATGGCCCATCAGAGCGACGTTCGCGCAGCGCTGCTGAAGGGACGCTATTTCAATATCAACTCGCTGGCCGACTACTACGCCGCCACCTATTCCATTCGCAGCGAAAAGTTTAATCGTTATCGAATCAGTCTGATTATGCCGGCCTTCAACAATGAAGCGACGATTGCCGATGCGGTTCACAATTTCAAGAATCAAGTACACGAGACCCTGGTGCTGGACATGGGCTCAACGGATCGCACGGCGCAAATCGCAGCCAGGGCGGGCGCTCGCGTAGTCCGAAACGCGCCGCCCGAATCTATGGCCTCGGCCCACTACGCCCCCGCCATCTATGCCGCAATGCGCGCGGCGCGCGGCGATATCCTGGTGCTGGCCACGGCAGACGGCGCCTTTCGCGCCGGCGATTTGGGCAAGCTGCTGGAGTATCTCAAGGATTGCGATATGGCCGCCGGAACGCGCACCACGCGTCAGCTCATTGAGCAGGGTTCTAACTTGAGTCCCTTCTATCGCTGGTTGAACGTATTCTTTGGCAAACTGGTCGAAGCGATGTGGTGGGCGCAGGAACCTCGACTGACTGATATTGGCTGTATCTACCGGGCCATCTGGAAGGAGTCCTTTTTGCGCGTAGCCAGCGGATTGCAGGCCCAGGATCGAACTTACTGCCTGGAGATGGTGGTAGAGATTATGCGTTTTCACATGCGCTGTATCGAGGCGCCGGTTTCCTACTATCGCCGTTACGGACAGGCGCCGGACGAGAGTTGGCCGGAGAAGTGGCGCTACTTTATGTCCGTGCTGCGACTGATCTTGCGCAAGCGGCTGCAGCGTTCCTGAGTTCGGGCGAGCTCAGTTAATTGGCGCGGTCGCTCTCCATCCAGTTCCTGATCATTTGCGCCGCTTGCTCCGGCTGGCTGCGCGCCAGGTTGCGTACGCCGTCGAGCATTGCCAGTCGTTCGGCTTCGCTAAGCGGACGCGCGCGGTCCATGCCAGTTGGCGCCGGCGCCGCCAGTCGCGGAGGCGCAGCATTTCCGGCCCTCTTGCGGAAAACAAGCCAGCCGCAGAGGGCAAGCAATATGGCGCCGCCAAGCAGCGCCCCGAGAATCTGCCAGTTACCGTCCATTGCCAGCCGCCGCCGGATCGGCTTGACTGCAGAAGGAAATCGCCAGGTCTTGCAGTATGCTGACTGAAGACGAATTTCGGCGACTTGCGCAGCTGTGCCGTCTGGATCCGGACGATACTAGCGTGGCGGCGGTGCGCGACGATTTCAACAAGATTCTGGACTACGTCGACAGTATCAAGGCTGCGGAAATCGGCGCGGTCAGCGTTTCGCCGGGGGAAGATGATACGCGCAACACCTTGCGCGTAGATCAAGCGCAAGCCCCGCTAAGCGCCGCAGAGATCGCCGCCATCGCGCCGCGCTGGGAAGCAGGGCACTTTGTAGTGCCTGGCGCAATTGAGTCGGAGGGTTGAATACAGAATGACCCTTAAAGTTGAAGAACTGCAGCGTAGCGCGCTGGATCATGCGCGCAGTCTGGAGCAAGGAGACTACACGGCACAGGAGCTTGCTGAAACAGCGCTGCAGGCTGCGCAGACGGAGGCTGATCTTGGCGCTTTCTTGCGTCTGGAAGGGGATCGGGTTCTGGCTCAGGCGCGAGCAGCTGATGATCGTCGCCGCAGCGGCAAGTCCCTGGGTTTGCTGGATGGCATTCCGGTAGCGATTAAGGACAACATTACGGCGCGCGGCGAATTGTGCACCTGCGCTTCGCGCATCCTCGAGAATTTTGTGGCCCCTTACGACGCCACCGTCATCAGCCGATTGCGAGAGCAGGGCGCCGTGCTTTTTGGCCGGACCAATATGGACGAGTTTGCCATGGGCTCGTCCACCGAAAACTCCGCCTTCCAGCGCACGCTCAACCCGCGGGATCGCAGCCGTGTGCCTGGCGGTTCCAGCGGCGGCTCGGCGGCGGCAGTGGCCGCGGGCATCGTGCCGCTGGCGCTTGGCTCGGACACTGGCGGCTCCATTCGTCAGCCTGCATCCTTTTGTGGAATCGTTGGACTGAAGCCGACCTATGGTCGCGTTTCGCGCTACGGTCTTGCCGCATACGCATCGAGTCTGGACCAGATCGGCCCGTTTGCCCGCAACGTGAGCGATGCGGCCTTGCTGCTGGCGGCCATCAGCGGCGTAGACCCGCGCGATAGCAGCACGCATCCCGAAGCGGATCGTCATCCAATCAGCTGGCAGTTGCCGCCGATTGGCGATTCCGAATGGAAGAAACTGCGTATCGGCGTTTTTCACAATGGCCAGCCGCCGGTTGGCGTGGAGAATGCGGTTGCCGCGCGTTACCAGTACTGCGTGGACGAATTTCGTCGGCGCGGAGCGACTGTACGGCCCTTGCAAAGCGCACTTGAAGAATACTTGATACCAATTTACTATATTCTGGCAACGGCTGAAGCATCAAGCAACCTCAGCCGCTATGACGGCGTGCGCTATGGATCTCGCGAGGAAAGCGCCGGGAATCTAATGGAGCTATATGTTCGCTCGCGTACGCGCGGCTTCGGCCCGGAGGTGAAACGGCGCATTCTGCTGGGCGGTTTCACGCTCTCCTCCGGCTACTACGACGCCTACTACAAGCGCGCGCAGCAGGCCCGGCGCCGAATCCAGGCGGAGTACCAGCAGTTTTTCCAGGAAGTCGACGTGATTTTGACGCCGACCTCGCCTGGCGTCGCCTTTCGCTTTGGCGAGCGCACGGCGGACCCGATTGCCATGTATCGCAGCGACGTCCTGACGATTGCCGCCAATCTCGCCGGCCTGCCGGCTATCAGTGTAGCCGTCGGCAACGACGACCAGGGCCTGCCTATCGGCATGCAGCTGACCGCAGCCTACTTCATGGAAAATTCGATGCTGCGCCTGGCCTCGGCGCTTGCTGAGTTTGCGGAGAATCGCCCCGTTGCTGGCGAAGCCTCCATCCAGCCTGCAAAGTCGACGGCGCCGACACAGCGCAAGGCTGTGCGCGAGTTGGCGACGGCGCCCGAAGCGAAGGCTGCGCCAAAAGCGAAGGCTGCGCCAAAAGCGAAGGCTACGCCAAAAGCGAAGGCTGCGCCAAAAGCGAAGGCTGCGCCAAAAGCGAAGGCTGCGCCAAAAGCGAAGGCTGCGCCAAAACGGCGCCGATGAGATCGTACCCCACCGGAACGCGACTGCCCGACTCGTTGCATGCTGTCTCCTGCAGTTTGCCAACGATGGAGTCGGTGATTGGCTACGAGGAAAAGAGGCCTGAGCTGCTGGCGCAATTGAGCAGCGGCTATCCGCGCTTTGTCAGCCATCCACTGGTGTTACGCTCAAGCGAGGTAGCGGCTCAGGAACTGGGCCTTGATGCCCAGACGCCGCGCGCGCTTCTCGGCAGCGAGTCGGCGGCGCGCGCCGCCATTGCCTATGCTGGCGGCGGACAGCTCCATGCCATTGATGATCTGTTTCTGGCGGCGACTGACGCCGGCGGCGATAGCGAACGATTGAGGCGCTTTGTGCAACACAGCGGCGCAGGCGTCTTCTCCAGGCAGGCCGAGGAGTTCTTGCTGCGCCGCGGACTGCTGTGGCAGCGCTTTGCCGAACAGCGAATGGATGCACAAGCCGCAGCGGAACACGCAGCGCAGGCAGTGGCAAAGGCCATTGGAGTCGGCTCTCAGGATGTCTACTTTGCCCGCTCCGGGATGAACGCATTCTACGCAATCTTTGAAGCGATTGGACGCATCCAGTCGCGCCGTGGACGAAGCAACTGGATTCAGCTTGGCTGGCTCTATCTCGACACGATCGAAATCCTTGCCGGCTTTCATCAAGGTCGCGTGGATATACTGGATGATGTCCAGAATCTCGATGCGCTGGCCAAAATCCTGAAACAACGCGGTCGACAGGTAGCCGGCGTGGTTACTGAGGCCCCGACCAATCCGCTGATTCAATGTGCCAGGCTCGATCGGTTGCAGGCCATGTGTCGCGAAGCCGAGGTTGCACTGATTGTAGATCCCAGCGTTGCCTCGCCGCTCAATGTGCGCTCCTTGCCCTTCAGCGATGCGGCGCCGGTCAGCCTGACCAAATACGCCGCCGGCAAGGGAGACGTCATACTTGGCGCGGTCGCGCTCAATCGGGACTCTCCCTTTTATGCGGAACTGCGCGACGAGTTGCCGCTGCAGTTGACCGCGCCCTTTATTGGCGACCTGCAACGATTGGCCTGCGAAGTGGATGAGTGGCCTGCACTCTGCAAGGCCATCAATTTCCGTACATTGATTCTGGCGCGCCACCTGGAGAAGCATCCCGCTGTGGCCAGGGTGCACTGGGCGCTCGCGGCGGAAAGCAGCGCAGCCTACTCGCAGCTTGCCTCGACAGACGCTCCGGGCGGCCTTCTGACCATCGATCTCTGCCACAAGAGCGCCGAATTCTACGACGCCTTGCAGTGTGCAAAAGGGCCCAGCTTTGGCGTCGAGTTCACTCTGGCCTGCCCCTTTCTGTATCTGGCGCACTACGATCTGGTGCGAAGCCCGGAAGGTCGAGAACGATTGCAAAGGGCGGGGCTGCAGCCGGAGTCCATTCGCATCTCGGTGGGCATCGAACCCGTTGCCGAGTTGCTGGAATGTTTCGATCGCGCCCTTGATGTGGCTCGTTAGTCGTGCGAATCACGCACGTGGTCGGTCAGTCCATGAGGCGTATAAAGCAACAGGCTGCCGCGTCCGGCGCGTTCCTCGTGCCATTCGCCGCGAATCTCCTCCAGCTCGCCGCGATCAAGGAACACGCCGCCGCACCCCGGGCATTCATCGATGGCCACAGAATCGAGCAGCTTGGTTTGCATTGTGGCCGCGCATTGCGGGCATTGCAGGCCGCGTTGCTTTAAGTCGCGCTGTGGCGCAGTTCCAGCGGCGCCGCCCGCAGATTCGTGGCGCAGCTGCGTCGCCGGCGTATGTTCAGCGCTGCGGCCGGCCTCCGCGCCGGACGCTCCATGGGGAGCTCGAATATCGGAGTCCGGCGCGCGAGTGCTTAACGGCCGCAGCGCTTTGATCAGATACTCCCACATGCCGCTGGTATGCAGCTCAGCTATGTAAAATCAAGTAACGTTTTTTTCCGATTTTGATATGGTATTCGCCCGGAAAGCTCAGCGTCCGCCGCGGATCTTCAACTACCTGTAGATCTTCGCCGATGCGAATTGACGAGGATTCGATCAACCGGCGGACCGCGGAGGCGCTCTTTTCCACCCCGGCCTCCACCAGCAGCTGCACAAGGCCGCGTTCGCCCTCGCCCTCTACGCGCATCCGAGGAGTATCTGGCGGAAGCACCATCTGTTTCCGACCGGCGCTGCCTTTTTCTCGCTCCCAGGCGGCGCGCGCTTCGTCGCCGGCGCCGGCGGAATGGAAATCATCGGTCACCAGCTGGCCCAGTTTCTTTTTCAAGTCAAAGGGCGCTTCTTTCAAACCGCTTTCGACTTCCGTCGGATCCAGGCGCGTCAAGAGCAGACAGTAATCGCGCAGCAACGAATCAGGAATGGACATGATCTTGGCAAACATCGAGAAGGGCGTTTCATTGATGGCAATATAGTTGCCGGCTGATTTCGACATCTTCTGAACGCCGTCCAGACCTACCAGCAGCGGCATGGTCAATACGACCTGCGGCCGCTGCCCGTACTCTTTTTGCAATTCGCGACCAACCAGCAAATTGAACTTCTGATCAGAGCCGCCCAGCTCAACGTCGGCCTTGAGCGCTACGGAGTCGTAGCCTTGAATCAATGGGTACATGAATTCAATCAGGGAAATAGACTCTTGAGCAGAATAGCGGCGCGAAAAATCCTCGCGTTCAAGCAGGCGAGCAACCGTATAACGCGCAGTCAGCGACAGTACATCTTCAAACGAAAGGCCCTGACACCAGCTGGAATTGAAAACAATTTCGGTGCGATCGCGATCCAGGATCTTGAAGACCTGTGTAGCATAGGTCTCGGCGTTGCGCGCCACATCTTCCCGGCTCATACGTTTGCGTGTAGCGTTGCGACCGGTGGGATCGCCAATCATGCCAGTGAAGTCGCCGATCAAAAAAAGTACATGATGGCCAAGATCCTGAAAGTCGCGTAGCTTGCGCAGCAGAACGGTATGACCGAGATGCAAATCGGGGGCTGTGGGATCAAAGCCGGCTTTGATGCGCAGCGCCTGCTTGCTTTGCCGGCTGGCCTCCAGTCGCTCCAGCAATTCATTTTCCGGGAGAATCTCGAGGGCGCCGCGCTGCAACAGGGCCAGAGCCTTCTTGCTTTCCGGCGATGCTTCTGGCGCGGCGGCGGAGGAACTCGGCTTCATCGTCGACATTCCGTCAGGGCGGGGTCCGCAGGCCAGGACTTTTCCACGGCCAGCGACGTCCTCAGGATGGGTTCCATGCTGGAAAGAGCCGGTGATCGATGCCAAAGAGAGCCAGCGCTCGACCGACGATAAAACAGGCCAGGTCCTCAAAGTTCTGGGGCGCCTGGTAAAAGGCCGGGCTGGCTGGTAGAATGATGGCGCCGGCCTCGGTCAAGGCTGTCATGTTGCGCAACTGCAGCAAAGAGTAGGGCGTTTCGCGCGGAACCAGCACCAGCCGGCGCCGCTCCTTCAGGCAAACCTCCGCGGCGCGCTCCAGCAGATTGCTGCTGTGACCGTGAGCGATGGCGGCGAGACTCTTCATCGAGCAGGGCGCCACTATCATTCCATCCGAAGGCGCTGAGCCAGAGGCGGCCCGCGCGCCAATATCGTGGTAATCCTGAATCAGGAACCTCGCTGGAACTTCTGCCGGCGCCAGGCACTCCGCAAGGTAGGCGGCCGGCGTCGCCGCCTCTCGGTTCAACTCCTGATTGTAGACGCGCAAAGCCGCTGGACTGACTATCAGCTGCACGCTCTGCAAATCGTGGACGGCAAGGGCGCGCAGCAATGCGCGGCCGTAGAGCGCGCCGCTGGCGCCGCTGATAGCAACAATCAGATTTCGAGGGCCGGCGCTCATGAACGTTGCAGCCACCAGTCGGCCAGGGCAAATACAAACAGGGCCAGCGAAACGACTGAATTTACCTGAAAGAATGCGGCCGGAATGCGGTGCAATCTGCCGCCGCGCACCATCCAGTGCTCCAGAGAAAAAAGCGCCGCCACCAGCGCCACGCCAAGGCCGAAAACCCAGCCTGCGCCGGCCAGCAAACCGGCCAGACAGAAAAAGCCAAGCGCCGCCAGATGGGCGAGGCGAGCGACGCCAAGGGCGGCGGCAACGCCAAAGCGCGATGGCAGGGAATGCAGGCCTTCGCCGCGATCAAAGTCCGCGTCCTGGCAGGCATAGAGAATGTCGAAGCCGGCGATGTAAAACATCAGGCCAAGACTCCACGCCAGCGGCAGCCAATCAAATTGTTCCAGTAAGGCAAGCCAGGCGCCCATTGGCGCAAGACCGATGGCAGCGCCGAGCGCAAAGTGACAGAGCCAGGTGAAGCGCTTGGCGTAGGAGTAGCCCAGTACCGCCGCCGCGGCCAGCGGCGACAGGGCAAAGCACAGCGCATTGATCGACCAGGCTGCAACAAAATAGACTGCCAGCGCCAGCAAGGTAAAGATCTGCGCCTGCCGCAAACCAACAACCCCGCTTGGAATTTCACGGCCAGCGGTGCGCGGGTTGCGCGCATCGATATGTCGATCCACGATGCGATTGAAACCCATAGCTGCGCTGCGCAGGGCGGCCATCGCCAGGGCGGCTTTTGCCGCCAGCGCCACCAGATCCAGCGACGGGCGACTGGCAAAAAGCAAACCGGAACGGTCGATGCCCTGGACAAAGGCAATGCCGGCGAGCGGCAAGGCAAAGATAGTGTGCGAAAACTTGATCATTCTCAAGTAGTCAGCGATTGCCTTCATGCTTCTTTCTCCTCCAGCAGGCCGCCAATTGGCGCGTCCAGCTCTTTTAGAACCTCGGAGAAATAGGCGAGACTCCGACGATCCTCGGCGTCGAGTTGATAATGCAGCGATTCGCTCAAATAGGAAAGGGCGTCGCGGTAGGGAGTCGCTGCCGCAATCTGGGGCAGCGCCGCCAGGCCGGCAAGCAGCGAATCCTCAAAGAGCGCATCGGGCAGCGGACGAAGACGAGGGTAAGCCCACAGCGCAAAAACAAAGGGAAGACCGCTTTGGGCCCGCCACCACTCAGCCAGATCTCTGCATTGCAGACCTTCCACTGGATTTGCTTCGAAGTCCAGGGCGGAATCGCCAATCAGCAGGCCAGCGCAATCGGCTTCTTGCTGGCAACGTTCAACAACCAGATCGGCGCTCAGGGCGATAACCTCGGGTCGTGCGCCAAACTCGCTGAATAGAAGCCATCGCAACAATGCCGTAGAGCTGCGCGAGGCTGCGTCGGCATAGAGTCGACGCGGAACGTCCGACGCTGCGCCAGAATAGAGGTACAATATCGAGCGTACGCGCTCTCGGGCGCAGACGCCGACCTTCTGGCAAGCCCCAAGGGCGTCGCCATGTCGTAGAAATTCCACACTGCTGATCAGCGCTGCATCCAGTTCGCCCTGTAACAGCAGATCACAGAGCGTCGCCGGAGTTGCTTCCAGGAGTTTGTATCCCTTCTGACTGGCATCGTTGCGCAGACCGTAGTCCAGAGGGCGGGCATTCACGAAACGCACCAGGCCAAGGCGCATCGCGCCAGACTCCCGGCCGCCCTCTGTTCGGCAATTCTCTCCCGCAACCAGGCGGCGAAACTGTTGCCGTCGCGAAAGCGCCGCCCATAGCATACCGGATGCGCCCAGGCATTTGGCAGCTCCTCTTGCCGAAGCGGTCGACGCTATTTGGCCGCAGCCAGTGCTCGAAAGGCGCTGCCGTCCGCGGCTTGATCCTCCTGCTTCTTGCCAGCCTGACCGTCCTTGTCGCACAACGATCCGCCCCGGCGCCGACCGAAAGCGGGCGGCTGGATCCCTTTCTGGTCCAGCCGCCCTTCGGTCAGGGTTACGGCCAATGTATTCGGGCCCTCGAAGGAAGAAGTGTGGTCTCGATTGTAGCCGGTCGAGAGATCCAATTTCAATCGGGCGCTCTGGAATTCACCTACCGTTTTGACCTGGCAGAGAGGCTTGAAGCGATAGAGACCGATACCCGCGAGCAGCAAGGACGCCAACAGGTTGTATTTCGCAGCGTTCGGCTGAGCCCCGCGATCGATCCCGACGATAGTCCGCTCTATGCGGTCCACTGGCAAACCACGCCCCATAGCATGGACTTCGATGGTCACGATGGTCTCCTTGCCAGGCTACGAGAGCTTTACCCGCAGCTAGAACGAAGCGATTCGCGACTGCTGCTGCAGGGCGGCGGTGTACAGATGCTGATCCCGCTGCAAAAGCGCGGCGAGCAATGGTACTGGCAATCGGCCCAGATTGTTTCGCTGGAGCTGACGCGCAGGCGCGCGCAGAGAATCCAGGCCTTGCAGCTGGAAATCGATCGAGCCATTCAGCGCACAATTGAGGAGAAATCACGAGAACTGCGCAGCAGCGAGGGCCAGTCTTTACACTGACAGAAGGCTGAAGAAATCGTTGGCCGGTCCTTTGCTGGCAGCGTGACAGTGCGAATTTCATGATTTCGCTGCCAGCCGGCTGCGTGGAGGCTGGTCCTCGTGTCCGCTTTCCCTGCTGCGCTCCAGGCAGACTTCCCCGCATTTCGGGTATTGCTGCGTGCGCTGGGTGAAACCCGATTGATAGATTCAAAGAGCGAAGCCTCCCGCATCGAACCTGGTCAGGCTGCCCTGATGGCCTGCCGCGGCTCAGTGCGGAGCTGGCGTTGTCTGTTTGTGACGGTACACGGCGCTGCCAGTCTGCCGCTGTCTGATTTTCTAGAATCCCTGCATTCCACGACAGTGGCCGGCGATGCCCTTGCAGCGCTGGGGGAGAAGATCCGGCATCCAGGCGGAGAGGCCAGACTGGCCATGCTGGAGATTTCTGCGGAGGAGGCGGAGGAAGAAGTCGATCAGGAAGAACTGCGCCGCATTATGGGCCGACGCTATCGGGCGGTGAAAGCCGATTCCGGGCGGCCGCTCCTGACGCTTGGCGCCTGCGTGGGCGGTCTGCCGCCCTTGATACATCTTGGCGCCGAAGGTCTTACATTGCCGATTCGATCCTGGGTTCCGGCCGGTTTGACCGAACGCTGGCGACCGCTCTGCCAGACGATCGAATGCCGACCTGGCGATCGTATGTTACTGCATAGCGAAGCGCGCGGCGAACACAGTCTGCGGTCTTTTCATGATTTGCTCAAGAAGAGCCCGGAGGATTGGACGCTGCCGGAGGGCATTGCCGCGGGCATGGAACTGCGCTTCGAGGACGGCGCTACTTGATGAGCTTTCGCCATCGCGCTTTGCTCCTGGCAGCGATCGTTGGCCAGCTTGCCTGCAAGCAGTTGCATGTTGATTCGCAGGTCCTGCCGCGCGATGCAAGCATTGCCGATCCACAGCAGGGGCCTGTAATTCAACTGCAGTTTACGGGCCAGGAAGGCGTGCGAAGCGACTTTGCCTGGTCGCGTACACAGTACCGGGTGATCTCGTCGCGCATGGAGAACGTAAGCGGCAGCCTGAATGCACTGCTGGCCCCGGCTCTGGTTGAGGCCTTGCGCCGCCAGGGCTTGCGCAGCGGCGCGTCGGGGACTACAGTCCTGCGCGTCCATTTCCAGCGCTGGCTGTTGATCTGGACCCCGCCCCGGGAGTTCATTCAAACCCCGGCGCCGCTTCGTCGAGGAATCGTGGAAGCGGACCTGGAACTGCGCTTTTCCTTGAACGCCTTTGGCGAGGAGGGCCGCTGCCGCTGGCAACGCTCAGCGGAGGCCTACGATGGCGAAGAAACCTTTTATATGGAGCAATTTGCTGCGGAGGCTTTGCGTAGCTGTGCATTGCAGGCAGCCCGCTGGACCACACAGCGGCTGAATCGTGAGGCCCGGCCTTGATTTACCTCTGGTTGATTGTATCCGCTTTGCTTGGATCGCTGGGGCAGATTCTGATGAAGATTGCCATGAATCGTGCTGGTCCCTCCCCGGAGTTCAGCAGCGGCGTTTCTGTGGCGGCGCTTTACTTTGCGCGGGCGCTATTCAGCTCGCCCATGATTGGGGCCGTAGCCGCCTACGCCCTGAGCTTCCTGCTGTGGCTGGCTGCCCTGAGCCGTACGGATTTGAGCCTCGCGCGGCCTTTTGTCTCCATCAGTTATTTGGTCGTGGCAGTCTATGGCTATTTTGCTGGCGAACGCCTGAGCTGGGAACGAGTACTGGGTATCGCCTTAATTACCGTGGGGCTGTTTTTTGTAGCCCGCAGCGGGCTGCGCACCTGATTTCTAGAACTGCTCGAATCGCCAGCTGGCCGATCAATAAAGCAGCGGCTGGCCGGGCTGCGGAGCGGAACCATGATCGTGAAGTCCCATTCCTTGATGCTGGGTTACCGTCAGTTTGACGCCCAGTTTCGTCGCCACAATGGCAAGCTGGTCCTGAGCGTGGAGGACATCGGTCCCATCTCTCCTTCTGACTACATCAAGAATGGATTTCGCGTCCTGCGAGCTTCGACTGAAGAACTGCAGGCGCTGGTACAGGGCGGCTACGAGTCGCGCACGGCGCTCTTGCGTTTCTTTAGCGATTGACCTAGATCAAGAGCTGGCGTTTTCCTTGAGTCGTTGGTAGGCCTGCATCGTGGTTCGCGCCACTGGCTGCAGACGTCGCGGCAGGTTGTGATACATCAGCGCAACTTCCATCGCTTCATTGGAAAGCCGCCCTTGCGCCTGCTTGATGAAGATCGGCTTTTTTCCGGAGAGAATCCATTCGGCGCTGATCCCGTAGGAGGCCTGGATAGCAAGGGCCACCACCTTTCGAATTCGATGGTGGCCGGTAAAGTACATGGCTACGGAGGAAAGGGAGATTCCAAGGGTGGCGCTCAATTCCTGTCGAGAGACATTGATCCGCTTCATAATGCGTTCGGTTCGTTGTTCTGCGGTCATTGCCATTCAAGGAACTTCCTGTGCTCTTGCTGCCGCCCGGTAGTATTCATCGAGCGCAAACCAGCTGGAAAAGCCGTGAATCGATTTAGCATCAATCAAATATTTCTGAAAAATCAATTTGGTTGTTCAACTAATATTGGGCGTTCAAATATTAGCGCTGACCATGATGATGCAGAGATATGGTCGATTGGCCCCTGGCAGTTCTGGTCAGGCCAGTACGTAGTTCTGCGAGCGGCAAGGCAAGGGAGCTCCGGCAACAAAAAGCCCGGCCTTTTGGGCCGGGCTTTTTGTTGCCAATCTGTCTGGCCCGTTGCCAGTCAGCTCTGGCCTTTGATGAACTTGCGCAGAACGGCATGAAGGATACCGCCGTTCTGATAATACTCGATCTCCACCGGCGTATCCAGGCGACAGATCGCCTTGAATTTCTTGCCGTCTGCCTCCACTTCCAGCGTTTGCCGCGGCTTTAGCTGGGCGTTGATCCCACGAATGGTGAATTGCTCCTTGCCGCTTAAGCTAAGGGATTCGTGGCTTTCGCCAGGCAGAAATTGCAGCGGCAACACGCCCATGCCTACCAGGTTGGAGCGATGAATCCGCTCATAGCTGGCAGCGATCACGGCGCGCACGCCAAGGGTGTAGGCGCCTTTGGCGGCCCAATCGCGCGAGGAGCCTGTACCGTATTCCTGACCGGCGAGCACTACCAGCGGGGTGCGGTCTTTGCGATAGCGTTCACTGGCTTCGAAGATGGTCATCTTTTCGTCGCCGGGCTGAAAGTTGGTCCAACCGCCTTCGGTACCTGGCGCCATCTGGTTGCGCAGCCTTATGTTGGCAAAGGTGCCGCGGGTCATGATGCGGTCGTTGCCGCGGCGCGCGCCGTAGGAGTTGAAGTCCTTTTTGGCTACGCCCTTTGATTTCAGATACTGGCCGGCGGGCGTTTCTTCGCTGAAAGAGCCGGCGGGGCTGATGTGGTCGGTCGTTACGGAGTCGGCGACCTTGACCAGACAGCGTGCGCCCACAATATCGCTGAGCGCCGGCGGATCCAGCGGCATGTCCAGGAAGTAAGGCGGTTCCTGAATGTAGGTAGAATCCAGGTTCCACTTGTAGACCTGGCCGCCAGAGGCTGGAATCTTATTCCAGCTTTCGTTCATCGTCGCCACATTACCGTAGCGTTGGCTGTACATTTCCGGCTTCAAATTTGCTTCAACCGCTGCCGCCAATTCTTGATGGGAGGGCCAGATATCCTTGAGGTAAACGTCCTTTCCGTCCTTGTCCTTGCCCAGCGGGTCATTCTGCAGATCGATATCGACAGTTCCGGCAATGGCATAGGCCACCACCAGCGGCGGGCTGGCCAGATAGTTAGCCTTTACATTGGGACTGATGCGGCCCTCGAAGTTGCGATTGCCAGAGAGCACGGAAACTGCCACCAGATTGCCGTCGTTGATAGCCTTCACTACCGGATCGGGCAGCGGCCCCGAATTGCCAATGCAAGTTGTGCAACCGTAGCCGACGGTGTGGAAGCCAAGCTGGTCCAGGTATTGAGACAGTCCGGCCTTGTCCAGGTAGTCGGTAACCACGCGCGATCCAGGGGCCAGGCTGGTCTTTACGAAGGGTTTCACCTTGAGACCGCGTTCCACTGCCTTGCGCGCCACCAGGCCAGCGCCGATCATTACGCCTGGGTTCGAAGTGTTGGTACAGGACGTTATGGCTGCAATGACCACATTGCCGTGGGTGATTTCGGCCTGGTAGCCATTGTCAATGCGACCACTGGCTTTGAGTTGTGCATCGTTCAGTTCAAATCCGCGCTCTTTGATCGGGGCCGTAAGACTCTTGCGCCACACGGATTTCATTTCTTTCAAGTTCACGCGATCTTGCGGCCGCTTAGGACCGGCAAGCGCCGGCTCGACCTCGCTCATGTCCAGGGACAGCGTGTCCGTGTACTCGGGGTCAGGGCTTTCGTCGCTGCGGAACAGTCCCTGCGCTTTGTAGTACTTTTCGACCAGGTCGACCAGTTCTGCTTTGCGACCGGTGCGTTCCAGGAAGCGCAGCGTCTCTTGATCCACCGGAAAGAAGCCGCAGGTCGCGCCATATTCGGGCGCCATATTGGCGATGGTTGCGCGGTCGGCCAGCGCCAGATTGCTTAGGCCGCTTCCGTAGAACTCGACAAACTTGTTCACCACGCCTTTCTTGCGCAGCATTTCCGTCACGCGCAGCACCAGATCGGTGGCCGTGGCGCCCTCGCGCAATTTTCCGGACAGTTTGAAGCCGACCACCTGTGGGATCAGCATGTAGATTGGTTGGGCCAGCATCACCGCTTCGGCCTCGATGCCGCCCACGCCCCAGCCCAAAACGCCAAGACCATTGATCATCGTGGTATGCGAATCGGTTCCCACCAGAGAATCCGGATAGGCAACGCCGTCTTTGACCAGAACAACTGAAGCCAGGTGCTCCAGATTGACCTGATGGACAATGCCGGCGCCAGGTGGTACAATGCCAAAATTTTCAAAGGCCTGCTGGCCCCATTTCAAGAATTCATAACGTTCGCGGTTCCGTTCAAATTCCAGCTCCATATTTTTCTGAAGCGCATCGCTGCTGCCGAAATAGTCGACCTGGACGCTGTGATCAATCACCAGGTCTACGCGCACTTTAGGATTGATGCGCGCTGGATCGCCGCCGGCCTTTACCATTGCATTGCGCATTGCCGCAAGGTCGACCACCGCCGGGACGCCAGTAAAATCCTGCATGATCACGCGGCCCGGCATGAAGGCGGTCTCTTCATCGGGTTCTTTGCGCGGGTCCCAGTTCAACAGCTTCTGGATGTCGGCTTCGGTGACAATGTAGTCATCGTAGTTGCGCAGGGCGGCTTCCAGCAGCACGCGCATCGAGTAAGGAAGACGCTGCAGGCGACTGGCGTCGCCAAGTGCGCCCAGCTTGAAGTATTTCAGCGTTCCCGCCTTGCTGTCCAGCGTCGCCTCGGCATTGAATTTTGCGGCCATTCCTGTCTTCCCTCTTTGATGATCCGGATGGTATTGCTGACTGCAGGGCCAACGACCGGGACCGAATTAGAGTCGCAAACTCGGCCTTACAGTGCGCTCAGTCAATCCTGAATTGCAGGAAGCGTGCGGCTCTCAAGGATCGGGCGCACGTACGACCTTGTTGCGGCTGCCCTGGCCCCGCAGCAAATGCAACGAGGAAACCGGGACATCGAGTTCGGCGGCAATCGATTTGAGGATTGCCTGATTGGCTTTGCCATCAATGGCCCGTTCCCGGACGCGTACCACCCAGACGCCGTCGGGTCTGCGCTCGATGCCAGGTTTATGGACGCCGGCCTTGGCCACTACGTGAATATCCATGGTTCTGGGCCGCGCCGCTCAATGGACTACAATCGATTCCAGCTGTAAGCTGCGTAGCGGCGCGCTGTCATTCATTGAGGAGAGCACGTCAATCTGTCCGGGCAGAGTCAGCCCCTGTCCCCTGACCAGCCCGGCCAGGCGCAAGATCGACCGCGAGCCGGCATAGAAGCCTCCGCCTGTAAAATCGACGTAGCGCGGCGAACCTCCGGCGGCATCCATCCACAGCACATACTCATTCTGGTCCTCCGTCCCATCCGGATTGGGACCGGCAAAGATGCGATTGCAGAGGCCTTCGCCGCATGGGCGCGCGTTCAAGCGCGCCGCACGCGGCCGGCGCGCCAATCGATAGAGCACCTCGATATGATCGACCAGCGATTCCAGGTAGAGCCGAGTCAAGGGCTGACTGGAATAATGTGGTCTTCCGGCCTCAATCGTATAGCACTCGCCTTCATCGAGGCCGATGACCTGGCCTTGGCGTTCGCCATCCAGAAATTCCAGTTGAATTCGTGCGCCGCCTGGCGAGAAGCGCAGCGCCAGGCGCTGTTCGTTGGAGGGTAGCGGAGTTAGCCAGCGCAGCCACGTGGATTGCCAGCGGTCTGTCAGTTGCACGCTGAGCTCGGCGCTTCTCTCCCAGACCGCGCTGCCGTATAGAGCGGAAATTCGCTGGAGCTCAGCATCGCCGCTGGTGGTCCGCACCGGGTCTTCCAGAAGGGTCGCGCCGCCGCAGCTGATCAACAACGGTGCTGCAAGCATCGCTGCCAGCAAGCGCATGAACTTCCGGCCTGCGGACATGGGCGCCAGGTCAGAACGCCGGCGCGGGCCGTCGAGGACAAGTCTATCGTCGGGTCCAATCAAAGCAGGAGACCAAGTTGATCGAGTCGCTCGCCGCCCTGCAGCGCCAGAAAGGTACGATCCAGGCCCAGGGCGACGCCGCTGCACTCGGGCAATCCGCGGTCCATGGCCCGCAGCAAACCGGCATCCGCCGCCATCTCGGGCTTGCCCAGCTTGATCCGACGCTGGTTTTGCTCGACCATTCGGCTGCGCAGCTCCGCAGCATTGGCAAGTTCCTGATAGCCATTAGCCAGCTCCAGCTTACCCCAGTAGAGTTCGAAACGCTGGGCACAGTCGCCCTCGACTACGGCCAGCGCTGCCAGGGCAGCGGGGTAGTCGTAGATAAAGAAGGGAGTCGCTGGCAACTGCGGTTCCACCAGGTTCAGGAACAACAGGAAGAACAAATCATCGTCGGCCAGATCATCGATGGCCGTCGTTGCGCTTCGCAATCCCGCGCCGGCAAGCGCGCTCTCCATCGAGGATCGTCGGAAATCGCACTGACAGTAGCGCTCCAGTAGTTCGCCGGCAGAAAAACGCGGGAAGGGCGTTTGCGGCAATCGTCGCGCGCTGCATTCGGAGTGGGCCAGGCGCCGTAGCAAGGCCTCGCATTCGTTCATCAGTTGCCGGTAATCGGTCCCCACGCGGTACCATTCCAGCATCAGGAACTCTTCCGTATGATGCGCGCCGCTGTCGCCTTCGCGAAAGCAGTGCGCAATTTGATACATATCGCAACGCAGTGTAGCCAGCGCCTCCTTCAGTCTGTACTCAGGACTGGTAATCAGATATCCTGCCGGCAAGCCGGGTGCAAAGCTCTCGGCTTCGGCGCTTTTGCGCACTCCGCTGCGGAGTACCAGAAAAGAGTCAAGCTGGGCTTCAAATGAACCGCTGGCGTTGAGCAGAGGGGTCTCCATTTCCAGCGCTGGAAACTCACGAAAGTACTGGCGAATTTCGCTCAGCAACGCGGCCCGTTTGCGAAATCGATCCAGCGAGAGTTCCATGCGAGTTCTTCAGCGCGAAACCGGGATGGCCGAGACGGTCGCAGGCAACGCGATCATTTTCCGCGAGCCAGATACAGTTCCTTCGGACACAATGAACGCCGCGCTCTGACCTTCGGCCAGCAGATCCGGTTGTCGAAAAAGCTCAATGACCCGCGCGTTGCGCTCGTACACACGACCCTCGCTGGACGCATCGCTGCGATTGATCGGCAACCAGCCGAGGCCGGGCAGGTAAGCCTCGACTGTATTCACCTGACGCGGAGTCTGCGCTGCGCCGCGCGGACCAAGCTCCAGCAGCCGCTGCCAGCGCGCAGCAGCGCCGGCTTGACGAATGGAAGGCTCGGTGGCGGCGCCGGCCTGCAGGCGCAAGCGTTCGAAGACTCCCGGATCATTGAAGGCGCTTTCTGTGCCGTCGTAATAATAATAAGCCGGCCCATTGCGCAAGGCCTCAGCCTCCGGTCGGAAATCTGGCGGAATCAGATAGCGTATGTTGCGCACCGCCGCGTTAAATTCATACTCAAACTCCACGGCGCCGGTTGTCCGACGGCGCATTTCAAAGACGCGTTCACCGGAGGCTGTGAAATCGCGGTTTTCCCAACCAGGAGTTATGGCTCGCACGCCGCTGACCTGCTGGTTGCTGGTGTTTGGCGGCTGCAGTACAATGATTCGGCCCTGCACGCCGCTCTCTGGCGACTGAAAACGAAGGCGCACGCGAATGCGGTAGCGTTCTTCGCCGCTAAGGATGAAGTAGCGTTGTTCGGCAAAGGATACGCGTTGCAGCGTGTTTGTTCCACGAAAGACGACCCACAATTGCCCGTCTGCAAAGGTCAAGCCGCGGGGGCCGCTGGCCGGCGTTACCAGGCTCCCGGTCAGGGCGCCATCGCCCGGCGAGAGGCGCAGGACCAGGTCGCGTTCTGCGTCCGTTGCCCAGAGGCTCTCCCGATAGTAGGTGATATCGCGCAGTTCCGGTCGGCCGGTATGGAGTTGAGAGATTGTACGCTGTAACTGAGGATCATAGAGGTGGATGATGCCTTTGCCCTTTTCCAGCAGGTACCACAGGTCGGGCCCAAAGGCAATGCCGGCCACACGGCTGACAGGCAGGCGCAACCGGGCATCAATGCCTCCGGAAAGCGGAGAAATCCGAAGCGCTCCGTTTTCGACTCCGAGATACAGGCTCCCGTCCCATGGATTGAAGGCCATGCCGTAGAGGCGTCGGTCGCCCATCGAAACGCGCTGTGGCTGCGCGTTGGAGCCGGCAAGGGGGATACGGACGATTTGTTGCGCCCGAATATCCGAGTACCAGAAATTGCCGCCATCATAGGCCAGACCGTAGGGGGTAAAGGGGGCCGGGTACTCTTCTACGGCAGGGCGACGGGCAGCAAGGTCTACTGGAAGAAGGGCCTGGATCAGCAAAGAAGTACTTGCAGCCATACAGAATTGACTTAGAATGGTTCTAAACATCGCTTGATTCCGGGAATGAGGTGTCCTGAAACCGCGCCCTGATTCGTTCGTCTGATACGGAAGGCGCGGGGGCAAGGGGCGGCTCCCGGGGATCTGCTGACGAGGAGGGTGCGTCCATGGATCAAGAATTACCAGAGGCAGCACAGAGCGCGGAGGTGGAAGAAATCCTCAGCGAATCCGTCGCCAGCGTTCCAGCTCCCCGTCCGGCCCGGAAGAGCCGCAGCAGCCGTCGTCGCGAGGGCGGCGACTCCGGCGAGTCGATTCTGAATTGGTACCTGAATGAAATCCATAAGATTCCGATGCTCAGCCGCGAGCAAGAGCTTGATGTAGCGCGTCGCGCCCGCGACGGCGAGCAAAGCGCTCGCGATCTTCTGGTGCGGTCCAATCTGCGCTTCGTCGTAACCGTCGCCCGTCGTTACCAGTCCTCCGGATTGACCATGATGGACTTGATCAATGAAGGCAATCTGGGATTGATCAAGGCTGCGGAAAAATTCAATCCAGATCGCGGCTTCCACTTCATTTCCTACGCCGTATGGTGGATCAAGCAATCGATTCTCTTTGCCATCCAGCAGAAGGCGCATCTGATCCGGCTGCCGCTGAATCGCACTGCTGAACTGCGTCGTCTGGAAGAAGCCGAGCGCTGGATCGAAAACCAGGATAATATGGAGAGCAATCTGCACTCTCTGGCCCAGGTGCTCGATATGCGTCCCGAGGAACTCAGCCACCTTTTGACGATGAGTCGGGATCACCTCAGTCTGGACGCACCGATGGCCGATGGCGAGGACTTCTCGCTGGGCGACAATATCGAAGACCGATCGATCGTCTATCCTGACCGGAAAATAGAGCAGGAGCAACTGAAACGCGATATTGCTGATTGTCTGGAAGGGCTTACGGTCCGCGAAAAGCGGGTGCTTTCGCTCCGTTTCGGGCTCAATGGCAGCCCGGTACTGTCGCTGCAGAAGATCGGCAGCAAGATTGGGCTTTCCAAAGAGCGAATTCGGCAGATTGAGAAAAAGGCCATCCGCAAAATTCGAACCGGAAAGTGCGGACAGGATCTGATCGCCTACCTTTGATTTCTGAGGCAGCGGCCGGGCCTGCGCCCGGCCCCTTTTTTTGAGCCCAGCCGGGCGCACGAATCGTTGCCAGCGACGCGGGAGCATTGCAACTGGCGTATGCTTCGCATTCTGGCATTGACCTGGCTCTGCTCCGCAGCCTTGTTTGCGCTGATTCCGCGGAGCATCGTCGAATCGGCGCGCATCGCAAGTATCTGGCGCTTTCATCTTGATAGCGGCGATGCTTCGACGCCGCCGCGCTCGCTGGGCTCTCCGCCCTTCAACCTGGTTCGTTATCAAGAGGAGGAGGGATTCAGCCTGCGCGGGCCAGGCGTTGTGCCGCAACCATTGCAGCGCAGCGATCAGGCAACAGCTCCCTTCCTGGGTCGCGGTTTCTTTCTATACTCCCAGATCGGGCGCCAGATTGCTTTTTTCAGCCGCGAAGGCGAAGAACTCTGGCGAAAGCCCTTTTTCTCTTATCCGGTCAGCGACGAAAGCGGACAGTGTGTGCTGTTACTGGCCGGCGATGGCAATGTGGTGGAGCAAATTGACGCCAGCGGCAATTCCATCGGTCATCCGCTACAGGCCAATCTCATCGCCGACTATGCCTTTGCGGCGCGCAGGCCGATTGCAGCTGTGGCCTTTCTCAACGGTCGATCGATTGTCGTGAATCAAAAAGCTGAGCGCCTGGGAGATATTCAGCCTGACGCCGACGAACCGATGGCCTTCAAGAGCGTGGCTCTTTCCAGCGACGGCCATTTGCTGGCCTTACATGCACGACGAGATCAAGAAGAACTGCTGCAAGTATATCGTTTAGCGGAGGGCGAAGCGGAACTGCTGGATGAGTTTTCATTACCGCGCGAGTATGCGCATCCGATTTCCCTTGCCGTTTGGTCGGGGGGCGTGCTGGCAGTAGCCCCGGACGAAGCCTACTATTTTCCGCTGCAAAGCGGCGGGCAGTATTCGGCGCCGCTTGGTCCGCTCTCCCCGGCCTCTGGCATCTATCGCCCGGCCTACGCTGAAGACAGCTTCGCGGCCTATGGCGCCGGAACAACGCTAAGCGTTCTGTCCGCCGACGGCCGAAATCTGGCCGCGCTGGAGCTGCAAAATACGGAGGGCCATTGGCGCATCGTCGCCGCCCTGGCCCCGGATACCTTCGCCGTGCAATCGGCGAAAACCGTTGAGTTCTTTCATTTCTCTTCTTTTTGAAAGATGGAGATGGCGCGCGTCCGAATGCTGGCATCCACGGGGAAAAAGCCCAGAATCTCGGTGCGGCGACCGGGTTCGATGTTGAACACCAGATGATCGGCATTCTCGCGACTGATGTAGAGTCCGCGTCCATGGGCGTCGGTCAGCCCGACAGGCAGGCCGCTTTCTGAATCCAGAGTGGTATGTCGTTCCAGTCGTGAAAGAATTGCTTCGCGATCCAGCGAACCCTTATAGTCCGTGACGCCGACAACCGCGTTGCGCCCCAGCATTCCAAAGCAAATGTCAAAGGCATCCTCGCTGCGCATTGGATAGTTCTCTGGCGTCATAGCCGGATCGGGCCCGGGCCGATCGCCGCCTGGGGCATGGATCATAGCATTGGCTGCCAGCTCCTCCAGCACCATGCGCACGACCGACGGTGCGCCCGATGCGGTCAGCAAATCGCCCGCCTTGTCGCACACCGAATTGCTTTCGCCCGCGCTGCTCACGCGGCAGATGTAAAAGACATCGTGCGCAAGGCCCTCTTCTGGAAGTTTACGGTGCATTCGATGAACATCGGCCAGCTGCGCTGTTTCGCTGCGCGCCTTTGGGAAGTACTGTTGCACTCCAAAAATTTCGTCGCCAAGCAACTTGTGCGCCATGGTGCGGATGTGATTCAAATCCAGTGCAGTGCTCTTTGGAATGATATTCCAGACTCGCTCTACCCGCGCAAAGCGGATGTAGTCATCCGGATTGTAGGCTGTCATCAGCGCAAACTTCATGTGCGGATACTCCGCAGAGAGACGTTTGATCAAAGCGAGGCCGCCCATGCCGGGCATACGAATATCGGTGATGACCAGGTCGACTTGCTTGCCGCTGCAAGCTTCCAGAGCGGCATAGCCGTCGGCCGCCTCCAGCGCGGAAAACTCGGCGCTCAAAAACTCGGCGATTGCAAATCGAATCGACTCGATGTCGTCTACGACCAAAACCGTCTTCTTCATGGCGGCTGTCCGGCGCTGTGTTGCATTGGCAGTGAAATATAAAAGCGCGTTTGACCGCTTTGAGACCGGGCGTGGATGCGACCGCTATGCTCGCGCACAATGCTGTGGCAGATAGTCAAGCCCAGTCCGCTGCCACGTCCATCGCGCGAGTTCGAAAAAAATGGCTTAAAGATGTGCTTGAGTTGATCAGCGGGGATGCCGCCGGCATTGTCCTGGATTATCAGTTGCACGCTGCGGCGCGTCTGGCGGACGGCAGTACGAATGTAGCCGGGCGCATAGTCCATGGCCTGCAGCGAATTGCGGTAAAGATTGATCAACAGCCGTTCGATTTTCTCAGGATCAAATGGAAAGGCGACGCCTTCGCCCTCGTTTTGCCATTCCGTCTGTCGGGAGAGCACTGGATAGAGGCGGCGGGTCTTGGCCTGCGCCTGCTCCACGGCCTCGCGAATATCCGCCACCGCCAGTCGCAAGTTGCCGGGCCTGCTGAAGCTCAGAATATCGGATACGATACGCGCCGCTTGCTGCAGGTCCTTTCTAAGTATAGAAAGACGCTTGGCAATTTCGTCAGGCGCCATTGCCGCCAGGTTGGCCGCCAGATTCTGCAAATTGAGGCCCATGCCGGTCAGCGGATTGTTCAGCTCGTGAGCGATCCCGCTGATCATAATGCCCAGTGAGGCGAGGTTCTCTTTGCGCAGGGTCTCCTCCTGACTTTGTTGCTGGGCAGTGATGTCCTCAACTGCCTCCATGAGACCTTCGCTGTCCGCTCGCGGCGAGAACAGCAGTCGCAGCGATTTCTCTTCGCGCCGCGTATTGCGCCAGGATATTAGCTTTTCCAGAACTCGTTCGCCCAGCTGCTTGCGCTCGGTTTCCTGCAGCAGCGGACAGTAAGGGCACACCTGTGTCCGTCCGTACAGTGCATGGTAACAGCGCTCTGTATTGCCGGCGCCATTGGGCTGCAAGCGTTCGCGGCCGGCGCGGTTGATGGCCTGCAGTCGGTAGCTGGCGTCAATCGCATACAGGGCGAGGGGCGCGTCTTCAAAAAGCGCTGTGGCGCCGCCGGCTATGCCGGGTCCGACCTCTGACCAGGGGCCTGGCTCCATGTTTGCAATGCGGAGCTGGCGTCAAAGGCCGGCAATAAAAAAGCCGCCCCCGGAAGGGCGGCCGCAGCAAAACCAAGTTAGGCGAGTGACTCAGTAGTCCATGCTGTGTTCGAGACGCTGCAGGACCTCATCATTGTAATCGTTATCATCTTTGCTGGCGTAGTTTGCCACCATAGAATACAAACGATAAAAGTGATCGAGCATGCGCGAATAGTAGCGCTGCTTGAAAATCATTCGGTGCGGGTTGGTCGTTGTGTTGGACATCATGCCGAGCACGGTGATATTCGTGGGCTTCATGTTGTAGCGATCCAGAATGATCACGTCATCCATCTTTTCGTCCTGGGGACTGGGATCGATGATCAACTGAACATTGCGCACGCCCTGGCGGAAGTTGTCTTCCACGATCCGTGAGACGACCAGCGAGAGGTTGAATTGTTGCTCGGCGTCGGGCTGCTGATTGGTTTGCGTAAAGAAAAGCGTCAGCGACTTGCGCCGCGAACCAATTGCCCGCCGCTGGTCCGGATCGTTAGCGTAGATGAAGTCGAACTGAGTCAGTTCAATGCCATCGCGGGTCTGAAACTGGATGTCCGTTGCGCCTGTGACCCCGGCGCTCTTTGCCGCCTGGACCTTGTTCGCAATAGCGCCCCGAATCTGATCCACGGCGCCAAAAGAGTTCAATAGAAATTGAGGCTCTTCCTTTACGTAGCGAATGTAGGTGTTTCTGGGGGTGTACTTGATAAAACGAAAGGTGTACTCAAAGTTCAGCGGGTCCTGGGCTTCTTGAAAGCCGGTGGCGCGGTCCGCCTGCGCCATCTGTACCAGCCAGCCGACAGTTGCCAGTCGCTTGTAAGCTTCAAAAATGTTCTTCTGGTGCTGGTTTTCTGTCGCTTGCAGATCGGGGTAGTCAGCCGCTTCCTGCGTCCGGTTCACGGTGCGCGGTTGGGCGCTCAAAGAACCAATCAAAAGCGCGATCAGGCCAGCTGTTATCAGCGCGATGCGTTTCATAGTGTCCGCCGTCCTTGGTTACATTCCAGAGCAGGGCGCGGCGCCGCCACGTCCTGGTATGGATCTCTATCATTATTGGCTGGAAGGCTGCTCGAAATTAAGGGCGCCCCAAAAAAAAGCGGGCCGAGCCCGCTCTTTTGACGAAGATTCGCCGCTAGGGGTTGAGCGGCGCTGCCGGCGGATTGGATGGAATGCTGCCGCCGCCCGGCGAATTCGCTGCCGGTGCGCCAGGAACCTGGCCAGGAATCTGGGCGCCTGGCTGCTGATTCAGACGGGGGCCAGTGTCGGCGAAGACAATGGCAGCCAGTATGGCCAGAGCAAAGAACAGACCGCCGGCCCACCACGTTGCCTTGGTCACGACGTCGACCGTGCTCGATCCGAAGGGTGTATTGGAACCGCCCCCGCCAAAAATAGCGACGCTTCCGCCGCGACCGGATTGAATCAGAATGAACAGTAACAGCGCCGCACAGCAAATGAGAAAGAGTACAACAACAATGGTCTGCCAGATTTCCATCCGGGCCAGCTTCGGCCTGGATGGCGACGCGGCAAGCAGGAAAGATTGCTGGAGCAGCAGGTCACTCCGCGTCGTCTTCGGCGGCCGGAGCAAGGGCCGCCAACCCGGGCAGCGTCACTCCACTTAGAAAGTCCAGCACCGTGTCGCTATCCAGCGAAACCAGGTCGACGGACCGGTCGAGCTTCCAGGCGCTCATCGATGCGGCGGTCAGTGCGCCGACGGCGACGCGCAGACCCCTGGCCTTGGCCATAGCCTGGCCGATCGCCCGGGTTCCCTTTTGAAAGGGCTCCAGTTCTACGGCGCCCAGCGGCCCGATCCAGAGCGTAGCGCCCGCTGACTTAATCGACTTCTCCATGCGGCTTGCCGTCTTCGGTCCAATGTCCAGCGCCATCCAGCGGTCCGGGATCTGGTTGGCCGCGCAAACTTTGGTCCTGGCGTCCCGCGCAAATCGATCAGCAACGACAAAATCCTGGGGCAAAAAGAACTCAGTGTCCGCCAGTTCCGACTTCTCGATGAGCTGAAATGCCCCGACCTCCAGATCGCGTTCGACAAAGCTCGCGCCCACCGGCAAGGCGCGCGATTTTAGAAACGTTGCAGCTATGCCGCCGCCGACGTGAACCTCGTCAGCCTTCTCCATGATCCTGGCCAGCATCTTGATTTTCCGTTCGAGACGCATCCCGCCCACAATGATAACCAGCGGCTTACGATCGCGGGATAGTAGAGCGCCCAGTGTGCTGTACTCTTGATAGAGCGCGGGGCCCGCGAAACGTGGAAGCAGTCGCGGAAGTGCAGTGATCGACGCCAGTTTCTTGCGGCAAACGCCGAAGGCATCATTCACATAAAGATCGCCGAGCTCTGCCAGTTGTCGTGCAAAGGCGGCGTCGCATTTTGCTTCGCCCGAATGGATAAGCAAGTTTTCCAGCAGTACGACTTCGCCAGGCCTGGCCTGCGCGCTGCTCAATGGCGCATAGCGGACCGGCCGTCCCAGTATCTGCGTTAGACTTTCCGCTGCCGGCGCCAGCGAGATCGATCCGCTATTGGGGTCTTCAACCTTCCCGGCGTGAGCCAGAATGATTGGCGCCGCGCCGCGCGCCAGCAGCAACTCCACCGCTCCGCGCAGCGCTTGCAACGGCGCCTCGGATACGATTCGCCCCGAGGAGTCGATGGCCGATTCGAGATCAGCGCGTAGCAGGACGCGCTGATCGGCAACATTGGCATTTTCCAATCTGGCGAAGACCATAGGCAAAGTCAGGGCGCTCCGACCGGCGCTTTCCGGCAAATGCTTTTTAGCATCCTGCCTGGTGCGATCAATCTTCGCTGATCTTTATTCCAAGGATGCGTTGACTGGTGCGCCCCTGGTATTGCGTGCGCGAATAGAGAAACTTGAGTATCGAAAATTTGCGAAAATCTGTGGCCGATTCTTCCTCGTAGTTCCACAGAATCCCCCATAGAGATCCGCGACTGCGATAGCCGTTCTCTGGATCCTGAATTTGCAGGTAGGCGGCGCCGAGCAAGAGATGCGTTGTGGATTGAGCAATGCGATCATCATAGCCGCGATAATAGAGTGCGCCGAGGCCCAGAGCAGTCCAGCCTTCATCGCGGCTGTAGCTCCCGCCGCTCAAGGCCGGCAACAGAAACCAATCAAGCGAATCGCCGTCGCGATCATAGTGCCAGAAGGGCGCGAAGCTGCTCATTCGTCGTTGTTGCGAGAAGATCTCGCGCCACCATAGCAGATTCATTTGTGTTCGATCCATGTCACTCTGGTATCCGGCCAGCAAGCCGTAGCCCAGGCGAAAATCAGAGCTTCGATCATCGCCCTCGTAGGAAACAAAGTGGAATGCCAGGCTCCATTCCAGCGAGTTCGCCCGAGCCTCGCGATCAAAAAGGTACAGGAAATTCTGGCGCGAATAGCCCGGCTCGTTGCGCAAGTAGAGCCCCGCAAGGAAGGCGGTGAAGCGATCCTGTTCGCGCCAGGTCCAGAACAGCGGCATCAAATGCAGCGATGTCTCCCTGCTAACATCATTCCAGCCATAGTATACCGGGATAACATAGGCCCAGCCGTCTTCGCCGCTGCGGCCGCCAAAGAGCGGGAAGAGCAAAAAGCGACGATAGTCCGAAGGGTCGCCGTCGACAGACGACTCATAGTCGGCCAGCAGCAGCGCGTTCCAGCTAACGCTCTTCGGCCGCGAATCCAGATAGAAGCCGGGCACAAGCAAGGTCCAGTCTTCCGACTGCTGCCCGCTGGCATCAAGCGTGGTCTCGCGATTGGAGTAGTAGAGCCAGGAAATCGTCTGGCGACTGCTCTGTGTTGGCGTCTCCCGCCCGGACGTGTAGAAGAGCGGGGTCAGAAGCGAGCTCTCGTAGAGTTCGCTTTCACGGCGGCTGTTCCAGGAATACAACGGAAATAGGCTGTGTTGACCTTTGTCGTCGCCGCCCTCGAAATAGAACGGGCCTAGCCACAGATAGGCGTCCTTTCCGCGGCGCCAGCTGAACAGCGGCAACAGCGCAAAGCGCGATCCATCCGGATCGCTTTCGTAGTCCGCAATGATCAAACCGTTCCAGTGGAAGCGACCTCCGTCCCAGGAACAGTAAAGTCCGGGCACAAGCAGCCAGGCATCTTCTCCCTGGTCTCTGCTTGCCGTGGCGTCGTCCAGCGATCGGTACTGGTAGGAGTAAAAGAAGAGAGGCAGCAAGAGGCTCCAGCCGCCATCGCGCGCTGATTGGCGAAAATACAACGGCGAAAGAAATAAGCTGGAGGCGGAGTCCTGTTCCCTGTCTTCCCTGTAATAATAGAACGGGAGAAAGCGCGATCCGCTGGCCTGCGGCGAATGATGCCAGTTGATCAGCGGCCACAAAATGGTGCCTTCGCTGCGCTGCTCATCGGCATCATACTCGTTCCAGTAAAGAGCTACGAGATAGGCCTCGGCGTAGGAATCGCCGCTGCGTTGCCGACCGTAGATGGGCAGAAAAAGCGGCGTCAAAGCAAAGTACTCGAGGTCCTTTTCCCTGTAAGAAAAGTAGGCGCCAAAGACGAAGGAGACCTGATCCTCGTTCGCTTCGCTCCAGCGAAACCACCACAGCGGCGCTGCGCGAAAGCTACGCTCGTCGTCGGCTCGTTCGTAGGCGATGAGACCGAAGAGCGCGGTGAGACCGAAGAAGTTGCGCGACTCCTCGCGGGAGAAGCCGGGATCGTCGGAGAGTTCGCCGCCTTCGTCTCCCTGACGACGGAAGGCAGAGCGGCGCGGCGGCGCATCCTCCGGCAACGTTTGAACAGTTTCAAAGTCCGGCGCCTCAAACTGTACGCCCTCGATGGCGCTGCCGTCGGACGGGACGGCCGCCTGGCCATCGGCGGCGTTGGCGGCCGACTGCGATGCATTCGATGGCGCCGCCGGACGGAGAAAGCTGGTGCGCCAGGAGAGGCGAAACAGGTTGTAGAGCAGGCTGATATCCTGGTCGTAGCTGAACTCTTGCATGCCCGGCGGCGCAGCGGCCGCCTCCTGGAGACTGAGTTGTTGCGAGAAAGCAAGGCCGACGGCGTAGAGATTGACCAATTTGCTGCGGTCTTCGTAGCGCAAGCGCAGCGGAATCAAGAGATTCCCGGAACTTTCCGGCGTTTGCCAGTCAAAGTAGAACGGAATAAAGCCGACGTAACTTTCGCCTTCCGCCGGGCGCTGCAGATCGTAGTAGTTTATGATCCAGACGGAACTCCGCGAGCCGTCGCGCGAGTAGTAGTGCAGGGGGCTGAAGGACAGTTGAGCGTCATCACTTGAGTCCGGCTGAAAATAGAACGGGAAAAAGTAAAGGTAGCTTCCTGGCGAGTAGTAAAAGAGCGGCAGCAACCAGAGGCGTTCAAGGTCGCCATCGCGATTGGTTTTCCAGTGGGCAAGCAATGCGGCGGTTGAGGTTCCTTCCTCCGAGTCAGCGCTTCGATACACCAGCGGCAAGAGCGGCGCGTGCCAGTGCGTATGGTATTGTAGCTGCGTGCCGTTTTGAATGATCGAGTCGGAATAATAGAACAGAGGATTGGCCTGCACAACGGCCTCGGAATTCCAGCCATGCTTCTGCCGGTGCGATTCGTGGGCGCCGTAGTGCAGCAGCATGAAGTAACTCAGTAACTTATCGTCCTCCCGCTCCCGTCTGTGCCAGTAGAGCAGGGGCGCCAGCCAGCTCAGCTCCGTTTCGCTGCGATCATAGTAGAATAGAGGAGCTACAATGCTGCGCTGCAATTGCACATCTCCGCGTTGCCGCGATCGGTAGTAGCCGAGCAGTGAAAGCATCGCAAAATCGTGCAGTTGCAGATCGGCGTTCTCCCGCGTGCGCCAGCCAAGCAAGGGTAAGAAGATCCACTGCGATCGGTGCTCGCTGATCGAGTGGTAAATAAGCGGCAGCAGCGCCTGGCTCGATTGATGCGCCGCCGGATCGTCGCGCCAGTAGACCAGGCCGTACCAATTGGTTCGGCGCTGCTCGCCCTGGGCGTAGCGGTAAAACACTGGCGATGCCAGCGTGCTTTCATCGCTGGCATCCAGGCGATCGTAGTAGAACAGCCAGCTCAACAAGCTGAATTCCCCCGGTCGCCAGTCGCTCACAAACAGCGGAGTCAGCAGGAAGTTCCGTTCCGGAGTATCGCTTCCTTCGTGGTAGAAGAGCGGCGTGATCGTTGCACCGTAGCCATCCGCGTCGCGGGCGCTACGGTGCAGCAACGGGAATAGAGTAAAACTTCCGGAGGCGCCGTCGTGGCGCGAGCTTCGAAAAAGAATCGGCCAGAGCGCCCAGTAGCTGTCCTCAGCGCGCCGAACATGGTAGAAGAGCGGGAGTACATAGCTCCATGTTTCCGTCTGGTCTCTCCAGCGAAATCCAAGCGGAGTCATCAGGAAGGATTGCTCGGCGGCGCTTCTGTAATAGTAGAAGGGAAAGACAAAGTGCGATTGCCGATCATCGATCAGGCTGTGGCGCGCACCGTAAAAGGGCCAGAAGTAGAAGGAGCGAAATTCCGGATACCTGGTGTAACGCGTCTGGCCCCAGAAAACAGAGAGCGACCAGTGTTCGGGCCAGGACTCGGCCTGGACAATCAACATGTCCACGGCAATCTTCTCTTCCTTTTCGCTGCCCCGGTAGGTACGGGGCTCAAGATCATCCCAATCCCACAGCCTGGGCGCTGCCATCAGAGCGCTGGCTGGCAGACAGATCGTCAGCAGGCAGAAGAGCAGGCGCGCAAGTCCCGGCCCTGGCAAACGACGGCGGGAGCGCGCCCTAGCAGGCATGAACCTTTGGACGCCCAATCCAGCGCTCCGGTTCAGCCAGGTCTGCGCTGCCGACTCTTTGCGGGGCATCGCAGCATATTCGCCTTTTTTGCTTGTGCGGTGCATAAAGGGGGCTAAAGGGGTCACTGGACCGGGCATGAAGCTCATCAAGCGATACGCAAACCGCAGGCTCTATGACTCGGAGACCAGCAAGACCATCACCCTGGATGACGTTGCCGACCTGATCAAGGCAGGCAATGAGGTGCGGGTAGTCGACAACATCAGCGGCGAGGACATTACTGCTCGGGTGCTGGGCCAGACATTTTTGAAGATCAGCACCGACCAGCAAAACCTTGAATTCAGCACCTTCCTTCTAACCGCATTGATCCGCGAGGTCTCCAGTAATGTTTCGCGGCTCTTCAGCCAGCTGGTGGAGGGGGGAATCGGGATCGGCCAGCTGACACTTGACCGCCTGGAGAAAATCGTTCAGGGCATGGTCGAACAGGGGGAGATCAATCTCTCGGAAAAGAACACCTACCTGGACCGCGTTTTGACCCAGATCAAGAATGCCAGCGAGCGCATGCTGCGCAGCGCGGCCGAAGGCCGCGATGTGCTGCGCTCCGAATTGCTCGATGTGCGCAACCGTCGGGTCGAAGAGCTTTCAGAAAAGCTGGACGAAATGGCCCGGATCATCAAAGAAATTCAAAGAAAATAGCAGCCGAAGCTTGATTCCGACCGATATTCTCTGCTTGCTCCTCAAGGGCGAGGGGGCCGCGGGCCGATCCGTGGTACCAAAGGAGCTTTGATCCTATGACCCGCGCCCGCCTTTGCATTTATGTCGCCCTGGTTCTATGCCTCAGCGGCGCGGCCCCCGCTGCGCTCGTTGCCGGTTCCGACGATGACGCCCGCAATTACTGGCAGGCGCGCTACGACGAGGCGATGCGCAATCTGCAGACCGGCTCCGCCGAGGAGCGCGCACGCGCGGCTATGCTGCTTGGTGCGCACCGTCAATATGAGTTTGTGCGTCCGCTGGCCAACGAACTGCTGCGTGAACTGGATGATCCGGCCAAGCGCAGCACTCCAATCAATGATCCATATGTAAAAACAGCCATGGCCTGGGCGCTGGGCGAAATCGCTCATCCAATCAGCGTCGGCCCTCTGGTCAAGGCCCTGGAAATCAGCCGCAAAATTGTTGGCGAACAGATCCAGCAGGCGACGGAACGCCAGACGCGCGAGCGCCAGCGCCTCGAACAACTGCATCAGGCCAATGCCAACGAATTCTTAGTCGGTACGGTGAATCTTTCTCCAGACCGGCCGGCGCCCTTTAATCAGCCTGGCTTCAGCTTTGGCTACAGCCCGGATATGATGTACAGCGTTTCGGACAGCTTCAAGTCGATGGATCCGGACGTTAACGATGAAGGCCATCGTCTTCGCTTGCAGAACTACAACTACCTCAACCTGACGCGTCAGATCTTCCTGTCGCTTGGCAACATTGGATCGGAAGATTCGGTGCAGGCTCTTGCCGGATTCTTGAAGGATGAGATCCCCATGATACGCTACATGGCGGCGGCGGCCCTTGGTCGTTCGCGCAGCCAGCGCGCTCTGGCCGAAATCAACGCACGTTTTAACGAAGAATCGGATCCCTATGTGAAAGTTGGTCTTTCCTATGGCGGCCTCACCATTGACAAGAGCCAGGCGCCGCTATTCATGAACCTGCTTGCCGCACTGAAAAGCGATGATACCTACGTGCGCTACCATGCAGCTGCGGCGCTGCGCGAATTGGGCCTGGGTGAGAGCGTCGAATCGCTGCGCGCCGCGCGTCTGATCGAATCGGAGCCTCAGATTCAGGGCATCCTGGACGAGGCCATAGTCAAGGCCGAGATTGATAACATCATCCCGGTAAATTATTGATCCAGAGCTGCGGTCGCGGAGGCTGGCGGGATGAGGCTCCTGCCTGCGCGCCAGCTTGCATCTTACACTGCGTCTCTTTTGATCGCTCTGGCCGGCTGCGGCAACCAGCCGCCGGATGAAGCTTCCAACCTGCATGCTGACGTCGTCAATGATAAGGCCAGCTTGCGCATCGATCCTGTCACCAGCTCGTCGGAAATCGAATTTCTGAAGCGCGGCATTCGCGTACAGGTCCTCAATCGTACGCGCCAGAAGCAGGCCATAGGCGAGGCCAACGACTACTGGTATCGAATTCGTCTGGAAGACGGCGTGGAGGGATGGATCTACGGCGCCAACCTGAGTATCGGCGATTCGGCCGGCCGTGGCGCGGACAGCGGCATTGATGAGTTGTTGATTCGAGGTCTGGTTGGAAAATGGTGGGAGGTGCGCCGTGATGGTTCAACCGGTCTGCGCCGCCTCTATCTCTGGAATACAGGCGAGTACGCCTACGCCTACGGGCAGGGCGAGCAGATGCAGCGCGGCAAGTACAAAATCGATTCTCCAGAATTGCTGCTGCTCGATCCGCCATCCGGCGTTGGCGCTGAAATTTCGATTCGCAAATTGGGCAGCGAGCTGCGTTTGACCGGCCGCGCCGACGATCGCGAAATCTCCTTTCGCCGCGCCTTCATCGATCCGGATGCACCGGAACCAAACGAAGAGGCTGTCGGGGAAGATGGATTGCCGGTTGGTCCCGGTACGTCGACGGCGCCGGCTGCGGCCCCGCCGGCCGCTTCGACCACGCCCTGAGCGAATGAAGGACTGGCGGATCAACCGCTTCCTTGCTGCGGCGGGCCTCGGTTCGCGTCGCAGCGTCGAGCGCTTGGTGCGCGAAGGTCGCATACAAATCAATGATCGCGTTGTTTCCGGACTGGAGCAGCGTGTACAAACTGGCGATCGCGTATCGTGCAATGGCCAGGTTGTCGCCTGGCCGCAACAGAGTCGGTTGATCGCGTTGAACAAGCCGCCCGGTTATGTGGTTTCCAGACGGCCGCAGGGGGGCGATCGCAGCGTCTATCTCTTGCTGCCCGAGAGCCTGCACTCTTTGGCCTACGGCGGCCGCCTGGACCGCGAGAGCCGCGGGCTGCTGCTCTTTTCCAATGATGGCGAACTGCTGCAGCGTAGCGCGCATCCATCGGGAGGCGTGGAAAAGCGTTATCTGGTGCGCGCCTCCCTGCCGCGCGGACTTTCGCCGGCCCAAATGCTGCGGCAGTTGCGCGATGGCGTCCGCGATCAAGGCGAGCTGCTGCAGGCCGCAAAGGTTGAGCTGTGCGAGGATGGCCGTTTTCGTCTGAGTCTGCATGGCGGTCGCAAGCGTCAGATCCGTCGCATGTTTGCAGCGGCGGGCGCGCCAGTTTTGGATCTCTACCGCTACGCGGTCGGCAATCTCTCGCTGGAAGAGCTTCGCCTTCCTGAAGGACGCTGGACTGACGCGGCAATCGATGCCATCTGACTTGACGGGCGCCTTGCCGGAACGAGCCTGCACGCTAGATGCTCTTTGTTACTGAAGAATTTCTATTCTTCTTTCTGGCCGTTTTTGCGCTCTACTGGCTGCTGCCCGGGCGCTGGCGCTTTGGCCTCTTGCTTCTATCCAGTTTGTATTTTTATGCAACCTGGAGCCGTCCCTTTCTGGTTCACCTGCTGATCATCGTTTCGGTAAACTACGCCGTCATGGAGCTATGGCGAATCTATCGCCGCGCCTGGATTTTCTTTGCACTGCAGGCGGCCAATGTATTGAATCTGGCCTTCTTCAAATACTTCTACTTTCTTGCGGACATCCTGGCTCGACTGTTGTTCATCCCCGGCTGGCAGGCGGAGAGCCTGCGCGCCGCAATGCGCAGCAGCGGCGAAGAGATACTGCTGCCGCTGGCCATCAGCTTTTACACCTTTCAGGTGATGGCCTATGGCATCGATATCTACCGCGGCGTCTATGAGCGCCGCCATAGCTTCTGGCAAGTCCTGCTTTTCAAGACCTACTTTCCGCAATTGATCGCCGGACCTATCATGCGCAGCAGCGAATTGTTGCCGCAGCTTGAGAGCCTGGCGGAGGGTCAGGCGCCTCGCCCGGACGCGGCGATGGTACGCCGGGGGCTGGCGCTGATTTTTATCGGCCTCATAAAGAAAGTAGTCATTGCCGACCAGCTGCTGACACTTCTGGGGCCGGCGTTGAGCGGGGAACCGGGCCGACTGTCAGCGCCTGATGTCCTGCTGGTTTCTCTGAGTTCGCTGACGATGCTGTATGCCGATTTTTCCGCCTACTCCGATCTGGCTCGCGGCTTTGGCTACCTGATGGGCATTGAGATTCCAATCAATTTCAAGGCGCCCTTCCTGATGCGTTCCGTCTCCGATTTCTGGCGCCGCTGGCACCTGACTTTTTCGCGCTGGCTGCGCGATTATATCTATATCCCGCTGGGCGGGAGCCGCGTCAGCCAGGGGCGACTGTATCTGAACTTCTTTGTTACTTTCTTGCTCGGCGGTTTGTGGCACGGCGCCAGCTACAACTTTCTTGCCTGGGGCGCAGCGATGGGGGCGATGATTGCCCTGGAAAATGCCCTGGAGCGCGCTGGCATTGCCGAATGGCCATCGCGCTGGCCAGGCAAGATTCTACGCCTGGCAACGACCTGGGCATTCATGCTGCTCAGCTCGTTGTTCTTTTTTGGAAAGCAGTTTGCCTGGTCGGCAGGCGCCATCGCCCAGGTGTTCCAACCGGCAGCCTGGATCAAGGCCAGCGCTGTCGATGGCCTGGGGCAGGCCCTTGCATCGCTGGCGGCGGTGTTGTTCTTTCAGTGGATCGAAGAGAAGCCGGAGAGTTTCGCCTGGGTCGACCGCTACAGTCGCTGGCTGCTGCCTCTAGCGGCCCTGCTGGTAGTGTTGCTGTTGACGCAATTCGCCGGCGGTCCAAAAGATTTCTTTTATTTTCAGTTTTAAAAATATGGACTACTTACGATCTCCCTATCTGCTCTACCCTCTCATGTTTTCGGCAGCGCTGTTGTTGCTGGATAAGCTATTCCTGCTGCCGGAGGTGCGCGATTGCTTTTTGCAGCCCGGCGGCATGGTCTACTACCGTCAGCGTCAGGGTATGCTTGAAACGCTGCCGGAAAAACTGCGCCCCTCCGCAGGCGCTGGCGTCGCCGTGGTTTTTGGCGACTCGCGATCTTTTGCTGTGAGCAATTGGAGTCTCTACGCGACCGGCGACCATCGTCTGTCCGTCTACAACTTCGCCGGTCCGCAGGCCAATCTAGCCTACCATGCCTACCTCGCGGAACGCATCTTTCAGGGGCCGCTGCGGCCGGAGATTCTCTGGCTTGGATTGTCGCCGGATGCCTTCAATCGCAATGGCTTCCTCTTCGGCGACCCGGTCTTGAAATTTGGCGTAGATTCCACATTTGTGGATCAATACCGCAGCGAAATTCCGGCGCCGGATCTCGAGGTATATGAGAGCAGTCGTCGCTTTGCATTGCCAGGAATGAATTTCTCCTTTCGGGCGCTGGTGCGACGTCTGCGCGGCGAGCTGCAGGGCGAAGCCCGCTATTCGCCGCTGGTGGCGCAAGCGCAAGCCGGGGCGCTGATGCAAGGCTGGCAAATTCCAGAAAGCCAGCGCGCAGCTTTTGCTGATGCAGTCTTTCGTCCGCAGCGCGACTCGCTGGAGGACTACTGTTATGCGACCAATCCTGAACGCATTCGGCTCGATGGCGCAAACGGCGCTCAATTCAACTGGTTTGGACAGGCCGACGACAAGAAGTTGCGCGAGGAATCAGAACGCTTGCGGAAGCTGTACCTCAACCATTTCCTTGTGTCCCAGGAACAGTTTTTCTATTTCAGTAAAGTATTGCGTCGCGCCCGTCAGTCGGGGGCTCGGATAGTAGTCTTCTGGCCGCGGGTCAATCCATACCTGCAGAAGGCCTACGCTGGCGAGCCGGCAATTGCCGCAGTCTGGCGACGCGTCGTGCAAATGACTGAAGCCGCAGGCGGCGCAGCGCTCAATCTGAATGAGACCGGCGCCATGCGCTGCAATCTGTTTTACGACGCCAGCCACATGTCCTATAGCTGCTTTCCAGAGGTCAGCGCCCTGCTGTTAGCCCACACGCCGCACTGAAATCCTCTTGCCCAATGCTGTCAGGCGGGCGATACTACAGGCATGAAGCGAGTGCTGGAGCTATTTGATCGCCTGACGGCGGGACTGCCGCCAGCAGCGCTGCAAATCATACGACTTGGCGCCCTGCTGCTGTGGCTGTTGGGCGCTGTGGTCGTATCTTATTTTGCCTGGAATCGCGGCGGTCAAAGCGCCCCGCAGCGTGGCCAGGACCTGTCGCTTTCTGAAATTCGGGAGCGCGTGGAGCGCGAGCAGAACCTGCATCGCACCGGCGACCTGAATATTCCTGATCTGAATGAGCTGGTTCCCGAGCAACGGCCCTACCGCAGTCCCTACGAACACGAAGACCAGCGCGCCGTCGATCTGGCCGGCGAGGATTCTCGATTGCAAGCGCCGGCGCCGCCGCAGGCAATGGAGGGCCGTAATGAGAGTTTGCCCTTTGTCGGCGAAAACCGATTGAGTCCGGTGATGCCGCCGCCGGGGCGCAGCGTCGAACCGCCGCCGGTCTCTTCTGGAATGCTGCCCCTGCCCGAGGATCGTCGACCGCTGCCTGATGCTCGCCCCTCGAACCTGGAGCGAAGCGGCGACCGGTCGACGCCGACGCCATCGACTTCAGGCGCAAGGCCAGCGTTGTTGCCCTCTGCCGCAGAGGACAGCAACGGCGCAAGCGGCCGCGCCAACACGGACGATCTTCCCTTTCTTCCGGAGTAATCTGGGATGACCGCGCGATGCAGTGTGAAACTCAGCGCAACGCTGGCTTTGCTTGCGGCGAGTTTGCTGCCGCTGGCGGCGCAGTCGCCTTCGGATTTGCCGGGCGACAATGCAAGGGTCAACTACGAGCTGGCTTACATTTATCTCTTACGGGACGACTCCGAAGGCGCCCGTCCTTATCTGGAGAGCGCCATCCAGAGCGGCGGACCGTACGCCGACCTTTCGCGCATTGAACTGTTGCGCATTGAAGCGCGGGCGGGCGAGGAGGATGCAGCGCTGGCTGCCGTGCGCAGTCGGACGTTGAGCATGGAAGATCGCCGTTTGTTGCCGCGGGCCTGGCTGGCCGGCGCCCAGGCGCTGGCCGCCGCCGGTCGAAGAGCTCAGGCCTTTGCCTTTGCCTCCGAGCTTGCGCTCCGCTTTCCGGAAGCGGACGAGGCCCTGCGGGCCCTGCTGCTGTGCGCACGTTTGGCGCGCGAAGATGAGCGCACCGACGCCGCCGCTGAGCTGTTGTTGCGAGCAGTGCGGGACTACAGCCAGCTGTCCGGAGCGGATGAGGCTTACCTGTCAATTGCACGCCTCTACCTTGCGCCGGGACCGCGACTGAATCCTTTTCGCGCCTGTTCCTTCCTGACCAGGATGCTGCAGGCGCCACAATTTCGGGAATCGGCGCTGCGGCCGGATGCAACGACGTTATCCGTCGAATTCTGCGGCTACGAGCCCCGCGACAGCCTGGAAGAGCCCCTCTCGCCGGCGGAATAGTTATTGATAGCCTCTCCCGCGCCCGGCACCCCGACGGGGAGGGGCGGCATGCAATTTCGCGCATTGATTGAGTATCCAGAGCTATCTTCAACAGAAACGACTTTGGCGCATCTGTTGTTGCAGATTGAAACGCCGCCGGTCTCCGATTCGCCCAATCGGCGGCCGCTGGTTGTTGGCCTGGCGATTGACAAGAGCAAGTCGATGTATGGCGATAAGATCAGCGCAACGCTCGAAGCGGCTGCCTCGCTGGTCAACTGGCTGACGCGACACGACAGTCTGGCGGTCATTGCATACGACAGCCAGGTGGAAGTGATCCAACCCCTGACTCCCCTGACAGACAAATTCTCCGTTATCAAGAAACTCGATAACATCCGCGTGGGCACCTCCACAAATCTCAGCGGCGGCTGGCTCCAGGCCTTGCGCTCGGTCGAGGAGGCGGAGGTTGAGAACGCTTACCGTCGGGTCATTTTGCTGACAGATGGCATGGCCAACACCGGCGTGGTAAGCCAGTCCGAGCTGGTTCGCATCGCCGAGGATCACTACCAGCGCGGAATCAGCACCACCACCATCGGCTTTGGTCGCGACTTTTCAGAGTCCCTGTTGCGCGAAGTGGCCCGCGCCGGCGGCGGCAACTTTTACTTTATCGAAGGTCCGGAGCAAGCGCACGAAGTATTCTTCAAAGAGTTTGGCGATATCGCCGCCTTGTTTGGTCAGGGCCTCGAGATTCGCCTGCGGCCCTTGCCAGGGGTCACCGTCAAGGAGATCCTCAACGACGCGCCGCATACAACGGATGAGCAGGGCGACATCGTAATTCGACCGGGCGACTTACGTTCCGACGACTTGCGCAATATTGTTATGGTTCTCGAAGTGCAGGGAGCGCAGGCTTCGGCTGCGTCCGGACCGCTGGTGGCCGCGGAGGCATCCTACTACAATATGCTGGAGGGCTCGCGGATGGAGCGCTTCAGCGCCGAGGCAATGGTCAATTTTAAGGCTCGCGCCTCTACCGGCTTCAACCGCCAGGTGCGACTGGAGTCGCTGCTGGCCGCCTCCGGTCGCGCAATGATCGAGGCTTCGCGCATCGCCAGCGAGAAAGACCTGTCCGCGGCGCGGGAAATCCTGGCGCAAATGGCGCGCCGGCTTGAAGAAAATGTCAGCGTCGAACCGGATACGATGAAGCGGATGATTCGTCGCCTGCAGGAGATGGAGCGCAATCTGGAGGAGAATTTGAATCTGGCGCGCAAGCACATGATGGCCGGCGGAGCGGAACTGAGTCTTCGCGGCGGCGGCGAGGTATTCTTTGGCGGCGCCACTCACGATCGCGTGCTTGAGCTGCCGCTGTCGGGGCAGCTGGATCTCTATCGTTGTCCAGATCTGAAAGGCGAAATCAAGAGCCAGATCGACAGCGGCTATCGCTATGTAATTTTTGATCTGACCGATCTTTCCTACATCGATTCATCGGGGATTGGCGCCATGATCCAGATCTCAAACTGGATGAAGCATCGCGGCGGATTGATGGTGCTGGTCAACACGCAGGGTAGCGTCGAAAAGATATTCCAGATGAGCAAACTGGATGAATTCTTTGTGTTTAAGGACTCGCCCACAGAGGCGCGTATGTTTCTCGAGGAATTGATCGAGAACCGAAAGCGTAGCTGAGCGCCCGACTGTCCCGCCGGGAATTGGCTTTCCGCTGCAAAATGGCGGGGAGCGAGGCGTTATACGATACTGTATACAGTGCGGTCCAGTCGGAACAATTTCCACAAATGGATCGTCTAAAGCGATACGCGCAGCCATGCCCCGATTTCGAAGAGGAAATTGGAGCGCCAGCCAGAGGGCGGCGTTCATACTGTTCGCCGGCCTGGCGCTGATCGGCCCGGCGGAGTCGCTTTGGGCGGAGACCTCCAGCCTGCAAAACCTCTGGACGCCGGCAGGATACGGCTCCGGCGCCAACCTGGAGGGAACCGGCTTTGGCTTCAGTACTGGCTTCAAAGAGCTGAACAACGATTACTATCTGGAGGTTTCCCCCTTTCTGGAAATCCCGCTGGGCGGTTTTGCAATTGGGCTGCAGATACCGCTGGAAGTCCTGGTTGTAGATCGCGATCCAAAGGAAGAAGGTAAGACGCCAAGCATCCGCGCCGGGACCTTTGATGACGCTTACGACTATATCAAATTGATACAGTACGTCCGCTACGGCACGCACCTCTATTTTGATCCTGATGATAGTTTCAACTGGTCCTTTTTCTACGGAAAGATGACCGATGGCTGGCTTGGTCACCGCACTGTAATATCGCAATACGTAAACAACTACGATGCTACCGTCTTTCGCGCCGGTTTGATGGCTGATATCAACAATACCTGGGGCGGCCTCGAGTATTTTAGCTCGGATGTGTGGCGACAAGAGGTGGTCGGTTATCGCGGCTACATTCGTCCGGTTGGAATATTTATCTCGGCCCGCAATCTGCTTTTTGCCGATTCCGGGCGCCGGGCGCGGGCCATCGCGTTGCAGTCAATGCCGGAACTCAATCCGGAGCTGGCGCGCACCGGCGGCTACTTCTTACAGCAGCATATCCCGGAGCAGGGGCGCGGCGGTCGACTGCAGCAGCATTTACATGGCCGGGTGCGTGAAGATTTGCGTTCGCGCGGCGTGGATCCTGATCACCCCGATGGCAGCGGATCACAGGCCGGCGGCGCCAGCGGTCCGGGAGGAAACGGCGGAGCTGGACCGGCCAACGGCAGCCCGGGGACGCAACCGCGCTACGAAGAAGTCATCGATCCGATCACGGGGGAACGCAGCGTGCGCGAGGTTGCGCCAGCGGCGGCGGACGAAGCCGCAGGCAGCGAGAGCGACTCGAACGCCTGGGATGCCTCCTTCTGGAGCAGGATCGCCATTGGCGCCTTTCGCATCAGTGATATCGATGCTCCATTGACGCTCGAATCAGACGGTTCGGGAAACCTGGTGGTTGATCCCGATACCTTGCGACCGCGCGGCCTGAGCGTCGAGACGCTGACCTTCGAAGGCTACGACGCAGAGTTTCGCCTTTCGCCGCTGCGCTGGATGGACCTCACGCCTTACGCCGACAGCATCCGGATCAAAGACCTCGATGGCAGCGAAGGCATCCACGCGGGGGTCAACTTTGAATTGAAACTTCCGCTGGATATCAACCTGAGCATCAAGCCGGAGTACCGCGAACACAGCGCCAACTATATTCCAACTTACTTTGACCAATTCCACGTTATTGAACGCACCGTCTATGATCCGACGGCCTCCGGCGTGAGTATTACCAAGCTCAAGTACTTGCAGTCGCTGGACGCTGACGGAGAGCGGGTCAAGGGCTACTTCATTGACCTGCGCTTTGATTGGCTGCACACGCTGGTCGTTCAAGGCAACTACCAGGACTATGATGGTCCGGACAACTCGCAGATCTTTATCGGCATCTACCTGCCTGGTCTTTGGCTGTTCTACTTCAATGGCTACTACACCAAGAAGGACTACGATGCACTGGCCGATTCGTTTGAGTTTGACGATCGATCGCTGGCGGCGGCTCAGCTTGGTCTCAATCTGTTTGCTGGCTTTGCGGTTCAAGTGAACTTTCAGCGTACCTGGGAATGGGATGAAACGCAAAGCGCCTACATCGCGCAGGATGAAACTACCTACGGCTTTGGCTATTCCTCCAATTTTTGAGGCCGGGCGTTTGGCGGGGTTCGCACCGGCCGGCAGACGGCGCTGCAATGCGCCGCGGTCGATTTGCTTCCGGCGGGAAAAAATGCAAACTCCGCTGCGCTTTCTGCCGATTTCTGTGCTATGGAAATACGCGGTCTCAATCCTGAACTTTCGGCCATGGCCCTTCGCGGTCAGCTCAGCGGTCGCAAGCTGGCCGACCTGATTCGGCTGCGGGAAATCGTCGATCGCATTGCTACCAGCCGCTACGTGAGCGAAGAGGCGCTCCGCAAGTTGCAGGAGCGTTTTGGCGTAGGCCCTGATATTGTCAGCTGGGGCGACTACTTTCAGACTGAGCTGGCCAGCCTCTACCATGGCCTGAATGATACGGAATTCAGCGGCATCATTGATACTGTGCGTTTCGATCTAATTGCCGCGCATAAGGTCTTTCTGGGCAAGCCGCCGGAATTTCTGTCCAGCGTTGAAGCCGAGGGCCTTGCCGTCTACGGCAAGGATCGCAATGACTGGACGCCAGCCGACGAGGAAAGCGCGCACCTATATATCCTGATGCAATACTTTCGTGAATTGGGCCTGAACCAGGCGCGACTTGGCGCTGAAGACGAAGAGTGGTTCAATGGCTTCGTTTCTCAGGAACGGCGCCATGCTGCCGGCTAGATTTCACGGTTCGCTTCTTGTTCTGCTGCTTGGCGCTCCGGCAATTCCGCTGGCGGCCCAAAACGCTCCCGCTCAAAATCAGAATGCCGCCGCCAATGCAGATGTGAGTACGCCAGCGACCCCGGCGTCAGGCGGCCAGAACGACTCGTCGCCCGGCGCTGCGGAATTGCCGACACAGGGCGAGCGCGTCCGCCGTCTGCGCCGCGAACAGATTCTGCGCGAAGGCGAGCAGAGTTATGGCTACGCGCGCGAACTGGCCGACGACGGCATGCAGACGCGCGCCATTGAAATTCTCCAGGATTTTCTCGATTTGCACGCTGATCATCCGCGACGTGCAAGCGCACTGCAATTGCTGGCGCGCTTGCAAAGCGAAGCAGGTCATATCGAGCAAGCGGTCAGTGCGCTGGCGCGCGCCTACCGCGAGGCGCCGGCCGCTGAGACTGCGGCGCGCGCCTATCTTCAAGCCGGGCGTTTGCTGGCCGGGCAGGGCGAAACCGAACGCGCCCGCCGCATTTTTGTAGAGGTGCAAGCGCGGGACCCAGGTTCTCTGACCAGTCGGCTGGCCGAGCAGGAACTCCTGGCCCTGGACCTGCCGCCGGCGCAGCGGACGCCAGCCGCCAATGGCAACCGGGAGGCGCCAGCAGAAGCGGCTTCGACGCCCTTGTTCCCCGCGGAAAGGACCAGAGCGGACGACGCGGCGCAGCCGAGGGGGGCGCAGCCGATCCCCGCCAATCCGATGCCCATGTCAGCCGCAGACGGCGGCGAGGCGGCCGCCGGCCGCGCAGCGCAAGAGAGCGCAAACAATATGCGCTCTGCCGCGCTGGACCGGATGGGCGAAGGCATAGAAGCTATGCCAGATGAGCAGAGGGCTGCCGACCAAAATTGATTTACGCTGCCGGGGCGCATAGTTTCCTTCCCGTCAGTCGGTAATCCGGACCCCCGTCTGGCGCCGATATAGATACGCAGCAAGCAGCAGGCGCCTCCGGTCCCGCGCTGCTTCAAGGGACGGACGAGCGAGGGATCGCTTGCGTCGTCTGGCCTTTGTAGTTGAGAGAGTGTGACGGTTTTAGAGAACTATGGCCTTCCAGATGGTACAATTCAAGGCGAACTCCTACGCCATCATCGAAGGGAAAAAGGACGCCAACAAATTCTATATCATCATCCAGGGCAAGCTGCGCACGCAGAAGTCCGCTCCCGTTGTCGGCGAGGAGAGTTCGATTATCCTCGGGCCGGGCGACTTTTTTGGCGTAGAAAGCGCCATGTCCAACCACAGCCGCATTGAAACCGTGGTGGCCATGTCCGATTGCAATCTCATTGAAGTCGGTTCGGATCAATTTGGCCTGCTGATTCAAAAAAACGCCCCGGTGGCAATGAAGATCATTCGCAGCTTCTCGCAGAAGTTGCGCTCCTTCGATAATACTATTGCACGCATCTCTTTTCGAAACGTAGTGGAAGAAGATCCTTCGCACCTCTTCGACCTGGGCGAGTACTGGTTCAAAGAGCAGCGCTTCAACCATGCAGCGTACGCATTCCAGCGCTATTTGCAATGGTGTCCCAAGGGCGAACACATCAGTGAAACGAAGATGCGTTTGCAGGGAATGAATAAGCCGCTGAAGGCCCCGCCCGTGGCAGAAGCCAGCATTAATCGTCATGTAAAATCAGAGGATATGATCTTCTGCGAAAACGAACCCGGCTATGAGCTCTACATCATTCAGGGCGGTCGCATCAAGATCACCAAGATGGTGGATGGACAGGAAGTGATGCTGGCCGTCCTGCAGCCTGGCGATATCTTCGGCGAGATGGCGATCCTGGACAACAAGCCGCGCAGTGCGACTGCCAGTTGCGCGGAGGACGCAACGCTGCTGGCAATCAACAAGGCGAACTTCGAAGGCATGGTTAAGGCGCAGCCGCAGCTGGCGACCAAGCTGATCACGTTGTTATCAGAGCGGATCTGGACGGCTTACCGTCAGCTGGCTAACTTAATGATCAATGATCCAGCCGGCCGCCTCTACGATACGCTGTTAACCCTTGCAGAGAAAAACCACGTAAGAATTGCGGCTAAAGCGGCGTACAATTTCGACATTGGCGGCAAAGACCTGCTGAAGATGGTGGGTCTCGATCCAATCAAAGATGAGCGACTGTTGATGGAGCTGCTCAAGTCGCGCTGGCTAAAGCTTGATGCAGGCAAGCTGATCTGCATGGACCTGGGCGAGTTGGAAAAACAGGTTGCCTTCTACAAAAAGAAAGCCGCTATGGAGCGCAAGCGGGAGCAAACCGCGGCCGTCAAGTAGCGCACCGAGCGCCTGCTTTTTCCGTCGCTCGCTCCCCGGAGCCCACATGAGCGACACTGCCCGCAGCGCAGATTTGTTTTCCGAATTTACTGCTCTTAGCCGCGAACAATGGGAAGATCGCATTCGTAAGGATCTCAAGGGCGCCGACTTCGACAGGAAGATGATCTGGCAGAGCGAAGAGGGCTTCGCTGTGCGTCCCTTTTATACTCGCGCCGATCTTTTGGCAATGCCAGAGAGCTATCCAGGTATGCCTCCCTATTTGCGAGGTTACCGCGCTGGCGGCAACGCCTGGGAGCTTCGTCAGGATATCGTTGCCGAGAATGCCGGCCGCGCCAATGCTCTTGCGCTGGCGGCGCTGCAGCACGGCGCCGAAGCGGTAAGCTTCGTTGGCCGCACTCGATTCCTGAACGGAAGGCTTTCTGGCAGCGGCGCCCTGGCGGCCTCTGCGGCCGAACTTGGAGCGCTGCTGGACGGCATCTGGATCGATCGATGCGGCATTGAAATTGTCGCCGGCGAATTCTCGGCGCCGGCCTTTGATTGGTTGCTGGCCGAATTTGAGAAACGCAAGCTCTCCCCGCGCAATCCCGGACTGCGCCTGGCCTGCGATCCCGCTTCGGACCTGCTGACCAGCGGCGTTAGCGCACTGCCGTGGCCCCAGGCGCTGAAACAATGCGCCGACCTGATGCGTCGCTCTCATGAGTTGGGCCTTGGCTGGCGGACGCTGCGGTTGTCCAGCGACGCAGCCGGCGGCGCCGGCGCCAATCTCAGCCAGCAAACCGCCATTGTGCTTGCGGCGGGACACGAACTGTTGCTGGCGGCCTTGGACGGCGGACTCTCGGCGGAGCAATTTGCTGGCGCAGCCTACTTCCATCTTGGCGTGAGCTCCCAGTATTTCCCGGAAATTGCGCGCTTGCGCGCCTTGCGCGCACTCTGGAGCCGCATCGTTGGCGAGTACGCTGGCGAAAATGCCGCCGCCGGTCGACTATTTGTAAGCGCTGCATCAACTTTATCCAACAAGACAATCTATGATCGTCACAACAATCTGCTGCGCAGCAATGTGGAAGCGATGGCAGCGCTGATTGGCGGTTGCGATAGCTTCAGCGCCATGCCATTTGATCTGGCACTGGGCAAGAGCGATGAATTCTCGCAGCGGCTGGCGATCAACACCCAACTTCTGTTGCGCCATGAGACGCACCTTGATAAGACCATCGATCCGGCCGCCGGCAGCTACTATCTTGAGTCCCTGTCGGAAATGATCGCTGCTAACGCCTGGCTTCTTTTTCAGCAGATCGAAGCGCAGGGCGGTTTCTTCGCCGCCGCACAATCGGGTTGGATAGCTGCAGAGTGCGCCAAATCAGCGGCGCAAACCGAAAAGGCCATTGCCACGCGACGGCGCTCGCTGATTGGCGTGAACCAGTATCCCAATCGAGAGGAGCAGGTTCTAGAACTCTTGCATCCGACCGCCGAACGTCTGCTGGACTCAGAAAATCGTTCCCTGGTCTGCGCGCCCTTGAAGGAATACCGACCGGGCGCAAGTTTCGAGGAGCTGCGTATGCAAACGGAACGCGCGGCCGCCTCCGGTCGCAGGGCGCCAGCCGTCTTCCCGCTGCTTTTTGGCGATCGAGCGCTGCGAACGGCGCGGGCCAGCTTCTGCGCCAACTTCTTTGGCTGCGCCGGATTTACAGTACTCGATCAACCAGCGGCAGAATCGGCGGAGGCGGCCGCGGAAGCGGCTCGTCAGAGCGGCGCCGAAATCATTGTCCTCTGCGCCGGCGACGAGGATTATGCGGCGGAGGGCGTAGCCATCCTCCAGCTCTTGCTGCAAAAAGTCCCGGCCGCCTTGCGGGTAATTGCCGGAAATCCAGAGTCGGCAATAGAAGCGCTGAAGGCGGCAGGCGCTCAGCGCTTCGTTCACCTGCGAACGCCGCTGCTTTCTGAATTGAGCGAGTACCAGAGGATCCTGGGCATCAGCGCCTGATTCTGCCAATACCGGAGACCCCACGGAGCATTGCAATGGTGCGCAAAGATTTCAGCAAGATTCCATACCTTCCCGTGCATCAAAAGGCAAGCGAAGACGTCGCTGCCTGGAAGGCGGCGCTGTTACGTGAAGCGGGCGCCAGCAGCGAGCAGGAATTGCTCTGGCGTACGGCGGAGCAAATTGACGTAAAGCCGGCTTATACGGCCGAGGAATTGGCGGGCCTCAGCCATCTTGAATTTGGCGCAGGAGCGCCGCCCTTTCTACGCGGCCCCTATGCGCCAATGTATGTCACGCGCCCCTGGACCGTACGCCAGTACGCCGGATTTTCTACGGCGGAAGAGTCGAATGCTTTTTATCGCCGCAACCTGGCTGCCGGACAGACCGGTCTATCCGTTGCATTCGATCTGGCCACGCATCGCGGCTATGATTCGGACCACGAGCGAGTTGTAGGCGATGTGGGCAAGGCCGGCGTAGCGATCGATAGCATTGTCGACATGCAAACGCTTTTCGATCGCATCCCGTTGGATGCGGTCTCCGTTTCGATGACCATGAATGGCGCAGTCATTCCGGTGATGGCCTTCTTTATTGTCGCCGGTCTGGAGCAGGGCGTGCCGCTGGCGAAGCTCTCCGGCACCATCCAGAATGATATTCTCAAAGAGTTTATGGTGCGCAATACCTACATCTATCCGCCAGAGCCATCGATGCGCATCATTGCCGATATCTTTGCCTATACCGCGAAGAATATGCCAAAATTCAATTCGATCAGTATTTCCGGCTACCACATGCAGGAAGCCGGCGCCACCAATGATCTGGAGCTGGCCTATACTCTGGCCGATGGCCTGGAATATCTGCGCACCGGTATTCAGCGGGCTGGCTTGAAAATTGACGACTTTGCCCCGCGGCTTTCCTTCTTTTGGGCGATTGGCATGAACCACTTCATGGAGATTGCCAAGATGCGCGCCGGACGTATGCTCTGGTCGCGCATTGTGAATCAGTTCGCACCGGCCAACGCCAAATCGATGGCTCTCCGCACGCATTGCCAGACTTCCGGCTGGAGTCTGACCGAACAGGACCCCTTTAACAATGTGCAGCGTACCTGCGTCGAGGCTCTGGCTGCGGCCCTGGGACATACCCAATCGCTGCATACCAATGCCCTCGATGAAGCGATTGCACTGCCGACGGACTTCTCAGCGCGCATTGCCCGCAACACGCAGACCTTGCTCCAGGAGGAAACCGACATCTGTCGCGTCATTGACCCCTGGGGAGGTTCATACTACGTAGAATCTTTGACGGCGCAGCTGGCCGAAAGGGCCTGGCGACTGATTGATGAGGTTGAACAGCTGGGCGGGATGGCGAAGGCTATTGAGCAGGGCTTGCCAAAAATGCGCATTGAAGAAGCAGCGGCGCGCAAGCAGGCGCGCATCGACTCCGGCCGCGAAGTGATTGTCGGGGTGAATCGCTACCGTCCCAGAGAAGAAGCTCCGCTGAAAATCCTGGAGGTCGACAATACGGCTGTGCGTCGTTCGCAGATTGAACGACTCCAGAAACTGAAGGCGGAGCGCGACGCCAGCGCCGTGGAGTCGGCGCTGAATGCCATCACCCGGGCGGCCGAAGGCGGCCAGGGGAACCTGCTGGAACTGGCCGTCGAAGCGGCCCGCAAACGAGCTACTCTGGGCGAGATTTCCTACGCCATGGAAAAGGTTTACGGGCGCTACCAGGCTGTGATCCGCTCCATATCAGGCGTGTATTCCTCGGAGATTGCAGGCGATGCGGACTTTCAGAAGTCGCAGAAGCTGGCCAACGATTTTGCGGCGTTGGAGGGGCGGCGTCCGCGCATTATGATCGCCAAGATGGGTCAGGACGGTCACGATCGCGGCGCCAAGGTTATCGCTACCAGTTTTGCCGACATGGGTTTTGATGTTGATATCGGTCCGCTGTTTCAGACGCCCGAAGAGGCCGCCCGGCAGGCAATTGAAAACGATGTACATGTAGTCGGCGCCTCCTCGCTGGCCGCGGGTCACAAGACTCTGGTTCCACAATTGATCGCCGAACTAAAGCGACTTGGGCGGCCCGATATTCTGGTCACCTGCGGCGGCGTGATCCCGCAGCAGGACTACGAGTTTCTTTTTCAGGCTGGCGTGGCCGGCGTCTTTGGTCCGGGCACTGTTATTACCAGAGCAGCCATCCAGATCCTGGAGCTTTTGATCCGGCAGGCCCAGAAGGCAGGCAGCGCCAGTTGAGGCTCGCCCGCCATGGCCACCTTTGATCCTGCTTTTTCGCCGGCATCGCGGCCCAGGCGCACTTGCACTGAGTTTGTCGAGGGAATTCTGGCTGGCGACCGAACCATTCTGGGCCAGAGCATTACGCTTCTGGAAAGTGCGCGCAGCGATCATCAGGAACTGGGCCAGCAGATAATTGAGGCAATTCTGCCGCACAGCGGAAAGAGCTTTCGCCTGGGCGTCACTGGAGTCCCCGGCGTTGGTAAGAGCACCTTCATCGAGGCTTTTGGAAAACTGCTGCTGCAACAGGCGCCGCTGAGCGGCGGCCGCGGCCGTCTTGCTGTGCTGGCGATTGATCCATCCAGTGCGCGCAGCGGCGGCAGCATCCTTGGCGACAAGACGCGGATGGTGGAGCTCTCGCGCGATGAGCGTGTCTTCATCCGTCCCTCGCCGGCGGCGGACAGCCTGGGCGGCGTGGCGCGGCGGACGCGCGAGTGCATCATGCTTTGCGAGGCGGCGGGCTATGACACGATCCTGGTAGAGACGGTAGGCGTGGGGCAAAGCGAAACAGCCGTGCATTCTATGACCGACTTCTTTCTGCTTCTAATGCTGTCCGGCGCCGGCGATGAGTTACAGGGTATCAAGCGCGGTATCATGGAGATGGCCGACGCCATTGCCATCACCAAAGCTGACGGCGACAATGTTCTGCGGGCCCGTGCGGCAGCGGCGGAGTATCGCGCCGCAGTGCATTTGTTTCCAAGGCATCCATCGGAACAGCGTATCGAAACGCTAACCTGCTCCGCGCAGAGCGGCGAAGGGCTGAACGAACTGGCGGCTCTGTTGCGACGGTATCGCGAATCGGCCATCGCCAGCGGCTATTTCCTGCGACGCCGCAGCGAGCAGACGCGCTACTGGTTTCAAGAAAGCGTGATGACGGAACTCAAATCAGCGCTGCTTCAAAAACCGCTGGCGGCTGGCGCCGTCGCGGAGATGGAGGAAGCGGCCCTTGCCGGTCGACTGAGTCCCTTTCGCGCCGCGCAGCAGGCCGTCGCAAGGGCGCTCAGCCTGGCGCCGCATGCATGATTGCGTTCAGTCGGCGATGGCGCTGAATGCGCCGCGCAATTGCCCCATCGAATAACCGGTAGCCTGGTCATCGGGATAGCTGGCCTGAATGACTCTTCTTGTCGCAAGGTCGATATCAGCCGGGCCGCCGTGGCAGCGCAGACAGAGGGCATTGCCAATCACAATCGGACTCATGATGCGCAAGCCTTCCGGCCGGCGCTGGTAGTGCAGGCGAGGCGCGCGGCCGGCAGCCAGATCGGCGCGCCAGCTATCCAGAATGGCGCGCTCATAGTCATCGGCCAGATGGGCGGGATTGCGCGGTCGATCGCTGATACGGCGCATAGCTATTCCACTCTCGTGCGATAGCCGTTGCTCGAGCTGTGGGGAGATGGAGGCGCAGACTCGAATCGCCGATTGCGGACCTCCCTGAGCGATGGCCTGCGCCAGTTGTTGTTGCAAATTGGTTTGCAATCTGGCAAAGAGTTCGGCGCTGCGCGCCGCTTGCGCCGCGTCGTCTGATGCACAGGAACTTGATGTGGCAGCAGCGCTCAAACAAGTCGCAAGGACGATGGGGAGCAGGGTTTTGCGGCTCATCCGCCCAGAAGGCTAAGGGCAAGCGACATTGTCCAGAAAATCGCTGAAATCATCTTCGTCGCTCAATCCAATCGAGAGCTCTCCTTTTCCGCCGCCGCAATCCATTCCTGCAGGGCCGGCAGCTGCAGAATAGCCCGCGCATAGTTTGCCGGCTCATGATCCAGTTCGATTTCATAGGTCTGCAATCGACAGATTACCGGTGCGTACATTGCATCAGCAATGGAAAAAGCGCCAAACAGGAATGGGCCGCCCTTGCCAAAGCGCGCGCGGCAATCGCCCCAGAGTTCCAGGATACGGGCGATGTCAGCGGATACTTCCGGCGTAGGCGCCCGACGCAGGCGGGCGCGAATGTTCATAGGGAAGTGGGTGCGCAATGCTTGAAAGCCGGCATGCATCTCATTGGCAACGCTGCGCGCTACAGCGCGCGCCGAACGATCGCCCGGCCACATCGCTTTTTCTGGAAACAATTCCGCCAGGTACTCGCAAATTGCCAGGCTTTCCCAAATGCCCAGATCGCCATGCTTCAGCGCTGGTACGCGAGCGGTCGGCGAGTGGCGGAGCAACTGCTCTCTGGTTTGCGGCTGACGCAGCGGAATCAAGATTTCATCAAAGGGGATCTGAAAATAGCGCAACAGCAGCCAGGGTCGCAGCGACCAGGAGGAATAGTTCTTATCGCCAATGACCAGTGTCAGAGCTTCCATAGACCAGAGCTGCTGTGCTGGTCGCGGCCGGCAAGCCCCTTGGCGCAGCCTGGCCAAAGACAGGGCGCCTCTGCAGGCAGCCGACAAGCGGATTGACGGCCCGCATTGCCGGTCGGCATCGTCCGGTGGCAGGAAGCAGTCGCCTGCGGAGTCGAATGGATGAAAGATGCCAGCGCCAATGCAGAGGGAAAGCGTGCAGCGGGTCTCGCCGCCGCCGCCCTGGTCGAAAATGGACAGTGGGTCGGTCTCGGCACCGGTTCCACGGCGGCCTTTGCCATTTCTGAATTGGGCCGGCGTGTGCAGGAGGAAGGGCTGCAGATCCAGTGCGTGGCCACGTCGCTACAATCGCGCAACCTTGCGCTGGAATCAGGCCTGCGGGTGATGCCGCTGGATCGCGTGGCGCGCATCGATTTGAGCATCGACGGCGCTGACGAAATTGATCCGCAATTGAATTTGATCAAAGGCGGCGGCGCAGCGCATACGATAGAAAAACTTGTCCATAGCATGGCGGATCGCTTTATAGTAGTCGCTGATCCCAGCAAGCTGTCGCCGCGGCTTGGCGATCGCTTTGCAGTGCCAGTGGAAGCGCTGCCTTCCGCCTGCGCTTTTGTGATACGTCGCCTGGAGCAATTGGGCGCAGCGGAAATCAAGCTACGCCATGGCAGCGGCAAAGACGGACCGGTGATCACCGACAACGGCAATCTGGTGCTGGACGCGCGCTTTCAGATCGAGGACCCCTTGCAACTGGAACGATCGATCAAATCCATTCCAGGAGTGGTAGAAAGCGGCATCTTCGCCGCCCGCAAGCCGCGCTCCGGCGACTGTTTGATTGGCGAAGAAGGCGGAGTGCGCCAACTACAATCCGTCTGACGCGGCAACTATGTACTCCATCGATAGTATCAAGCGCATCTATATCGATAGCAGCCTGCAGGGCGGAATGCTTCTGGAACAAATGCTGCCGCGTTTGCCGGAAGGAATTGCCGTGGAGTACACCGACGAACCGCGAGCCATTCTGGATCGCTTCCTACATCAAGGTCGCCGCATTGAAAAAGAGGAGCTACTGCTCTATCGCTTTCCGGGTCGCTTTATTTCCAGCTGCCCTGGTTCGGACGGCATGGTATGTTGCGCCTATCATGTGATCAACTTTGGCATTGGCTGTCTGTACGATTGTCATTACTGCTATCTTCAAAGCTTCATGAACAACCCTTTGATGACGCTGTTTGGAAACATCGAGGATCTGTTTGCGGAGATTGATGAACGCACGCGCGGTAAGAACTTTCATTTTCGCATCGGCACCGGCGAGTACACCGACTCGCTGGCCCTTGAACCGCTCACCGGCCTCTCCTCGCTGTTGGTACGCTACTTTGCCGACCACCCCAACGCCAGCCTGGAATTAAAAACTAAATCGGCTAACGTTGAGGGTCTGCTGGAGCTGGAGCACCGCGGTAATACCGTCGTCAGCTGGTCGTTGAATCCCCAGGATTGGATCGATCAGATCGAGCCCGGTACGGCCAGCCTGGAACAGCGTCTGGCCGCCGCCGAAAAGGTGCAGAGCGCCGGCTATCGGCTGGCCTTTCACCTGGATCCGCTGGTCTATTTCCCGGACTGGGAGCGCCAGTACCATCGCCTGCTGGAGCAACTTTTTGATCGGATTCGGCCCGACCGCATCGCCTGGATTTCAACCGGCAGTTTCCGTTACACCAGGGAGTTGAAAGAGGTCATTCAGGCCCGATTTCCTGAGGATCGACTGACGCGCGAAGGGGAAATGGTTCAAGCGGCCGATGGCAAGAGCCGTTACTTTAAGACGATACGGCAAGAGATGTTTTCCTCCATAAAGAGGAAGATTGAGGCCGCTGACCCGCGCCTGTTTCTGTACCTCTGTATGGAGACGCGTCGCATGTGGCAGGATGTATTTGGTAGTGTTCCAGGCTCCGGCAAGAACCTTGATGCGCTCTTTGAAGGGCGGCGTCAGTACATGGAGACGCAGGCTGGCCGCGCGCCGGCTGGCGCAATGGACCATAGCAGCGATGCTGCTGCTGGCTCAGTGGCTGCCGGCTCAGCCAGCGGCGCATAACCAGGATCTGGCCGGCGCCCAGACGACCGCCGCTGAAGTCAATCCGGCGGCAGATTCGCCGTCCACGCGTTCGCCGCAAGATTCAGTCCTGGTGCAAAATCTGGAGCTGCCCAACTGGCAGGGCGACGATTACGCTCCACAGATCAGTCCCGACGGGCGCTTTCTGGTCTTTCAATCGGATCGCCCCGGCCGATTCGAGAATCACAATCTCTGGTACTCCGAAAACAAGAACGCTGCCGATCGTCTGGGCCCCGCGGACTGGACCATCCCTGCGCCCCTGGCCCTGCCGCTGGAGGAACGTCCCTCGCCGACGATGCGCATAACAAGGCCCATTGGATCGCTGGAAGATCCGGCCGGCGCGTTTTCGCCCAACACCAACGGATTCGACGGTATGGCTTCGCTGGTCTATCGCAACGGCCAGCCGGTGGAGATCTATTTTACGGCAAGCGCCGACGGCCAGAACGGGCGAGTCGGCCAGGCCGGAATGAATCTCTATTTTTCGCGCTATCGCGATCAACGATGGAGTGAAGTGCGCGAGATCCAGGAAGTCAGCAGCGATTTCGATGATCGCATGCCCTTTGTTTCGCAGGATGGGAAGCGGCTTTACTTCAGCTCCAATCGACCCGGCGGGCAGGGCGGCTACGATCTGTGGTACAGCGAGCGAGATCTCAGCAGCGGCCTGTGGTCGCGTCCGGTGAATGCCGGACCGGCGGTCAATACGCGCTTCCATGAAATTTCCCCGCAACTGGATCCGCAAGGTCGCCAGCTTTTCTTTTCTTCCGATCGGCCTGGCGGGCTTGGCAGTTATGACCTTTACGTCAGTCGCTGGTCGGAGGATTCATGGGGCGCTCCACAGAATCTGGGCGAACCCTTCAACAGTAGCCGCGATGAGGAGTATTTCAGCATTCCGGCGGACGGTCTCTGGGCCTATTTTGCCAGCGATCGTCGCTTTGATCGAGCGCGCGGTGAATTTGATCTGTATCGCGTGACCTTGCCGGAGTACTTGCGGACTCCGACGGCAGTCCTCTTCAGCGCGCAAATCCTGGATGGCGTCACGCGCCGCGCGCTTGGCGTAGCGGCAACTGTGCGAATCATCGGCGGCGCTCAAGAAATGGTGGAACGCAGTCGGATCATGCGACGCGACCCGGGCGATGAAGAAGTGAACAACTTCAGTCAGCGACTGGCCAGCGGCCGCATCTATCGTCTGGTTTTTTCGGCGCCCGGTTACGCTCCACAGGAACTCAGTCTGGACTACCGCGGCAACCTGCCAGCCGAGGCTCTGGACCGTCGCGTAATTCTGCTGCGACCGCTTGAAACGCAAAATCCGGACGGCGGCGCAGAAACTCAACCGCCCGGCGCCGCCGAGGAGCAGCTGATCGAGGGGCGCGTGGTCGACGCCAGCAACAACCTCCCGCTGCCCGGGGCCAGGGTCTTGCTGGCAATGGCCGGCAAGCCGCCCGCCGAAGTGCGCATTGGTCGCGAGGGCGAATTCAGACTGCGCATTGCGGCAGGGCAGCAGTTCCGCCTGGATGCAAGCGCTATCGACTTCAGGCCGCGCAGCGAGTCCTACCGTGCCACTCCCGATTTACGTCGCATCATTCTTGCGCTGCAACCGCTTGGCGGCGGCGGGCCGCCCTGTCCAGGCGAGGCGCCCGAGTGTCTCGATAATCTGCGCGTTTATTTTGACATCAACAGTAGCGCCCTTCGACCAGCCGAGCAGCGGGCGCTTGATGCGGTGGTGCGCATTATGAAGGCCCATCCGGAAGTGCGCATTGAGATTCGCGGCCATACCGACCATACCAACACCCAGGAATACAACCAGCGCCTTTCGGAGAGCCGGGCGCGGAGCGTGCTGGAGTATTTGCTTCGTGCTGGACTGGCCCCGGAGCGGTTAGCGCAGACCGGCCGCAGTTTTCTGGAGCCGGCCGTCACGCCGGAGTCAGGAGTTCGCGAAAGATCGCAAAATCGCAGGGTAGAATTTCGTCGAATACTTGAGAATCCTTGAGGCTCCTCGCCGCCGGTCGGCCGGGCATCTACCGTAAAGGCTTGAAATTTTACGGGGGAAGCTCAGGCTAACTGGATTAGCGGGATCCGCGGTCCGGCCTGGCGGCTGACGCTGCGGGGGGAGTCTCGATCGAGGCTATTGAATGGTCACAGCAGGCGCTAGCAAACTGGACGTGCTCCTGGAGAAGGATCGGGAGTGGGACTTTGTCAAGGAGAAGGATCGCATATTGTTTGTACTGCGCGAGCGCCTGCAAGCGGCGCGCTTCTATCTGAAGCATACCGATCCGCCGGCCGAGTTTTATCGCGGCGAGGCCTCGGGCGAAGGCTTCATCTTTCATTGTTCGCCGGAGCTTGAGCTGGATGGGCGTATTACGCTCTATACAACCCAGAAGCGTCAGATTGAGATCGACTTTGAAGTCGGCGCCAAGCCAGAACCAGGCGCCGTGGAGTTGACGCCAGTCGAGGCGCGGATCGGCAAGATCGAACGCTCTTATCCGCGCGCCTTGATTTCCAACGGCGCCATTCACGCCGCTAATTTCCAGATTTCCAAGAGTGAAATCACGGTCGATCCAACCCGGCCGCAGGTAGCCAACAAGGTAGTCTATGCTGAGTTTGAACGTCAGCTGGGCCAGCACATCCCGGGCATCAAGATCTATGAGTTTGCGCAGAAGGATCGCCCCGACGAAACTCTCTTGTTGAACAAGAAGACCGAGGGCATCTTCATAGCCGAGACAGGCGACACGGAAAGCTGGCGGGGACGGGCGCCGGGTTGCCTGGATTACTTTGCGTTGCTGGAAGATGAGGAAAAGGGCCTGGCCGATCGCAAACGGCGTCAGTATACAGACCGCTCCATCCAATCATTGTTAGCCCTTCCCATTCTTTACGAAATGCCCGACGGACGTCAGCAACCGATCGCCTTTTTCTACTGTGAGACGCGCCGCGGCCTGGCAGCGCTTACGCCGGCGGCCGTCAGTCGCCTGCAAGATGCTAACAAGGATATCATCGATCGCATTGAAGACGCAAATCTGATTACGGTAAAGGACAAGCAGACGGTGGTAAACATCAGCGAGGGCGGCGTGGCCCTGGAACTGACCAATGCTGAATTGCTGAAGTATTTGCCCCACCGCCGTACGGTTACCTTCGATCTTGTGTTTCGCATGCAGGCCCCGCTGCGTTTTCGCGGCGCCGTGTGCCATATCCACCGCAGTACGCCGCAATCAATGGTGGTCGGCGTCAACCTCGAGGGATCCGGCCACAGCGACTTTCGCAAGGGGGTCCGCGAAAGACTGAAGAGCCTGGTCAGCATGCTCAAGGGCTAATCTGCCGGGCGCTGCCTGCGAATTGATTTGCCGGCAAATCGCGCGCAGACAGATTGTCCGCGTTCATGGCGCTTTCCACCAAACCCTACATTGGCTCGCGTGACTTTTACCCCGAGCAGATGGAGTTCCGCAACTGGATGTTCGGCGTACAGCGCCAGGTCTGTCGCAGCTACGGCTTCGAGGAGTATGCGGCGCCGTTGCTTGAACCGCTGGATCTCTACCGCGCCAAATCTTCGGAAGAAATCGTAAGCGAACAGCTCTACCGATTTGTGGATCGCGGCGAGCGCGAGGTGGCCATTCGGCCGGAGCTCACCCCCAGTCTGGCGCGTATGGTCGCCGCCAGGCTGCAGGAATTGCCGCGTCCGCTGCGCTGGTTCAACATTGGGAATTTCATGCGCTACGAGCGGCCTGGTCGGGGAAGGCTTCGCGAATTCTTCCAGTTGAATGTCGATTTGCTGGGTTCGACATCGCCGCTGGCCGATCTCGAGTTGATTACGCTGGCAGTGGATTTGCTGCGGGCCTATGGGGCCCAGCCACAAAGCTACCAATTGCGCTATAGCGACCGACGCCTGCTGGATAGCTGGCTCAGCACTGTTGATGTCGATATGCGGCGCGCCATAGGTCGACTGATCGACAAGCGCGACAAGATTGGCGGGCCAGCCTTTGAGGAGCAGCTGCAGGCGCTATGCAACGATCCCGGACTCTGCGAATCGGTGCAGCAACTGCTGGCGCTCAAGAGCGAGGAGCTGCCGGCGCTGGCCGCCGCCGGGCGCGTCGACGCTAAGGCCGCCGAGCTGCTGGCCTGGCTGCCAGGCGAGCTGCAGCGCCGCGGCTACGGCGACGAATGCCGCTTTGATCCGGCAATCGTGCGCGGTTTTGACTACTACACCGGCTTCATCTTTGAACTCTACGACTTGCATCCCGACAACAATCGGGCGCTCTTTGGCGGCGGTCGCTACGACCGTCTGGTCGGCATGTTTGGCAAGGAGGAGCTGCCGGCGGTTGGGTTTGGCATGGGCGACGTTACCCTGGAGAATTTTCTGCGCAGCCGCCAGCTGGTTCCGGACTTCGCGCTGCGACGTCAGGGCGCTTATCTTGTGATGATGGGTTCGGAGCTGGCCGGCGAGCTTGGCCGCCTGGCCTTTGAATTGCGCAGCGCCGGTCTGGAGGCCGAGATTGCTCTGGAAAGCACAAAGAAGCTGGGCCGACAGCTGGAGACTGCCGATCGAAAGAAGCGTCGCTTTGCCTTGATCCTTGGCGAGGAAGAGCTGCAGAAGGATGTCGTTCGAGTGAAGGACTTCGACCGCGGCGATCAGGCCGACTGCCCGCGTTCCGGCCTGGTCGAATTCTTGCGGGAGCGACAGGCGCCGGGTGCGGCCAGAGTCGAACCGAAGTCCTGACCGGCGGACGACACAAATTGATTTGACCCGGCCAGGGCGGGGACTCGGCTCAGGCGCAAATGTGGCGTCGCAATGTCGTCTTCTTCCTGGCAATCCTTTGCTTGCCAGGCGCCTTACTGGCCGAAGGAGGCGAGCATCCGCATACGCCGATTTCAGTTTTCTGGGTGGCGCCCTTTGCCTTGATGCTTCTGGCAATTGCCGTTGTTCCGATGATCCACGCCCATTTCTGGGAGAAGAACCTGTGGTGGATCTCGCTGGGCATTTTTGCTGCGCCAATGGCTGCGGCCCTGGCCACGGTGCTGCGCGATCCGCTGGGCGAATTGGCCATTGAGAAAGCCGAAGAATACATATCTTTTATTCTGCTGCTTGGCAGTCTATTTGTGATTTCTGGCGGCATCCTTGTAACAGGCAAGATTCGTGGAACGCCTTCGGTCAACACGCTCTTCCTGCTCTTTGGCACAGTGCTGGCCAGTTTTGTAGGCACGACCGGCGCATCGATGCTCTTGATTCGACCGCTGTTGCGCGCCCTGCAGGAGCGGCGCAGAAAGGCGCATGTCATAGTATTCTTTATCTTTCTGGTAAGCAATGTCGGCGGGCTGCTGACCCCGCTGGGCGATCCGCCGCTGTTCCTGGGCTATCTGTCTGGCGTTCCGTTTGAATGGACTTTACGACTGTTCCCGCAATGGGCGCTGGCCTCTGGCATTCTACTTACGCTTTTTTTCTTTCTCGATTTCTACATCTACCGGCGCGACGGCCATGCACATTTTGATACGGGACCATTGCTGGAAAGCGAGCTGGAAGTGCTGCGCAGCGAAGTCGATGATAGCATCGAGCGTCTGGACATTCCTAAATTGCGCGAAGGACCAGGCGTCAGCCTGAAGATGTTGTTACGAGTTCGCGAGACGCTGCTGCGCACGCGCGAGGCCCTTGAGCACCTTGCTGCCGAACGGCGCGGCGGAGGATTGCGCATTCGCGGCGGCCTGCAATTCTTGCTGCTGGTCGGCGTGGTTGCCGGAATCTACGGGCAGGGTCTGCTAAAAAAGGCCTTCCCCGACTGGTGGCCGTCCTTTGGACCGCAGGAGTTGTGGATGCTGTTGCTGGCTGGCGTTTCGTTGTTGGTCGCTCCAGTGAAGGGCGATCTGCGTACGCGCAACGGTTTCAGCTTTGGTCCAATCAAGGAAGTGGCGCTGTTGTTTGCCGGAATCTTTGCCACAATGATTCCCTCGCTCTATATTCTGGAGAGCCATGGCGCGAGCCTGGGTTTAAAAAGCGAATGGCAATTCTTCTGGGTCACGGGAGCGCTTTCTTCTTTTCTGGACAACGCACCGACTTATCTGACCTTTCTGGCGGTGGCCAAGGGTCTGGCGGCAAGCGCCGGGCTGCCAAACGACCTTGGATTCGTGCTCAATGACGGCGGCCATTTGACGGCAGGCCTGCTGGCGGCCATCTCCACTGGCGCCGTATTCATGGGCGCCAATTCCTATATTGGCAATGGACCCAACTTCATGGTACGTGCCATTGCCGAGCAGGAGGATGTCAAGATGCCAAGTTTCTTTGGCTATATGGCCTACTCCGGCGCCATACTGATTCCGATCTTCATCCTGTTGACCTTTGTGTTCTTTATATGATGCGCCGTTCTCCCGGCGCAGCTCTTGCGTCGCAGTCTGCTGCCGCTGCGGCAAGCGCGCCCGATACCTAAAAAAGCGCTGGCCCCGTCGCGCATTTCATCGAATCTGCCAGCGTGCTGGCGGTGCGTATCATTCCCTGTCTGGATGTAAAGGACGGCCGGGTGGTCAAAGGCGTGAACTTCGTCGATCTGCGCGATGCTGGCGATCCTGTTGAGAATGCGCGCTTTTACGCGGAGAGCGGCGCCGATGAGCTTTGTTTTCTGGACATCACTGCCAGCTCCGATCGGCGCGAAATCGTTCGCGATCTGGTGGAGCGCGTGGCGGAAGAAATCTTCATCCCGTTTACGGTGGGCGGCGGCATCCGCACAGTGGACGATTGTTACAGTATCCTGCATGCCGGCGCAGACAAGGTCTCGATCAATACGGCGGCTTTCCAGGACCCCCGCTTGCTGGAGCAGGCTGCCGGAAAATTCGGTTCGCAATGCATCGTTTGCGCCATTGATGTCCGGCGTCGGCAGGGTGCGGATGAGACCATGCAGTTCGAAGTATATTTGCATGGCGGTCGCACCGCTACTGGCGTCGATGCCATCGTCTGGGCGCGCGAGGCGGAGCGCCGCGGGGCCGGCGAGATTCTTTTGACCAGCATGGACCGCGATGGCGCTCGCAATGGCTACGATCTGGAACTACTGCGCGCCGTGCGCGGGGCGGTGTCCACGCCAGTCATTGCGTCGGGCGGCGCCGGCGAACCGCAGCACCTGGTCGAAGCGATCGTCGAGGGCCGCGCCGACGCCGCGCTGGCCGCTTCCATTTTTCATTTTCGAGAGTACACTATTGATCAGGTAAAAGACCAGCTGGCGGCGCGCGATTTGCCAGTGCGGCGGAGAGAGAATGCAGTTTTTCATTGAGCTCGAAAACTTGCTCCGTCGTCGTAAGGCGGAGCTGCCCGAAGGCTCCTATACAGCGCGGCTGTTTCGCGAGGGATTGGATCGCATTCTCAAAAAGGTGGGCGAAGAAGCGGGCGAGGTTATTATCGCGGCAAAAAACAATGACCGTGAGGAATTGATCCACGAAACTGCAGACCTCGTTTTTCACCTGCAGGTAATGCTGGTGGAACGCGGCCTTTCAATCCAGGAGATCGAGGCGGCGTTGCGAAAACGCCATGCAGGCGCTTGAAAGCATCGGGGTCCGCAGATTCAGCTTGATCCTGCGGCAGCGCCGCCAAGCATGACCGCCACAAACTGCAAACGCGCTTTGGAGCGCGTATTTCCACTGGAGCAAGGCATATGACTCACCCCCGCGAGGCTCTTTTTCCGGGCGAGAAGGAATTTCCCGTAATTCCAAGCTGCGAGCACTTCGCCGGCAATGAAAAGATGATCCAAAAGGCGCTGGCGCTGCAGGATGAAAAGGGCCCGGTCTTTGATATCACGCAGGATTGCGAGGACGGAGCGCCTACCGGTCAGGAAAAAGAACACGCCGAGATGATTGTGCGCATCACTAACTCGGATGCCAACAAGTTCAAGATGGCCGGCGCACGCATCCATGATCCCAGCAGCAAGCACTGGAAGCAGGACGTCGAAATCCTGGTTAAGGGCGCTGGCGAACGACTGGCCTACCTCACCATCCCCAAGCCGACGGCCGCCGTTCAGGTGAAGGAGATGATCGAATATATCCAGGCCACGGCCCAGAAGGCAGGCCTGAAGCGCAGCATACCAATTCACGTGCTTGTGGAAACCCATGGCGCCCTGCGCGAAGTGGACCAGATTGCTTCGTTGCCCTGGATGCAGGTGCTGGATTTTGGTCTCATGGATTTTATCTCCGGTCACTTTGGCGCCATTCCGCTTATGAATATGAAAAGCCCGGGACAGTTCGAACATGAACTGTTGCGTCGAGCAAAAGCGGAAATGGTCTCCACCGCGCTGGCCCACGGGGTAATACCGGCGCACAACGTTACACTGGATCTGAAAAACTACGAGCAAACCAAAGCGGATGCGAGCCGCGCTCGCTACCAATTTGGCTTCCTGCGTATGTGGTCGATTTATCCGACGCAGATTGACGCCATAGTTGAGGCAATGAAGCCGGATCACAGCGAGGTAGAAAAGGGCGTGCAGGTCTTACTGAAGGCTCAGGACGCCAATTGGGGGCCCATTCAGCATGACGGCGAGCTACACGATCGCGCCACCTACCGCGGCTTCTGGACCCTGGTGCAACGCGCCAAGCTTTCCGGCCAGCCCGTAGGCGCGGCGGCGGATCAGCGCTGGTTCAGTTAATCCCGCCGTAGACGGGCAATAGTCCCACACTTCGAAAAGGGGCGTTTGCTGACTTGACGTCGCAGGCGCCCCTTCCTTGTTTGCGGGTATGGGCGAGAATATTTTGCAATGGCCGGTCTTCAGCTGGGCCTTTGCCGCCCCGGGCCTCATTTTCATTTTCATTCTACTGGTGATCGTATTTATCAGCAGGCTGCGCTACTTGAAAGAGGGCCAGCGTAAAGCGCTGTGGCTGAGCCTGGCCAAATTTGCAGTAAAACGCAAGCTGACGCCAGGCGAACTTTCGTTGCTCAAGCATTTCTATGATCATTTGACGGAAGAAGAACAGGACGAAGCGATGCATAGCAAGCGCAAGCTGCATGCGCGCCTCCATGACTACCTTGCCCATCACAGCCAGATTCCCGCGCGAGAACGCGTGCAGATGATGGACAAGCTTTTTCCCGAAATTGACTTTCACATGGAAGTGAAGTCGATCAACGATGTGCAGCTTGGCGAACTGTGCAGCGCCGAGTTTGAAGAGCACCGCATGCTTGGCGCAATCGTAAAGAAATCGGATGGCGCCTTATTTGTTTCGCTTCCAGATTGGCGTCCCCATCATGACTACGCTGGCGTAGCGGCGCGCCTCTATTTTTTCCGGCTGAACATTGGCGGATTCTTGATGGATGGGTCTCTGCAACGCGCCTCGCCCGGCGGCGTCGTTTTTGAACCCAGCGGCGCTGTAGAGTTCCTGGGCGAAAGGCATCTGATGATGCAGATCTCAATTCCGGCGCTCTTTACAGCGTGGTCCGTGGAGGCCCATGGGCCGGTGCAGGTTGCAGCGCCGCCGCAGGAATCGGGCAGCGCGGCCAGTGCAGCGGGCGCGGATGCGACGGCTGCCCCGCCCGCTGCCAGTTTGCCTTTGCAATTTCAAGGCGTCACCGATCGCGTTTCCGATCGGGCGCTGGTCTTTGTCATCAATCGTCCCTCTTCGGCAATTGAGCAGTTGCTCCATCGCTATGAGGTGTGGGAAGGCGATCTGGAACTGCCTGGCGGCTTCCGATTGCGCTGCCTGGGAAAGATTACGCGCGCCCCCGGTCCGGACCGCTTTCTGTTTCGCTATCTGAATTTAAGCGAGGCGGCCAGGAACGTTCTCTGGCAGACCATCCAGACGCACAATCCGGAGCGTGAAAAGCTGCTCTGAAAGGAACGTCGAATCGGACCCGGGCATGGCACAGGCAATCAGGCAGCTCGACTCGACTCAAGACGCGCCAGCAGACTGTAGGCGGCCGGGGTAACAAAGAGCGTCAGCAGGGTTGAAAGCGCCATGCCTCCAATGACGGCGATGGCCATGGGAATGCGACTTTCGGCGCCCGGCCCCAGAGCCAGGGCCGGCGGAATTGCCGCTGCAATCGATGTTAAAGAAGTCATAAGGATCGGGCGCAGGCGTACGCGGCCGGCCTCCAGCAGCGCGTCCGTGACGCTGGCGCCGCGCCTGCGCGCTTCATTGGCAAATTCCACCAGCAAGATTGAATTCTTTTTGGCAATGCCCATCAACAGCACCAGTCCAATCAGGCTGTAGAGATTGATCGACTGTCCGCTCAAAAAGAGCGCCAGCATGGCGCCGCTGACGCTGAAGGGCAGGGCCAGCAGTACGGCAATGGGGTGCAGAAAACTGTTGAATTGGGCTGCCAGAATCATATAGGCGGCAAGCACGCCCAGCCAGAGTGCAAAGTACAGACTGTCGAAGCTCTCGGCAAATCCGCGGCTGCCGCCGCCGGCATGGTAGGAGTAACCGCGCGGCAGTTCGCTGTGCGCTATTTGAGCGGCCAGAGCGATGGCTTCTGATTGCGAGGCCTGCGGCGGCAGATTGGAGCGTATGCTGATCGCCCGCTGGCGATCCACTCGCGTCAGCGTCGATAAGGCCGGGCCGCTGCTGAAGCGCGCCACGCTGGCCAGCGGAGTGAGTTCGCCAAAGTTATTGCGCACCAGAACATGATTCAGGTCGGAGGGTCGTTGCCATTCGTCAGGCCGCAGGCGCAGACGAATATCATAGCGTCGACCATCGTTGGTAAAGCGCCCGGCGCGAACTCCGCCCATGGCGGCGGCGACCGTGTTGACAATGGCGCTGATGCTTACGCCGCGAATGGCGGCCTGGTTGCGGTCTGGAATCACTCTGGTTTCAGGCATTCCCTGGCGGTAGTCGCTATCCAGATCCAGATACTGTCCGCTGGCTTCCATTCGCTGGATGATGCGTTTTGAGGCCGACTCCAGCTCGCTCCATTGTGGTCCGCGAATTGAGAATTCCACCGGAAAGCCGCGCCGAGCCGTAAGTCCGCGCGTCGAAAAATCGAAAAGCGAAGCGCGCATGCCGGAAATCTGCAGGGCTTCCTTGCGCACCTGCTCCATAATTTGCTGCTGTCGTCGCTGCCGCTGTTCTGCAGGCTTGAGCGTCACAAACATGATGCCGCTCGATGATTCGCCTCCGCCCACGCCGCCGACGATTGACAGGTAGCGAGCGACTTCGGGGATCCGACTGAGTCGTTGCTCCAGCTCTTTGAATTTCTCCGACGTGTACTCCAGCGATGATCCAGTTGGCAGCAGCAATCGTACGCCAAACTGGCTTTGGTCCTGCGCCGGAACAAATTCCTTTCTCAGGAAGAAGGCGGCCAGCATCGAAAGGCAGAATACGGCAAGCGCCAGACCAAGCGTCCAGAGCCGGCGACGCAGTGCGCGTTGCAACCATCGCTCATAGAATATGCCGGCGGCGGCCGTCCAGCCTTGCACGACTCGCACGATGGCCGGCGGCCGTTCGTTGCGACTGAGCAATCGCGAGGCGCGCATTGGCGTCAGCGTTACAGCGTCCAGCAGGCTGAGCGCGACCGCCGCCGTTATTGTTACTCCGAACTGGAAAAAAAACTTACCGATGACGCCCTCCATGAAGGCTACTGGCAGGAAGATGGCAGCCACGGCTGTCGAAGCGGCCACTGCAGCGAAGTATATTTCGCGCGCCCCCTCGCGAGCAGCGCGCAGGCGATCTTTGCCCATATCAAAGTGACGGACAATGTTTTCCAGTACCATGATGTTATCGTCGACGACGATGCCGATGGCCAGCGAAAGCCCCAACAGGGTAAAGAGGTTGAGCGAAAAATCAAGAAAGTAGAGGACCAGGAATGAGCCCACGACGGAAGTCGGAATGGAAAGGACAACATTCAATGTAGACTGAAAACTGCCGAGAAAGAGCCAGCATACTGCAGCGGTGAGTATCCCCGAAAGGATCAGCGTGAATTCCGTTTCCTGGATCGCTTCGCGTACAAATCGCGTGCTGTCAAAGACCGTCTCCAGTTTCATGCCGGGCGGCAGTTCGGCCTGCAGCAGCGCAACCTCGGCCTTGACGCGCTCGCCAACCGCCACCGTGTTGGCGCCGATTTGCTTGCGAACGCCGATCGAAAGCGCGTTGCGCCCGTTGACGCGCGTGATGCGCCGATAATCGCTGAGTCCATCTTCTATTTGAGCTACATCGCGCACCCGAATATCGGCGAAATAGATTGGCGCGCCGGCGCGGCGCGTGATGCGCAGCGATCCGGCCTGTTCCGGGCTAAGCGCTTCGCCCAGAACACGCAGGTTGCGTTCCTCGCGTCGATCGTCCAGATAGCCGGCGGCGCCCTCGGCGTGCTCTAGCTGAAAGGCCTGCTGTAAGTCCAGGATCGTCAACTGTCGCGCGTTCAGCGCGCTGCTGGAGGCCCAGATGCGCAAATTGCGTTCCGGCTGTCCGCCAGCAAAGACCTCGCCTACGCCAGGCAGCAATTGCAGTCGATCAACGATATTCTGATCGGCATATACGAACAACGCATGGGTATCCGCCTCTCCCGAAAGCCCGAGCCACAGGATCGGATCGTCCTCGGGATTGGACTTGCGCACCGTTGGCGGAAGCACGCCGACTGGCAGCTCCAGTCTACTGATAGCGGTTTGCACCTCCTGCAGCGCGACGTCAACGTTGCGGTTGATATCAAACTCCAGATTGACTGTGGCCGATCCCTGGCGGACCGAGCTGGTCATCTCTTTCAGGCCTTCGACAGCAATCAAGCGTCGTTCCAACCGATCGACGATCTCCGATTCCATGACCTCCGGCGCAGCTCCCTCCCAGCTAACGCTGACCGAAAGCAGCGGAAAATCGACATCAGGCATGTAACTGACGCCCAAGCGGCCCAGCGCCACCGCCCCAAAAACAATCAGCGCAAACATGATCATCCAGGCCAGCACCGGGCGAGCGATGGAGAGGTCGGAGAGCCTCATGGCGGCGACCGTCCGGCGGCGATTTGCAATCGAATCGATGCCAGCCTGGTTTGCATCTCGGTTTGAACAATGCTGCGCTCCAGAACAAAGACGCGCGTCAGGGCGCTCAGCGCCTCCAGGTTGGTAACGATTCCCAGGCGGTAGTCGCGAACCTGCACGTTGTAGTTGGCGCGCGCCAGCGCTGCCGCTTCGCGCAACAACAACAGTCTGGCCGCGGCGGAACTGAAATCGCTGTAAGAAGCGCGGACCTCGTAGTCGCTCAGTCGGCGCAGTCGATCAAGATCGAGTTCGCTGCCGCGCAGCCGGGCGGCGGCCTCATCGACGCGCGCCGCCGTGGCGCCCCCGGAGAAGAGCGGCAGATCAATGCGCAGCGTGACGCGCCAGTCGCGACTGCTGTCGGGGCGCTGGCGCAAATAGTATTCTCCCTGCAGGCTGGCCTGCGGCCAGTGTTCGCCGCTGGCGACCTCGCTGCGCTGGCGCGCGGCGCGCAAGGCGGCCGCCGCCTGCAAAAGATCGCTGCGTTCTCCTGTATGTTCCAGGTAGGCGGCAATGTTTTCCGGCGCCGGCGGATCGCTGGCCGGCGCCAGTCGCGTATCGGCTGGAGTGCGACCGATCAAAAATCCAAGCAATTCCGTCGTGGCGCGCGCCAGGCCGCGCTGCAGTTCCGCCTCCACGCGGTTCTGGGCCAGATCGCTTTCAGCTTGCAGTAGATCGCCCTGCCGCGAGCGTCCAAGTCGCACCCGAGCGCGCAACTCCGCTATGCGCTCTTTCAGCGCAGTCTGTTCGCTATCCAGCGATGCCAGAATCTGCGCATACATCAGCGCCTGGTAGTAAACTTCGGCCAGATCCTGGTAGAGCAGCTCGCGAGATCGCTGTCGCTCAAATTCCAGGGCCTGCCGTTCCTGTTGCAAGGCGCGCGATTCATGCAGGGTGCGAAAGCCGCTGAACAGGGGCCAGCTGAGCGCCACTCCGCCGACGTAGGGATTGGTTCCCTGTGCATCGCTTTCCCGCGCCGGCAGGAGCGCCAGCAGCTGCGACTGCTGGGCCGGCGCCAGCAGTCGAATGGCATCTTCGGCCTGCTGCCGCCGACGGTCCTGTTCGATGCGGTCCTGCCAGGTTGGGGCGGCAAAGAGACTGAATTGAGGAAAATAGGCGGCCAGACTCTGGCGGTACCTTGCCTCTGCAGCTTTCAGGTTCTCGGCGCGAATCTGATCTTGCTCGCTGAGTTCCAGCGCCAGGCGGTAACAGTCCTGAAGAGTAAGCCGCCGGCTGCCGCCGATGCCGTCCGCAGCCGCGGCCCGGGTTGCATCGCCCTCGGCCTGCAGCGAAGCGACGGCGATGGTTGCCGCCGTCAGAAATCGAAGGTTCAAGAGCCAGCGCGACAACTGCTCCAACTTAGGCGCCGCATTGCGGACTGCCAGCCAAAAAAGCGGCGCGCTCTCACCGCTAAGCGTCAGCTGCCGTAGATATCGCCCGGATATTCAGCCGGCGCTCGCACGCGGTAATGCATGATCACTGTCTTTTTTTCGCCCGGCCGCAGCTCCACGTTCCAACGGTATACGCCGCTGCCGCGCTCGGTCTCCTCGGCGCCGGCAGTCGTTTCCGGGAGCAAATCTACTTTGACGCTGGCTACGTCGGAGACGGGCGCGCGTTCATAAAGCCGCATCCTTTGCGGCTGCTGGCTTTCGTTTTCCAGCGTCAGCTCCACGCGAGTGTAGAAGTAATGATCGCTGGTCAGCGGGCCTACGTCCTCCCGTCGGCGACTCAGGCTGCGCAAAGTTTTCACACTGCGGTCCGCGCCAAGGCCGGCGTTGAAGCTGGCCCCGGGCGCAGTATAGCGTACGGTGGAGCGGCCTACGAAACCGGAATTGCGGAAGGCCTCCGCCGGGCCGCTGAGCAGCGGAAAATTGCGTGAGTTGCGCAGCTTGAGCGCCAGCGCCGGCGTCAATTGCAGGGCGCCTGCATAGTGCAGGTAGCTCTCCGTTGGCGCCTCCGTAAATTCGGCAATCATCACCCGACGGCTCTCGCGGCTGGAAGGCACATCACTGCGCCGTGGAATGCGAAATATTACCGATTCTCCGGAGCGCTCCAGCTCCGACAGGCCGCCGGTCTGCTGCTCCAGCGGCGCTTCGCCGCCGATGACGTTTTGTTCCTGGGCGCGCGCATCTTCCACTGCGGCAAATTCAGTCCGCGTCTGGACCTCGCGGGCCGAAATGTAAAGCGGTCGTAAGAAATCGCGACGCGCGCCGCGCGCTGGCTGCGCCGTAGAGAGCGAGAGCGAGACGTTGCGCCAGTCCTCGCCGGTTTCCTGTCGGATGACGCCGTAGTATTCAATGCGCACTTTGCCGTCAGTTCCAAGGTGCAGGGCGTAGCTGACATTCCAGCTGGCGCCCGGTATTACATAGGAAAAGCCAAGGTTGCTATCCTCTGCGGCCAGGCTTTGCACCGTGATTTCAACCACGGAATAGTTTTGACCGGCCTGCGAGCGCAGCTGCTCAAGGTTGCCGCGCAAAATCCCCAGCTGATCCTCCAATCTGGCTGCCGTTTCGTCCGACTTCTGGATTTCGGTTTGGGCATTCATCCGCCGCTGCAAGAGGGTGCGATAGGCGCCGCCCCAGCGGCCCGGGTCCTCGCCTGCCGCCGGCGCCTGACGCGAAATCAGCGCATTCAAAAATTGTGCGTAGCGATCAATACTTCCCAGGTCCAGTCGCAGGCGCGCGGACTGTTCGCGCTGTTCGTCGCGCGAGCGTTCCAGCTTGCGAATCTGCTCTTGCAGGCGACGCACCTCTGGATTTTCCGCTTCGTTGCGTCGTTCCAGGCGCCGGCGAATTCCCTGTACGATCAATTTGTCGCTATCGGAGAAGGCGCGCAGCGAGTCGGCGTCCAATGCGGCTGGAGCGCCCGGGAAGAGCAGCGTGTGCTTGCCGGGATTCAGATGCAGGCGCGAAGAGCGCGTAACCAGCGCACGATCGGGGTAGACCAGCGCTTCGGTAATTGGCGCCTGATAGGCCGGCGTCGAAGGACGGCCTTGAGCTACAAGCAGGCCTGGCGTCGCCGCCGCCAGGAGAGTAGCAAGTAACAGGCAACTTGCAGTGCGATTTACCATTGCGGGGCGCCTCCCTCGGCTTCGGCCGGCAGTACGTCGGCCGGATGACGAATTTCATATCGAATCGTGATTGTCTTTTGCTCGCCGGCGCGCAGCGAAAGTCGGTAACGGATCAGTCCGTACTCTTCTTTGCGCTCCGCCGGGGCCTCGCTGAATTCTGGAGCGCTGATGCGAATCCTTTCATCCGAGGAAACGGGTAGTCGTTCAAACAAATCGAGCTGAATATTGTTTCGCTTTTGATTGTGAATCTTGATCTGAACTTCGCGACGTAAAATGCGCTGCGTGCTGATCAATCCGCCGTCCTCGCGCTGATCGGTCACGTGACGCTGGATGCGAATGTCATCCACAGCGCCAAGGTGCACCGGAAATTCAGCAGCGGGGCCCACTGTGGCAATGCTTGCTTCGCCCACATAGTCGCGGTTGTGGAAGATAGCGGCCGGGCCGGCCAGCAGCGGGCCGCCGGCGCTATTGGCAGCTCGCCCTACCAGAAAGGCCAGTTCGCGCCGCTCCGGCGCAGCCTCGTAGCTCAAAGTCAGCGGCAACTCGCGCGATTCCAGCAGGATGCGCGTAAAGCCGGGTTCGGAGGGTGCGCTGTCGCGTCCGGGCGCCTGGTAAGCGACATCAAAGCCGCGCGCCGAGCTGGAAGGCGGCGTCAGCGATCGCATCATGCCCTGCAGTTCCAGCATGTTCAAGGCCATGCGCCGCGTTTCCAGCGAACGGCGCAGGTCTTCGGCAAAGAGTCCCTGATAGCGCGGGTCCAGCGAACGAACACGTTCGATGATAGCTTCGCTTTGAACCAGTGCGCCCTGAAAGTCATCGCGAGTGACTGCCTGATCGCGCGCCTGGACAGAGCTCTGGATGCCGCGCAGTGCATTGCCAGCGGCTTCATTGCGCTGATTGGCCTGTTCTTCCTGTACCAGACGACGATTTTCCATAAAGTAAGCGTTGGAGCGATTGCGCTGCGACTGCAGACTGCCGTAGCCCCCGCCGCCGGGACCGTTGCCTGCCTGGCCGTCGGCAAAGCTATCGATGGCTTCGTCGGCGGCTGCTTCCGGCGCCGGCTGCATCGGCGCAGTACTGGCAACTGCGCCAGAAGACACGGCAGGGGAATCCTGACGTCGACCCGAGCGACCGCTTTCGCGCTCCAGGTCGTCAGCCACCACGCGTTGCTGGATGCGCCAGGTGGGCAGCTGCGCCAGATCGCCGGATTCGCGCGGGTCTGCCGCGGAGAATCGCAAGCGGACGTTGTCCCAATCCTCTCCGCTCTGATTCTTGAGAAGTGCATAGCTGCTGAGCTGCATGTGCGTCTGGCTGCCGGAACTATCGACGCGAGCAGTGTAGATGGGAAACCAGGCGACGCCGCCTACGGTGTAGCGTAGCTCCAGCTGAACGGGGCGCGAGGCATCGCAACGTTCCGGAGCGCACTCAATGGCAATGCTGACCTGCTTGCTTTCAATGTTGCGGGCATCATGATAGCGATCGGCGACAGCGATTGCCACCAGCAACTCCTCGCGCGCCAGATCGATAGACCCCAGCAACTCGCTGACCGCAGCCTGGTTTTCGCGCAGCGAATTCTGGATAAAATCGAGCGTGCGCGTCCAGCGGCCGGAATCGACGGGCGCGCGCCAGGCGGGGTCCTCTGGATCTTCTGGGACGCGCGCCACCTCCAGCTGCGAGAGTTGCTGGGCCTCTTTCTTGAGCGCCGCATAGCGGTCGGTCAGTCGACGCAGATTGCTCTCTGCGGTCTTCAATCGTTCCTCGGCCTGACGCGCCTCATCTGAGAGAAAACGTTCGCGGAAAGCGCTGCGCACGGCCACTTCCTGGATGCGGAGATCATTGCGATCAAAGGCAACGCGCACGCTGGAATCATCCAGCTGCGGCGTAAGTTCATTGATTCGCAGAACATTCTGGCCGGCGTGGATCCGCAATTGCACCCGGCGCGTGACAACGGCCTGATCGCTGTAGACCTGCACCGAGTCGATGCCGGCCGCTACTGCCTGTTGCTGTTCGCCCTGCGAGAGCAAGGGCGCTGCCAGTAGAAGGCCGAGTATGGATACAAAACGGGAGGGGCGCACAACCCTTCGACGCAGCGGTAGTTTCATGGTTCACACGACCACGCCGCAGCCGCCAAAATCTGGCAAGTTTTCTGCAAAGCCCGCCAGGCGCGCTTTGCAGCACGGGATCGTCGGCTGCTTGAACGCGACCCAAAACCCCATCCGTGGGGTTTTGGGACGAACGGAACGGTAATCAAAATTCATTGCATCGCCATCGGCAATGGCGAATTCCCTGGAGAATTCGCACGAATTTTTCAACCGTTCCTCACATTCGCTTTGCGAATGGCGCGACCTCCTGTCGCTAAGAGCCGGTTTTGAGACCGGCGCTCAGGGCGCTGCCGGGCGTCGGAGCTCTGGGGCGCGAAAGCAGGCCAATCAAAAGAAAGAAGCCGGCGCTCAGCAGTCCCAGGACCATGAAGATGGCGCCTACCAGCGGTCCGGCGCGGCCCTCAAAGGAGTAGCTGTAGCCGCTTTCTGCGACCTCTTTCACATACACCGCCTGCGTCAGCTTCAGGTCGGGAAAGATATCCTGAATGTGTTTTTCCAGGTCTGAGGCTGGCGAAAAGCTCCCGACGCGAAGTAGCATCGATTCCTTCGTTTGTGCTTCCTGTGGAATCAAACCAACCATGGCAAAGCCGGCTGAAGACAACATCGCCACACGCTTGTGGTCTACGCCCGGAAAGGCCAGATATTGGCCTTCTGGCGCATAGCGAAGCTCGCGACGCATGGTGCGCAGCCGCCAGGCGGGACCGGCAATCAGCGGCGTAAAGAGCTCCCTGAGTTTTGCATTGCCTTCAGCGCCTTGCTGCAGCGGCGCATTTTGCTTTGTCTCATAACGGTAGACAGAGAGCGGATAAAGCAGGGCAACATTGTTTACACGGTAGGTTTGGCCGCTCACCGGCGATTCCATCATCTGTTCGAAACTCACGGCCTCCGGCGGATGATCCCAGTCCCTACGAATCTGCTGGTAACTCTCGCTGCTTACAATCAGCGCAGCGATTCCAACAACAGTAAGCAGCGCCAGTCCCCCCAGCGTAAGCATTGCAATCGAAAGAAAACTGCTGCCCGAGCTGGCCGACGGCGAACGACTTGCTGCGCCGCCGCCCTGGCTCTGGTATCCAATCGCAGGCTGTGAGGAAGGCGGCATATTGCCGGAGGCTGTGGCCACGGGTTGCTTTTTCTGGAGCCGCGCCTGCAAGAATAAAAAGGCCTGTGCAGGTTGAACGCCGGCCGCTGCCGCAGTACGCTGGCAGGCATCTTCAATGCTGCCGCCGCCGTTTAGGACTTCCACCAGGATCGACTCCTGGGCGGCGATACGCTGGATTTCATCGGCGCTCAGCGTGGGCCGGCGCGCGCCTACCGGCGGCGATTGCAGATCTCTGGTTCCAATGTAGCTGAACAGCGTGGCCAGCAGATAGAAGGGCGTGACGATGAAAGATATGACGCCCCACCAGCCAGCGAAGAGCGTTGTGAGAAAATAGCTGCTGAACAACGAATCCCGGCAGGGGCGACAGACCGCGCCCTCGAAAGTCTGGTACTGGCGCATCACCAACAGACCAATGTTTTTCTTGTAGCTGACTTTCGCCAGAGGGGCCTCGATGCCACAATTGATGCAAAACATGGGCGCTAATGAGGTCGGCGCCTTCTTGCAGTCAATCGGCTTTTGGCGCTGCAAGTGTGAAATTCGCATCTACGTCGAGCGGCCGTTCGGCGAAGCCTGGAAGCGGAGGATGTAACATGATTCTCAGGTATTTTCATACAGAACGAGTCGAGAGCCTGTTCTTCGTAGCGGCCGGCGCAATGGCAATCGCGCTGGCGCTCTGGTTCTGGTTTGGATTGCGCAAGCCCTTTGCTCAGGGCGCGGCGATCCCGCTGGCGCTCATCGCGTTGATTCAGCTGCTGGTGGGCGTTACCGTTTTTGTGCGAACGCCGGCGGATATCGCCCGGGCCGATCAAATCGTAAATCATGAGCGTGCGCGATTGGCCAGCGAGGAAATTCCGCGCATGGACAAGGTTATGCAGAATTTTGTCTATTACCGCTGGACTGAAGCGGCGCTGGCCGGCGTCGCACTGTTCTTGCTGCTTGGCCTTCGCGAATTTCCTTTCTGGAACGGACTGGGGGCCGGCCTGCTTGCACAATCAATTCTGATGCTCTTTCTTGACTTCTTTGCTGAGCGCCGCGGCGCAGCCTACCTGGAATGGCTGCAAGGGCTTGCCGGATAATCGCCGTCTGCGCTGCAGGCGTAATAGAGTCGGATGACGCGACGCAAGCGTCGATGTTTTGCAAGCCTGTCGATGGCGGAACTGACGGCGCTGGCGCGAGCTATCAGCTACCACGAATGGCGACCGGAGCTGCGCTGCGCGGATTCGCTGGCGCATCGTTTTCTGCCCTGGCCATTGCGCGCGGCCATCGCCCTGCGGCCGCTGCGTCGCCTGATTCGACTCTATGGAAAACTATGCTATCCAGGCGCTTACGAATACGTTGCCGTTCGTACACAAATCTTTGACGAGGCCGTCGCTGCCAGCGAATTTCAGCAACTTGTGATTCTGGGCGCCGGGGCCGACAGCCGCGCCTGGCGATTGACTTTGCCGCCCGAATGCCGGGTCTTTGCGGCGGATCATCCGCAGGCCCTGCAGCGCCGCTGGCGGCAGCTGCAGTCGCTCTTTGCCGAGAATGCGCGACCGGTACGTACGGCGGCGATCGACCTTGACCAGGAAGATCCGGGCAGGGCGCTCGTTGAAGCCGGATTCGACGCGGACAGGCGCAGCCTCTTCCTGCTGGAAGGAGTGACCATGTATCTGGACGCTGCAAGCGTATTGCGGCTGCTTGCTTTTGTCGGCAATCGCTGCGCCGCCGGCAGCGCTATCATCTTTGACTACGCAATTGCCGACGCCCTGCACGGCGGAGGCGACTATCCTGGTTTAGGTCCTTTGCTGCGGATCAGCGCGCGCAAGGGCGAGCCGATGCGCACGGGCTTTGATCCGCTGGAACTGGTTCAGCGCCTGGCCCAACTCGGCCTGGAGCTGGAGTGGATGCGCACTGCGCAAGATCTGCGGAGCGGCCTGGAGTCCGCCGCAACGCAGTCGTACTCCTTGCCTGGCTTCTATGGCCTGGTCAGGGCCCGGCGTCCGCAATGAAATCGGCCCGCGCACAAAGCTTGACGCCCCGGCGCGCGCAATCTGTCCTGAAGGGCGCGCTTGCAGGAATATGTCTATGACTGTTGGCCGAGTCCTCATCTTGTGCATCGTTGCCAGCGGGGTGTGCATTTCGGCCCCCGCCTGCATTCCGGCCGATCTGTGCCAGAACAGTGATTCCAGTTGCAACAGTTTTGCCCTCTACGCGCTATACGGAATCCAGAGCCAGGCGGCGCCCTGCAATCCCTGCCGGGTCTTTTTCACCAATGCCACCACCACCGGCGGCGTTGGCGGAAAGGTCGGCGCCGATGCCTTTTGCATGGCCGATACCGCGCGTCCCTTTGTGGCGACGTTCAAGGCGCTGCTGGTAGATCCAACCAATCGCAAGGCCTGTAGCACTGGCTTGTGTAGCGGAGATCCCGCCGAACATGTGGATTGGGTAATGTATGCAAATACTCAGTATTTGCGCAGTCCCGATGGCCTATCGATTGGCGTTACGGATGCTGTGGGTCTCTTGACAGCACAGTCCGCGCCAATTGCGACCGCAGCACAGAATGCCTGGCTGGGCATGTTTACTAACTGGATTCCCAATCCCGGAAACAATTGTACCGGATGGACGGATGGAACAGGCGGGGTTTCTGGAGCTAACAAGGACTTGAGCGCCACGGGCCTGGACAATACTATCAACAATGCATGCAGCAATACTTTTGCGCTACTCTGTGTGCAGCAGTAGGTCGGCGCGAGGCTATAGGGTTCTGATTCTCCAGCGGAGGATTCTTGCCTGGTTTCGACGATGACAGCAGAATTTTCGGAAGAATTGCGGGGGCTGTGGACGGCGCTGCGCCACTTGCTCCACGAATTTGGTCTGATTCAGGATCGACTGGACCCGGCGCGCCTTGGCGAATTCCGCAACCGTCTGGAACTCGCCGCCTCGCCCTTGCGGGCTCAACTGCAGTCTCCAGGCCCGACTTTGCGCGATCAGGATCAAGCAGCGTATGCCGCGCTCAGCCGCTCGGCAACTCAGGCCCTGCAGGGGGCGGCGCGCTTTGCCGCCGCCGGCGATGGCCAGCGCGGTCTATTGCAGGCCTTTCAATCTTTGCGCTCCGTGGCCCGCTCCCAGGAAATCCTCTATGCACTGGCCGGCGTCTCCAGCGAAGTCAGTCGCTTCTTTCTGACTCCTGAGCTCAGCGACGATGCTGAGCTGCTGGATGCACTGCGGCGATCCGCCGGCGCGGCAGCGGAGGATTTCGGCGGCGTCCATGCTGTGGATCATGAACGCGGCAAGCGCGGCGGCTACTCCGTATATGTTCCTGAGTACTACGTAGCATCCCGGGACTGGCCATTGATTGTCGCCCTGCATGGCGGCTCCGGCCATGGCGCCGATTTCTTGTGGAGCTGGCTGCGCGAGGCGCGCACTTTTGGCTGCATTCTGGCGGCCCCCAGTTCCCAGGATCGAACCTGGTCGCTGCATCGACCGGGCGTCGATGCGGCTGCGCTCAATGCAATGCTGGCTTCGATTTCCGAACGCTGGAATATTCGATCGCAGCGCATCCTGCTGACCGGCATTTCCGATGGCGGCACCTATGCCATGTTGCTGGCGACTGCAAAGCAATCGCCCTTTACGCACTATGCGCCGGTGGCCGCAGCAGTTCATGCGCTGCTGGGTCGCGACGGCGAAGCGGCCGTTCCACTGCGCGGATGCAAGGTGTATGATGTCCACGGCGCTCGGGATTGGATGTTTCCGGTCGAGCATGCTCGTCTGGCGGCTGAGGCCCTGCAGCGCGCCGGCGCCGAGCTGGTCTATAAGGAGATCGAGGATCTCTCACATAACTATCCGCGCGACGCGAATACCGGTATTGTTCGCTGGTTCCTGGATCGCGGATGACTTTGGCCGTCCAGGCGACGCAAAGCGAGCAAGTAGCCCGCCGCGCGGCCGCTGGCAACGAACCGGCGGCCGGGCTGGCGCCCAGGCTAAGCCTGGGCCAGGATCTGCTTCACTTTTTCGCCAATCAAGTCGCGGATTTTACGAAATTCTTCAGGCGCCATCTCGCGCGGGTCAGGAATTTGCCAGTCTAGGCGCTGCTTCGCCGGAATCCAGGGGCAGGCATCGCCACAGCCCATTGTTACCACGCAGTCAAACTCAATGGCCGGCAAATCGTTCAGCGATTTCGAGGCGTGAGTTGAAAGATCATATCCCAGCTCCTTCATAGACTCGACAGCCTTCGGATTCACTTTCCCCGAAGGTCTGGAACCGGCGCTGTAGGCCTCTACATTCTCGCCGCCATAGATGCGGGCAAACGCCTGGGCCATCTGGCTGCGATTGGAATTTTCTATGCACACAAATAGCAGTCGCTTCAAATCATCCTCCTCAGGCCGCCGCTGTCCGCGCTGCGCGTCGATTCTTGATATATAGCGCCAGCTTCACCAGCAGGATCATCACGGGCACTTCAATGAGAGGGCCAATGACTGCCGCGAAGGCCTGGCCTGATTCGATGCCAAAGCAGGCAATGGCCACTGCAATCGCCAATTCAAAGTCGTTGCTTGCCGCGGAAAAGGCTACAGCGACTGCGTCATCGTGCGCCGAACCCAGTGAACGAGCCGAAAAAAAGGTCAAGAGCCAGAGCAAAGCGAAGTAGACGATGAAGGGAATGGCGACACGCAGAACATCAAAAGGCTGGGATACAATGACTCTTCCTTTGAGGGAGAACATGACGACGATTGTGAAGAGCAGAGCGACCAGGGTCAACGGACTGATCTTTGGCGCCAGCACCGCATCAAACCATGTGCGCCCTTTGGTCTTCAACACGACGTACCGCGTAAGGAAGCCGGCGATAAAGGGAATTCCCAGATAGATGAAGACAGTTGTGGCAGACTCCGTCATCGAGATAGAAGCAGTCGACGTCGACCCCAGGCCGAAGAGGCGCAATCCAAGAGTCAGAAACAAATACATATAAACCGCATAGAAAAGAATCTGGAATAGCGCATTTAACGCGACGAGCGCCACGCCAAGTTCTCTATTGCCCTGAGCCAGGTCGTTCCAGACGACAACCATGGCGATACACCGCGCCAATCCGACAAGGATGACTCCGGTCATGAGGTCCGGCTTGTCCCGGAGCAAGAGGACGGCCAGGAGAAACATGAGTGCGGGTCCCAGTAGCCAGTTCACGATCATCGAGAGAGTGATCAGTTTTCGCTGCCCCAGGCGTCGGCCGAGATCCTCATAACGCACCTTGGCCAGCGGAGGATACATCATGACAATCAGTCCGACGGCAATCGGAATCGACGTGGTCCCCGCCGACAGGTTTGCAATGGAACTGGCGAACGCCGGGGTAAGATGGCCCAGCAGAATGCCAAGCGCCATAGCAAGAAAAATCCAGAGCGTGAGCCACCGGTCTAATGTTCCCAATCCGCTCGTTTTCACTTTCAAGATCTTCTCCTGTTGCGCGCCGTCATCCTCTGGCCTGGCCCAGCATAGAATTTAGCGAACAATTGCTCTGCATCGCGCCAGCAATCGCCATTGATGCAGTATTTGATTCGCGGCGGTTCGTTACAGGCCTTGATGAGGCCAGCTTTGAGCAGAACTTTAAGGTGCTGGGAGAGCGTTGATGCGGCGACTGGAAGGCGGTCGGCCAGGCTTCCCGCATAGCAGCCCGCTGTTTCCGCGAGCAATCTGGCGACCCTGATCCGGATCGGATGTCCCAATGCTCTGGCATACAGTGCAAGCTTTCTGTCTTCGATCTTTGGCACAAGTATTTCGTTATTCGTAGAATAACGAAATACGCTTTGCAGATACAGGGGAGGGAGGAAAGCTCTTTTTGCGTATCAAACAGGAATTTGGCTGGATGTCGGCTGAGCTGCCGCTACTGCGCAGATCTGCAATCCATCGCAGAGCGACCCATGGGGAGGCCGCCTCTCAACATCCATGTCTCTGGCGGCACTTGTCCATCCATGGACATCGCAAGCGCCCGATGCTTTGCATCGGGCGGAGGTTCAAGGGAATCGCGCGATCAACTGTGAGTCGAACCGCAAGCGAAGTGCAGTTTGCAATTGCGCCCAGGAGAGGCGCGAACCCGCAGAGCGACCCATGGGGAGGCCGCCTCTCAACATCCATGTCTCTGGCGGCACTTGTCCATCCATGGACATCGCAAGCGCCCGATGCTTTGCATCGGGTGGAGGTTCAAGGGAATCGCGCGATCAACTGTGAGTCGAACCGCAAGCGAAGTGCAGTTTGCAATTGTGCCCAGGAGAGGCGCGAACCCGCAGAGCGACCCATGGGGAGCGATGCGCCCGATGCTTTGCATCGGGCGGAGGTTCAAGGGAATCGCGCGATCAACTGTGAGTCGAACCGCAAGCGAAGTGCAATTTGCAATTGTGCCCAGGAGAGGACTTGAACCTCCACAGGATTACTCCCACTAGTACCTGAAACTAGCGCGTCTACCAATTCCGCCACCTGGGCAGGTGCGAAGAGCCATGGACGCACGCCTCGCCGGAGGGGCAAGTCTTTTGCATTGGCGGGGCGCAGCTGCGCGTCAGAAGGAGAGGGTGCGTGTGGCAATTGCATTCACGATGGCCGTGCTGGCCGGCGAGAGCGCCACGCGCCAATCGCTAACAAGTCCCGTTGTCGAGTAGAGAAAGGTTCCATTGGCGCCGCCGGCCAGAAAGCCGCTATCGCTGCAAGCGATGGCATGGAGATCTGCGCTGCAGCCGCTGACAGCAAAGGGCGCCGGATCATAACTCTGTCCATTGGCGCTGACGCTCAGTTCGCAGGCTGTTCTCACGATAACAAAGCGTCGGTTGTGGCAGTAGGCCGCAGCAAAGGGCGCGCCGGCTACGCCGCCAAAGGGAACCGGCGTCGCGCTGGTCCAGAGTCCGGCGGCGTCATCGCTCCAGCGACCGACCGGACTGCCGCCGCTTGCTCCGCCCACCAGCAGTCTTGCCGTGCCATTGATTTCCGGTCCATTGACCACAAAGGCCGGGTCCAGGCCGATGGCGCTGCCGATGGTATTCCAGGAACCAAAGGGCGTGCGCGCCTTGGTCAGCTGTGTTTGTTGCTGCATGGCAACAAACTGGTTCAAGCGAGGAATGTAGGCGATGGACTCGATGGAATTTGCCGCTGTGGCCGCCCCGTCCATGTAATTGAGATTGAGCCAGCTGCCGCCGCCATCCGCCGAGTACATGGATTCGTATCCGCCAGCAAAGCCCTTGCCGACGATGGTAAATACGCCGCCGCCAAAGGCGATTCCGGTGAGCGCGGCGCTGGCGCCGACACAGGAGAGCTGCGTCCAGCGCTCGCCGTCGCGCGACGTCCAGAGGCCGCAGGTATTTCCGCCACGATCGCCGACTGCGACGAAAAGGCCTCCGGCATAGGTCATGGCGTTGACTGCGCCGGCGCTGCAACCGGGCAGAGCATTCAGCGCCGTCCAGTTGCGCCCGTCGAAGGAACGCCAGATGCTGCAGTTTGTGCCGCCGGCCATGTACAGCGGCGGGTACTGATAGAGCAGGCTGGCCAGAATCTGACAGTTGACATCATTGCTGCTGCATACATCAGAATCGGCGCAGGCGGCGCCGCCGAGGCCGGCCGTCAGCGTTAGAATGAGGGCGATGGGAAGAAGCCTGCGCATAGGGCCGCGGGGCGGCGCCTTCTCCTGCCAGGCCCGTCGCCGCCGGCAAGCCCGAAGCGAAAAAGCCGCGCGGCGCAGCGGAATTTCGTCGCTGACGGCGCCGATCCTTATATTCAAGTGACCTCAGCGTTATGAGCCAACCGCCTCGAGCCGATGCCAGCCCCCGACGCGCTCAGCTTGCGCGTCAGACAAGCGAAACCGATATCCGCATGGGCATCGATCTCGACGGGACCGGTCGTTACCAGCTGGACAGCCAGATTCCGTTTTTTGACCACATGCTCAGCCACATCAGCAAGCATGGCCTGATCGATCTGGAACTCTGGCTGCGCGGCGATACGGGCATTGATTGCCACCACTCCGTGGAAGATACGGCGATTGTCTTTGGCCAGCTGTTGCGCGAGGCCCTGGGCGGCCGCGCCGGCCTCTGCCGCTACGGCCACTTTACGCTGCCGATGGATGAAACGCTCTGCACCGTTGCCGTCGATCTGGGCGGTCGTTTTCATTTCAGCTACCGCGGACCGGATTCAATCAAGATGGGCAAGTTCGGCATTTATGATGCCGAGTTGAGCCTGGAGTTTCTACAGAAGTTTGCTATGCATGCGGCAATGAATCTGCACGTCGTGGTTCATCAGGGCGACAATCGCCACCATATCCACGAGTCGGTTTTTAAGGCCCTTGGACGAGCGTTGCGTATGGCGGCGAGCATTGATCCGCGTCTGGATGGCGCGGTGCCATCGACCAAAGGACTGCTGGATTAGGAGCCTGCTGCGATGCGCGAGGTGCTTGTCGTCAATTACGGCATGGGGAACATCCATTCCATTGTGAAGGCGCTGCGCCTTTACGCCGATGCTGTTCACTTCAGTGCAGATCCAGAGCGCATTGCTAAGGCCCCGGCCCTGGCGCTGCCTGGCGACGGCGCCTTTGCCGCCGCGATGCAGGGGCTTCACGGCGAAATTCGCGCCGCCTTTTTGCAGCGCGTGGCTGAAGGCGCTCCGACACTTGGCGTTTGCATAGGATTTCAGATTCTGTTTGAGAATTCGGACGAGGCGATCGGCGCCGCCGCAAACACCACTGACGGACTGGCCTTGATTCCCGGACGGATTCGTCGCTTTCGGCCAGCCAGCGCCGAGGTGCGCGTGCCGCATATGGGCTGGAACGAGGTGCGCTTTGTCGATGGCGCCGCCGCCAGCATGTACTTTATACATTCCTATCGCGCCGAAGGGGTGCCGCCAGAGTTTGTGGCCGGCGTAAGCGAATACGGAGAGGAAAAGTTTCCGGCTGTCGTGCAGCGCGGAAATCTGCTGGCCACACAGTTTCATCCCGAGAAGAGCGATCTGGCAGGCCTTGCTTTTTTGAAGCGCTGGGTAGCGAGTCTCAGTTGAAGGTTGGCCTCAGAGTTTCAGTCCGGCGAAGTTGAACCAAATGAGTTATCGTTTTCAAGTCATACCAGCCATTGACATTCTTGATGGCAAGGTGGTGCGCCTGCATCAAGGGGACTACGGGCAGACCCGCGACTATCGTCGCGATCCGGCCGAACAGCTGCGTCAGTTTGTGGAGCAAGGCGCAGAGTTGATACACCTGGTGGATCTCAATGCCGCTCGCGATGGCGATCGCGCCGTCAACCGTGAAAAGATCGGCGCGACCTTGCAGGCGGCGCGCGAGTGCAAGGTTCGCGTTGAGCTGGGCGGCGGCCTGCGCGATTTGAGCAGTATCGAGGCGATGTTGCAGCTTGGCGTCGACCGCTGCATCCTGGGCACCGCTGCCGTAAAGCAACCGGAATTGGTGCGCAGCGCCGTCGATCAATTTGGCGCCGAGCACATTGTCGTTGGCGTCGATGCGCTGGATGGACAGGTGCGCGTTTCCGGATGGGAAGAGAGCAGCGGCGTTAGCGTCAGCCAATTTCTGGCGCAACTGGAAGTGCAGGGCTGCACAGAGGTGATCTTCACCGATATTTCGCGCGACGGGGCGCTGGCCGGCCCGGCGCTTTCAGCGCTCGAAGCGGTGCTGGAGTGGAGCGGCATGCGCATTGTTGCCTCCGGCGGCATCAGCGCCCTGTCCGACCTGCAAACGCTGATCGACCTGCGTCATCCGCGGCTGGTCGGAGTGATTACCGGCAAGGCAATCTACGAGGGAAAACTCGACCTGGCCGAGGCCCTTCGCCTGGCATCCGCCGTCTGACTCTGGCGGATGCAAAGCGAAAGCTCAATCCCAGATGAAGAGCCAGCGCACTCCGCGGTAGAGTCCGTAGAGCACCCAGCCCAGGGGCCCCGGACGCGTCTCCTGTTCCTTGATCTGCAGCGCCAGTTCGATACGCGACATGGACACGCGCTGGTTCATGTCGCGTAGACGCGCTTCCATGCTTTCCAGTTCATTGGTGACGCGCTGTAACTCGCGCTCGATGGCCAGAACATCTTCCACCTTCTGGGCGCGCGATAGCAGTTCGTGCAGACGTTGCTTGAGTTTTCTGGCGTTCTCGATGCGAATATTGAGATCGGCATGCGCTTCGGTCACATCCTGAATCGTCACGCGCCGATCGACAATCTCGCCCAGCGCTTCCAACTCGCGCAGCGTCTGATCAAAGGCGGCGGACGGAACGGAAATCGTCAGACTGTAGCGGGATTCGGCCAGCACCAGGCCGCCGCGATCCTTGACCAGCTGACGGGCGCGATCCAGCACGCCGGCGCTGGCCTCGTCGGCGACACTGAGATAGAGGCTTGCGCTGCGGATCAGCAGTCGCTCCGCCGGGCCAGAGGCGCCGCCGCGGTCCTGGTCGGCGATCGTATCCGAGGATTCTTCGCCGGACTGCTCTGCGGCGCGAAAGCCCGGGGCGTAGCTGCTGCCGCTGCTGCAGGCAGCCAACAACAACAGACCAAACAACGATAGAGAAAGGCGTAACGGGCGATGATGCATGCTCATGAGACGTTGCCGCACATTGCTGAGTTCTTTGCAAGCACGACCTTTTTGGCGGCGCAGGACCTCCCACGCACTCAGTGAATTCGATGGGGCGCCCAGACGATCGTTTCAATCTTGCGAGCAAAGAGCAAATGCGGCGGCCCTTCGAGGTGAATTCCCAGCGCCTCGGTCATGGAGTTGCGCTCGATCTGGGCGCTGGCTCTCTGCAAGGGCCATGGCGGATGGTGGACCTCGGCGCGAAACAGGCGACCATCGCGACTGCCGGCATAGAGACAGTAACGTTCGGCCAGAAAATATTCCAGACTGCCCGCCTGCGCCTGAAAACCTGCGTCGGCTGGAGCGTAGTCCGCCAGAAATTCTCCGCCGCCGGCGCGCCGGTCCCGTCGTTGCGCGTGGTAGCGAATGCCTTCGCCTGACCGGGCAATAGAGATATGCGAGTTGAAATAGTTTAAGTAAAACCACTGCCGCGCAGCAGCCACCGCCAGGCGATTGTGTGCATCCAGGCTGAAAAACCAGACGCCAGGTTTGCCTCCATGGCGAACGTAGCTGCGCACATTGATTTCTGGAAAACGACTGAGACCCGGCAGCGGCGGCGTAGCGCGCAGTCGAATGCCGCTCATCCAGAAGGGTACGACGGCAATCCAGGCTCGTCCCTCTGTATCTTGATCGATTTCCAGCGGTTCAGGTATCAGCGCGCGCAGCTGCTTTACAGGGACCGGCCAGTGCGCAAAGAGCAGATCATGCCAGTTCTGACGCATGATCCAGGGACCCGGCGGCAGAGCATAAGGCCGATGCGCACTGGATTGCAACAGGCGGCCGGCCGCTCTCATTGCATGCGCTCCAGATTGCCAATACGCATAATCATCTCAGTGAACATTTGTAGATCAAAGAGAAAATTCTCTTTAGTCTTGAATTCATTATCATTGTGGCCCATATATTTTTGATCCGGAAAGGAGGGTCCAAAATTGATGCCATTGGGCAGTTCGCGAGCCGTGGTGGCGCCGGCCGAAGATATTGGGCGACCTTCCCGTCCGCTAACGCCGCTATATACCGCAAGCAGAGTCCGAACCCAGGCGCCTTCAGGATTGCGCATCAATGCATCGACCTGTTGGTACTCCATTTGCAATTGCAACTGCCGCCGACGATTGAACCGATCCACCGCAGCCTGAGCCAGAGCGATCGTTTCTGTAGCGCTGCGACCGGCCGGCAGTCGAGCATTGGCGCCAAGCTCGACGCTGCCGTCCTCCCGGCCTTGAATCTGTGTCAAAGCCAGGGTATAGGGCCCCATCCAATCATGGTCCATTTGTAAATCGAGACCTCGCCCCAGGTAGTCGCGTCCAAAGAGCTCGGTTGCTGCGCAGGCCGCCCGGCTCCAGGTGTCATCGGCGCTCAGCTGATTCTTGCTCAGGACGCAGGCAAATTCCAGCAGCAGCGGCAGCGCGTTCTTACCCTTCTGCGGCTCCATTCCATGAGCTGAAATTCCGTAGGCGCTGGCCAGCAAACGATCGCCGACGCTGCGCAGCTCCAGACGTAGATCCTCATCGCCGGCAATCCCCTCGGCCAGCTGCCGGACACGATCAAGCAAGGCATCAGCTGCGGCGCCATCGGCTGTTTGCCATTCGCCGGCAGCCTGTCCCGGAACCTGATTGATGGCCGGTGCGCCTTGCAGGCGTCTTGTGTAGAGCGGCGCTGAGCGGCTGTTGCTTGCTGCGGGGGCCGGAACCCGCAATCGCAATGCGCCAAAACCCTTTTCCGCCACCACCACCGGATAGGCGCTATCCAGGCCAATATTGTAGGGAGGCAAAGAGTAGTGATCTTTATAGTATCGGATGCCCTCGCCGCCGGTCTCTTCCGTTGTCTCTACAAGCAATCGCACTCCGCGACGCAGGTTCAATCCAGAGCTGCGGGCGGCGCCCATGGCATGGATGGCTGCGACAATGGAACATTTGTCGTCTTCTGTTCCGCGACCATAGAGCCGGCCGTCTATCTCGCGCAGCTGAAAGGGATTGAGCGGCGTTCCGTCGGGCAATCCCCAGGTCTGGGCAATTGCGGGGACAACGTCGACGTGGGCATACATGCCAAACTCTTCGTCGCTCTGTCCACGCAGGCGAATCTCAAAAATGCGGTTTTGACGGTTGAAAAATTGCAGGCCATTTTCCCGGGCCATGCGCTGCAGCTCTTGCCCGGCCTTGATGATTGCCGGATTCTGGTATGGCGCCAGACCATCGCGGCGATAGGTCGGCAGAGCAACAAGGCGCGCAAGATCATCGAGCATGTGCGCGGCGCGCGAGGTGCGCGCTTGAAGCGCCAGCAAGCGATAGAGCGTTGTTTGCTGTTCCGGCTGCAGGGCGTCGCCGTGCTGGTAGCGCCGGATGGTCTGGCTGACCATGGGCGGCGCTGGCAATTGCAAGCTGCTGGAAAGGAATGTAGCAAAATTCAGGGCTGGCTGTCTTTCAAAATGCAGGCGCAGAGGCCGCAGATCATCGCCGTGCGGCGCTTGCTCAGGACCGCAGTGCAGTGCGGCGCAGGCTGAAAAGAGAAAGGCTGCCAGCTGATTATCGAATGACCGGATCCAACGCCAGCTCACGCTCCCGTTGTTGGTCGCGCAGCGTTCAAGGCAAGCGAATGCTGTGTGGCCTGCAATTTCCTGTTGCCTGAGCGTCAAGCGGGCGGCAGGCAGGCGGAATATGCTTCGATTTTATCTGGCGGGTCCGGAAGTGTTCCTGCGCGATCCGCATGCTGTTGGCGAAGCAAAGAAGCAACTGTGTCGCCGCGCCGGAGTGGAGGGAGTATTTCCTCTGGATAGCAGCCTGGATCTTGCCGCACTGGCGCCGCGTCAGGCCGGCCTGCGCATCAGTGCAGCTAACGAAGAGTTGATGCGAAGCTGTCAGGCGGCGATCGCCAACCTGACGCCTTTCCGCGGCCCTGGCATGGATGCGGGCACGGCCTATGAGCTTGGCTTCATGCGGGCGCTGGGCCGCCCGGTTTTTGGCTACAGCAATCGCCGCGGCGGATACAGCGATCGCGTCATCGATTTTTACGCCGGGAAGTTGCAGCCGCGGGCCAGCGGCGAATGGGAGGACCCTGAGGGCTTGCTCGTCGAAAACTTTGGAATGCACGAGAATCTGATGATCGAAGGAGCAATTGTGGCCAGCGGCGGCAGCGTGGTCGTCGGCGATTCCAACGGTTCGCAGAGCTATAGCGATCTTCGCTGCTTTGAGGCTGCGCTTCAGCAGGCCGTTGCAATCATGGGCGATGCTCGGACTTAGTTGATCCGCGCGGCCCGGGCAAGAGCGGCAAGGTTTTCTCCAGCAGCCAGCGCGGCAGCTTACGTTGCAGCGTGGCTTGAATTTCCTCGCGTCCGTAACGCGGCGAAAAGTGAATCAATACCAGCTGCTCAACATCGCGAAAACATTCAGCGTGAGCAGCGATCTCATCGAGGTGCGTATGTCCCCAGAGACGGGCCCGTTCCGTCGGCCGCTTCTCGCAAATGTAGGTGCATTCCAGAAAGAGGATGCGGGCGCGCCTGGCCAGTTCGTGTTCAGTCACGAATTCGATGCGCGTGTCTCCGGAAAAGACCACGTGCGCGGCCAGGCCTTCGTAGAACAGATCATTGCGCTCTTTCTTCAACCTGGCGATTTCCGTCCCCGGCAACGAGCGAAACTCGTCGCGCAGCTTGATAGTTTTTTCCACAATTGCATAGCCATTGGAGGGCACGCGGTGAAAGCTGCGCAGTCCCTGGAAGCCCAGGTTGGAATTGAGCGGGTAGATGCGCTGGTAGTCGACGGCGTGGAGGTTGTAGACCGGCTGGTAGTCCTCGATTTGCGCCCAGAGCTCGAGGATCTTGCGCAGCGGCGGCTCCATTTCCGGCGGCATCCAGATGTCGGCTGGCGGCAGGCGGCGCAGATTGCGCTGCGACACATAGTAAGGAGCGCCGGCGCTGTGATCCAGATGTCCGTGGGTCAAGAGTAGACGCGGAATCTCCGTCAGCCGCGGGCTGCCTACGCCAATATCAAAAAGCAGGCGGACGCGGGGCACGGACAGGCAAGTGTGTACTCCGCCCTCGCTGACGCCGGTGAAGTGCCAGTCCTTGATCTTGTAGTCGTTGAGGCGAATCGTTGCGCTCCCGATCAGTTGGAATGGCCGACGTACAGCGGCGTCTCTGGTTGAACTACGACCACCGGACGAATCTTTTCCAGTTCCGCTTTCAAAGCCGCCGGGCCGGCAACCACCACAAATAAGTTTTCGGCCTGCAGCAGTTGAGCGCTTTCGGCAATCTGCTCCGATCGCACGGCGCGAATTTGTGCCGGAAATTGCTGCAAATAGTTCGGCGGCAGGCCGTCGCGCAAGAAGCGCAATTCATTGGAGACCGTCTCCTCCGGCGTCGAAAACTGGAAGGCGAAGCCATTCAGGATGGAGTCCTGGGCCAGCTTCAACTCGCTTTGACTGACGCCGCGCGAAAGCTCTGGAATCATTTGCAGCATCAGACGCAGCGTATCGGCGGCCTGCGAATTGCGCGTGGCAGAACCGGCGTTGAACTCGCCGTCGCGTGCGCCAAAGTCATTGTAAGAATAGGCATAGTAGGCCAGCCCGCGTTGGACGCGAATCTCGCGCATCAATCGCGAGTTGAAGGAGCCGCCGCCCAGGATGTAGTTGCCGGTTTGCAAAGCATAGAACTGCGGCGAGGCATGCTGCGGCAGATAGGCGCCAAGAGCGATCACTGCCTGCGCCGCCGGCGTGTCGACCAGCAAGATACGATTGCGGTAGGGGTCAGCAGCCGGCCTTCGTCGCAGCAGTTCGCTCATGCCGCCGGCCTCGGGCGGCGGCAGCTCGTTGGCTGTGGGCAGCTTCTGCAGCAGACTTTCCAGATCAGCGGCCAGCGGCAGTCCGCTCCAGTCGCCGGCGGACGCGATCACCATGGATTGCCGGCTCAGACGTCGGCGGAGCTCGGCGCGCATAGCGGCGACGCTCAGCGACTGAACGTTGGCCGCCTGCAGCGAGTAGCCGCGCCGCAAGCCTGGATAGAGCAACTCGTTCATACGGCGTGCGGCGACGCTTTCCGGCCGATCGTTGCGCCGTTCGATGGCGCTGAGCAAGCCCCGCTGGATGACTGGCAGTTCTTCCTCCGGAAAGCGCGGATTCAGCAGCGCTTCGCGCAACAGGCGCATCGCCTCGGCATAATCCTTCTTGAGGAAACGAATGCTCACGGACCAACTGGAGTAGCCGGCATCGAAGCCGATGCTGCCGCCCAGCCGTCCCAGCAAGGCGCTGCGCGCGGCGCCGTCCAGATCGCCGGCGCCGCCCTGATCAAGCATCTGCAGCGTGGATTGCAATAGGCCCGCCTCGCCAATGCGCTCGCGATCCAGTCCGCCGGAAAAGTTGAAGCTTAAAGTGAAAAAAGGCAAGCTGGAATCCGGCGCCGCCAGCCATTGCACCTGACCGCCGGCCAGGTTGCGCCGCTCAATTTGCGGCGCCTGAAACTGCATCGGCGGGAATTGCAGTCCGTCCAGCAATCCCTGTCGTTCCGCGGCTGCGGGCCAGATGGCCAGAACTGCGCCCAGCGCCAGCAGTAAGATGCGCGATTTCATGGCGCCTCCTCTTCGCTGGCCGGCTGACTCTGACTTGATTCGGGCGGCAGCAGCCGCGCCGACATGGCTTGATCGGCGCGCAGGTAGCGAGCCGCGGCCGATTGAATATCTGCGACGCTCAGCGAATCGATGCGCCCGTAGAAATCAAAGAGCGTATGGTAATCGCCAGTCAGGATCTCGTAGTAGGAAAGCGTATCTGCCAGGTCGTCAATGTTGCGCAGCTTGTAGAGGAAGGCGGCGCGCATGCTGGAGCGGACCTTCTCCAGTTCCTCGGAGCGGATGCCGTCGCGCACGACGCGCTGCAGCTCGTCCAGAATTGCCGCCTGGATGCGCTCATAGTCCGCGCCCGGCGCCGGCGTTACGTCGATCATGAAGAGATTGGTATAGCGCTCGCCAGGGTAGTCCGTCCAGACGCCAACGTCGGCGGCAAGCTCATCCTGAACGACCAGGCGCTGGTAGAGCCGCGAATCCTGCCCGCCAGAAAGGATCGCGCTCAGAACTTCAAGGTTCAGATGATCGGGATCAGGCAGGGGCGGCTTGAACCAACCCAGCATATACTCCGGCGAACCTTCCTTGCGCAGCTCGACGCGCAGCGCTCGGCGTTGCACGGGCGGCTCGCGCGGCGGAGCAGGAGTTGGTTTGCGTGCAATGCCCGAAAAGTAGCGTCCGACCAGAGCGGAGGTTCGGTCAAAATCGAGGTCGCCCACCAGCGCAATGACGCTGTTGTTGGGCGCATAGTGGGAGCGATAGAATTTCATCGCTTGATTGTAGTTTAAGAATTGGATGCTGGCCATCGGCCCGATGACCGGACGGGCATAGGGATGTTCCGGTCCGTAAGCCTCGATCAGGAATTTTTCGAGCAGCGCGCGCGCGCCAACATTTTCAACGCGCATGCGCCGTTCTTCAGTGACGACAGTTCGTTCTACATAGAAATCTCGCAGCGTTGAATTCTGCATGCGATCCGACTCCAGCCGCGCCCATACCTCGAGGCGGTTGGCGGGCAATTGCACCTGGTAGTTGGTAAGATCGGCGGTGGTGTAGGCGTTGTAGCCGCGCGAGCCGTTCTGGCCGTAGAGCTGCGAGTCTTCTTCGGGCAAGATGAACTGTCGCGCCATGCCATTGATCATGGCCAGGCGTCGCCGCCAGATGACAATCTGCGTCTGCGCCTCGCGATAGGCCGCATCATCGCCGCGACCTTGCGCTGCCAGCGCCCGGCGACGCCAGTCATCCAGGCGGTTGGCAAAGCTAACGCCAACTTCCAGGTATTTCTGCTCGCGCTGCCAGTCGCGGGTGCCTACCAGGTGCGTTCCTTTGAACAGCATATGCTCCAGCATATGTGCAATGCCGGAGCTGGCATCATCCTCGTCCGCCGAACCGGCGCGTACCTTGAGGTAGCAGGCGACAGTCGGAGCGTAATCCTGCTTCATCATGATCAGCCGCAGACCGTTGGGATACTGGACGCGACGGATACGAGCTTCCAGCAGCCGAAAGACGCTTTGTAAACTGTCATCCTCGGCGGCGGCGCTGCTTGCTGGCGAAAAAAACAGGGCCAGGAGCAGAACTGCAAGGCAGCGTCGTAGTAGAAGCTTCATACTCGGTCACATTGCAATGCGTTGAGGTCGGCGGCGATTGTTTTCCCTGTACTGCGCGCCGCGCTTCAGCGGCGGGCTCTAGCGGGAAATGTACTTGCCGGAGCGGGGCCGGCGCCAACCCTGTCCGAGTCGGTTTTTGCCGACAGACCCCGGGCCAGTAGCTCAGTCGGTTAGAGCACTTCTCTGATAAGGAAGGGGTCGGAAGTTCGAGTCTTCCCTGGCCCACACAAGCGCAGCGCAACTTCAAGCGCGCGCTGCATTTTCCGTACTGCGGTCCAGGTCCATTTCCGCCAGATACCAATCCAGTTCGATAGCCAGTCCGTGCCCCCGCTCATCCCGGCCAAAGCGCACATGGGCGCCGGCCGCGCGGGCCAGATTGCGTATGGCGCGCAGTCCGGCGCCGCGCTGCGGCTCTTCGCTGCCTGCGGTGCGTACCAATCCCTCGCCATTATCAACAATCCGAAAGCGCAGGCGATCGCCCTCGCGTTCCATGGCAATCATCAGCGCTGTCGCCTGGCTGTGCAACACGACGTTATCCAGCGCCTCCTGGCTGAGCCAGTAGAGATTGCGAAATCCGCCGCCAATGCGCGTCGCCAGTTCGCCAAGCGCCGCCTTATCCAGTTGCAGCTGCAGTTGCAGGCCGGCTGCCGCTCTGGCCTGTTCGCCCAGCGTCTCCATCCACTTCTGAAATAGTTTTTCGTGCGGGCCTTCGCCGATCAGCGCCGGCAGCGGCAACGAACTCTGGGCTTCAATCTCTTTGAGGATATCCGCCGGCAGCGCTTCGCCTTCGGGGCTGGACTTGATGCGCTTCAGCGTGCTGTCCGCCAATCGGCGCAAAGCCCCGGCGGCGCGCGCAAAGCGACGATCACGGTAACTGATCGCTTCGCGAAAGTGCTGGATGCGACTGCGATGTAGCTGCAGTTCGGCGCGATGCTGTTCGTAGCGCAAGGCCACAGCAAAAAGCGGTGAAGCGCCAGCCAGCACGCGCATCGTCTGGGCGTCGGTTGGATCGGCGCCGGCAAAGGCAATCGTAATCAGGCCAACGGACTCCTCGCCCTCCAGCAGCGGCAGAAAGACAAATCCGCCAGCTTGAGTTCTGTCCGCTCCAGATGTCGCGCTCAGCCATGCGGCCAGCTCGCCCGGCAGGTCCGGCTCTGAAATCTCCTCGGTCGGCTGAAATTGTAGCGGCTTCAAACCGGTCAGGGCCTGGCCAAATACAGTTTCGCGCAGTGCAAGGGCCGGGGCGCCTTGCGTCTCCAGCGGCAGTCCTTCAAGCAGGGCGCGTTCCAGGCGCAGGGTGGAGCCGCCGGCAAAGCTGAAGACCAGAATACGACGCACCTCGCCGGATGCCGCAATCTGGTCAGAGAGCGTTTGCAATTTCTGATCGAGTCCTGGCTGGTTGGCAATGGCATCGGTCAGTTGTGCCAGACGACGGCCTTCCTCCTGCGAGCCCTGGATACGCAATTGAGCCTGCTGCAATTCTTCGTTGAGTTTTCTTTCGCGACTTTGCATATCGCCAAGCTCGCTGCGCAGCGACTGTATCTCGCGGCGCGCCCCGCTGAAATTTGATTCAAGTTCGCGGATGCGCTGCTGCTCCTCGCTGATGCGCGAATTCAGCCCGCGAATCTCCTCCTGCAATTGAGCAATATTCTGTTCCAGGCGCGCCTCGCGCTCGCGGCGAATGCCAATCTCGCTGCGCAACTTGCCTTCTTCTTCCACTTGCCGGGCGGCCCTTTCTTTGAGTTCGGCTATTTCGGCGGCGCGCTGCTGCAATTGCGCCTCGCGGCCGGACAGCGATGCGCTTTGTTTTTCCAGATCGCTCCGAAGAGCAGCCTCGGTGCGCGATGCCTCGGCGATGGTTGATTCCAGCGTCGCCTTTGTCTCGCGCAGATTGGCCAGCTCGCGCTGCAGATTGTCGACGCGTTGCTGCAAAGCTTCGCCGCGCTGGCGCTGCTCCTGGAGGGCCCGGTCCCGCGACTCGAGGTCTTTGCGTAAGCCGTCTTCGATCAACGACGCCTGCTGCCGCGTCTCAGAAAGCGCTCGTTGCTGTTCCTGTTTCAAGCGATCCACGCTGCCAACGCTATCGCTAAGATCGCGCTCCAGTCGTTGCCGCTGGTCATCCAGTCCGGCGCTGCGCTTTTGCTCCGCGGACAGCGATTTTTCCAGGTCGGCGATGCGGTTACGTAGTTCACTGTTGCGCGACTCGCGATTCTGAAGCTCAGTCTGGTTGCGTTCGCGTTCCTGTTGCAAGGCGGCTTCGGCTGCCGCAGAGCGGGCGCGCAAGGTCTCAGTTTCCTCGTCGAAGCGCTGCTTGCTATCGCGCGCGTCGCGTTGCTGTCGTTCCAGGGACTCGCCCAGGGTTTGAACGCGCTGACGCAGTTCGTAGGTCTGTCCGTGAAGGTCATTTTCCTTTTGCAGCAGTTCGCGGTCCTTGTTTTCCAGCTCCTTTTGCAGCTTCCCTCCGGCCTCAATCGCCGCGCTCAGCTGACGACGAATTTCGGCAGTCTCGCTTTCCTGGGCCGCGCGCCGTTGCTGCAATTCATCGCGCGTCTTTTGTAGCTCGGAGTTCAGCGATTGCGCTTCCGTGGCCGCCGCCGCAAGGCCGCTTTCGCGTTCGCTCAAGTCCTTTTGCAGCGCCTGAGTCTCCTGCAGCCGCTGCTGAAGGTCCAGGCGAGCGCGCTCCAGCTCCTGCCGCGTCCCGTCCAGCGCCCGGCGCAATTCTTCACGCTCCGTTTCAGCCGCCGCCCGCGCCGACTCATTCTCCTGCAGCAATTGAGTAGAAGCCTGGATATCGCCCTGTAAAACCTGTTCGCGCTGGCTGGCCTCGGATTTCAGGCGGTCAATGGCGCTTTGCAATTCCTGCAAACGAGCGGACTGCTCGCTCTCCCGCCTGGCCTGCGCCGCTTCCATGTTCCGCGCGCGTTCCTCGGCGGCCTGCAGCGATTGTTGCGCGGCGCCGGCCTGCGCCTGGAATGCTTCGAGTTCGTCCACGCGGCGCTGCAGCTGCTGGCGCTGCTCATCGGATTTCTTTTGAGCCTCGGCCAGGCGCGACTCGGCCTCGCGCTGGCCGGCAGCCGCTTGCTCTTTGTGTTCGCTCTTGTTGCGCTCCAGTTGCTGCCCCAGCTGGCTCAACTCGGCTTGCAGGCTCTGGCGATGCTCATTGAATTCCGACTGCAATGCGGCTTCGCGTTCCTGCAGCGCACTTTTCAGGGCGGCTTGATGCGACCCGCGCTCTTGCTTTAGCTCCGCTTCCAGCGCGCTGATGCGCTCGCTGGCCTGCTTCTCGCGGCTGGCCCCGGCGGCGCCAAGCTGGCGACGTTCCTGTTCGAGGGCTTGCTGGCGTTCTTCGTCCGCTGCCTTTGCCGCGTTTTGCATAGCGGCTGCGTGTTGTTTCGCCAGCTCCTCGCTTTCCTGCCGTCGCTGGTTCTGTTCCTCTTTCAACCTGTTTTGCAGGCTGTGGTGTTCGCTCTGCAGCGCGCTGTGCTCACGACGCAACTGTTCTGTGCTGTCCTTGTGTTCGCGATCCGCGTCCGACAACCGATGTCGCCATTCTTCTTCAAGCGCTTTGCGCTCTTTCTCTGCCGTCGCCGACCTTTCGCGCAGCTGCTGTTCGCGCTGCTGAGCCTCGCTCAACTGTCGCTCCAGATTCTGGCGCGCGGCTTCCAGGCGTTGGAGATTGCTGCGGTCCTTTTCGGAATGATCGCGCAGCGCTTGCAGTTCGCTGGCTTCGTTCTTACGCGCCTGCTTCTGCTCTTCGATGCTGGCTCGCCAGTGCGCTTCGCGCTCGTGGGCGCTGAGCAGCGCCATGTCCTGTCCCAGCAGCCGTGCGGCGGCTTCTACAATGGCCAGGTCCTGCTCGGTATAGGCTGGCCGCGGATTGGCCAGGTTGACAGCAAGGGCGCCGATCGCCTGCCCGGCGTCGATGCAGGGAGCGACAAGGATCGAAAGCGTCTCCGCCGCATCGAAGGGTTGCGGCGTCGATTCGACCATTCTCATGGGTCGAAATCCGGTTTTGTGTGTGGCAACCAGGGCCGAATCAAGGGCCAGCTGACCGAGTTCAAGCGCCGGACCTTCGGCAATGGAAGCCGCCTGCCAGTACTGACCGTCGGCACTGAGCGCCAGCAAATGCATTTTGCGTCCGCTGCGCATCAGAACGTTGAGACTGGAGAAGCCGGTCTCTTCGTGGAGCACGGCGGCCAGCTCACGGATACGCGCCGAAAGTTCCTTGCCGCGCACGGCATCAAGCATGCGCAGCATGGCGCTGCGACCCTGCGCTGCGGCCGCCGGGCGCGACGCGCTTTTCCTGGCGGCGGGGGCAGGCGCTTTGCGGACGCTGCTCTTTTTGGCGGGCGCGCTCTTCTTTGCGGGCGCCTTTTTCGCTGTCTTCTTTTTGGATACGGCCATCTGCCGCTTCAGCAGTCAGGGCAGGCGCCGCGCGGTCAAGCCTGTTGGGACATAGCGTAGCGAACTGCGGAGCGCATCAACCAGTCGATCAGCGGCCTGGGCAGCAGTCGGTGCAAGGCATAGTACAGGTGCGCATCCAGACCCAGGCGGTAGCGCGCTGCGGGACGCTCTTTAAGGCAGATGCCAGCCAGGCGGCGGGCGGCAGCTTCCGCCGAGGTGGATAGGCGACTGTAGCCCTGGCGGTGGATCTGTTGATTCAGCGGCGCATAAGGAGAGTCCGGTTTCTGGCTGGCCGCCGGCGAGGCCATATTGTTCTTGAAGTTCGTACGGATCAGACCGGGCTCAATGAGCGACGCCTGGATGTTGCGCGCTGCAAGCTCATAGCGTAACGCCTCGGTAAATCCCTCGACCGCCCACTTCGATGAACAGTAGGCTGTTCCTGTCGGCAGGGCGAGAAAGCCAAGCACAGAGCTAACATTGAGGATCCTCGGCCGCAGTCCGGCGGCAGCGCTGGCATGCAGCAGCGGCAGCATCGTCCGCGTCAGATCCAGCAGGCCAAAAAAGTTCGTGGCATATTGATCGCGAAACTCACTATCGCTCAATTCCTCAAAGGCGCCGTACAGTCCGTAGCCGGCGTTGTTCACCAGAACCAGCAGCTGGCGTCCATCCTTCTGAATGACCTTACGAGCCTGGTGCAGTTGCGCCGGTCTGGTCACATCCAGCGGCAAGAGTTTGCGCAGCGGGCTTTCACCCGGGTCCTGCCGGGCCCGGGAAAGGTTGCGCACGCCGGCATATACGAAAACGCCCAGACGCTCCAGTTCCAGGGCAAGGGCGCGACCAATGCCGGAACTTGCCCCGCTGATCAGTACAGCGGTCCGCAGCGCTGACGATTTGGAGCGCATATCAGAACTCATTTCGTCCAGCGTCGCCAGCCGCAAGGCTGCGACAAGGCGCTTTCGGCCAACAGTGGAAAGAGACTTTACAGGGCGCCTGCGGCCCGTTTCTTGACCGCAGTTGCAGCATTAACGGGGACTTAGCTCAGTTGGGAGAGCGTCTGGTTTGCACCCAGAAGGTCGTCGGTTCGATCCCGATAGTCTCCACAATAGCGCCTCTGAAGCCTTGCAGAGCGCCAGCTTTGCGGCGCTCCATTCAGCCGGCCAATAGCGTTTGACATCGTACTTGCACCAGGTCATTACTCGACGTCCACCGGGTCTGGCATGAAGCAACTGCGCAAAGCACTGGGCGATGTCCTCGTACAATCGTTGAATACGCAGCAGATGAGTCACCTCGGTCGGGAGGTGGACGGCGATTTCAGCATTGAAGAGATTTCCGGCTTTGGGGACAAGATTGTCATTCCGCGCAAGGTCGCCGCGGACTGCGTCCTGCAGCATTTTGGCAGCCCCGACAAGTTGATGCAGTACATCGCCTTCATGCTGTCGCGCGAAGGTCAGGGCGCCAGCGGCGGCGTCATTCATGTCAAGGGCGCCGATCGATTGGTAGCGCTGTTGCAGGAGGATGGCTGGATCTTTGACCGACAGAATGCGCGCTTCGTCCGCGACCAGCGTGTGGAACAAAGTTCGGGCTGGGGCTTCATGCGCGACGGCGAAGAGTATCCCTTCTGTCTGGCCAGCATCGACGTTGTCGCCAGTTCGGAATTGGTGCGCACCAATGTGAAGGAAGACGTAGAAGCCACAATGAGTGCGATGGCCGCCAGCATCCAGCGTCAGGTGGAAAACTGGGACGGGCGCGTCTGGTACTGGCATGGCGATGGCGGAATGGCGGCGTTTCATGGCGAAAGCAGCGCGCCAATGACCGTGCTGGCCCTGGTTACAATTCTAAACTATTTGCCATTGTTCAATATCGTAGAAAGCCAGCTGCGCCCTGAGAATGACCTGAAGCTGCGCATTGGCGTCCACTACGGACCCTGCGTTTACCGCAATGATGTCCGTCTGATCGCCAGCGATGATTTGAAATTGGCGCAGGAAGTCGAAAAGAAATACTCCGCGGCAAATTGCCTGGCGGTCACCAGCCCTGTGCATCGATTGCTGCCGGATGAAATTCGGCGACACTTCCGCGAAGGCGAGGAACTTCGCGGCATGCGCGTCTATCAGTACCAGCCGACTTGAACTATGGAAATCCTGATCATTGATCCTGATCGGTCGGTGCGCGAATACTACAAGCGCATGCTGGAATCGGAGTTTCGCCAGGTGCAGGTCCACTTTGCCGCGACGGGGGCCGAAGCGCTGGGCTTTGTCGCCGCGCAAAGCTGCGACATCTGCCTGAGCGAAACGCGCCTCCCGGACCTTGATATCTTCGACCTGCTGATTCATTTTCATCAGCGTCGCATTCCGGTAATCGTTGTTACTTCGGAAGATTCCGAACGCCTGGCAGTGGAGTGCATGCGCGCTGGCGCTGCCGACTTCGTTTCGCGGGGCCATATCAAACTCGGGCACCTGCCGCTGGCGATTGCCCGCGCCGTGCTGGAATATGAGCGCGCCGAAAAAGCCCGCGCGGCTGGAGCAACCGTCGAATTGCCTGCGGAATACGATCGCATCAACCAGCGATTGAAGTCCTACATCCAGGTAGAGCGCGCCGAGTTGCGACGCCGCGTTGAATCGGCGGACGCCGATCCAGCCTTCATTGATGGAGAGCGCTACTGGATTACCTATCTTTATTTGCAGCTTTTTTATCCCGAGTCGATTCGATCAACACTGGATGAGCGGCGGCTGCTGGCCCTGCAGGAACGGATCTTAAGTCGTCTTTGTGATATCCCCGGAACTCACGAGGGCAAGCTCTGGACGCGCAAAGAGGACGGGGCCTTCTTTGCCTTCCCTGGCGACACCTATCTGGGGGCCTTGTTGGCGGCGGTGGAGATGCGAGCGACGGTCAATATCCTGAATATGACTGTGGATAATCTGACTGAATCGGTTCAGATCAATATCGGTCTGGCCGCCGGGCAAACGGTCTACCGCGAGAACAAAAGCCAGATCTACAGCGAAGCGCTGAATCTCAGTGCGCACATGGCTATCAACAATCCGGAGCGAAGCGTTTTGATGATGACCGCCGACATCTACGAGAAGATCGGTCCGCGGGCGCGGAAGTATTTCTTCGCCGCAGGTCAATTTGAAGGGCGCGAGGTTTATCGCTACGAACGCACCGCCTGAGCCCAGGCTCAACTTGAAGCGAATAGAATCAATAGTTGATCAGATAGATGGAGGTGTATCCATCGAAGCTTTCGGTCCGAGCCCCGCATTGCAGGCTGATGCGACTCTTGAAATAGAGAATATAGGGTCGGGTAAAGAAGGTGCGGATTACCCAGCGCAAGAGAGCGCTGACATGTTGCAGAATATAGTACTGGCCCAGGGGGGCGCCAAGCTCCTCGCGAATCGTGCAGCCTTCCGGCGAGCGATACTCGCTCTGCGTCGCGATGCGATAGTTGCTGAATGCATTGAGGCGCTCTTCGCTTGCTGTCAAGCGCAAGCGATCCTCGCCGCGAATTGCGCCGTCAATTCTCGCATAGGATATGAAATCGCCGGCAGCGACATCGTCACTGACGCGCATATGGGCCAGAAACAGTCCGCGGTTGACCTGAAAGGTGCGCGTCAGTTTCAGGCTGCGCGCATAGTGATGCGGCGATGAGGTCGCATAGAGCGCTTCGAGACCGGCAACGCCTTGCAGAATGCGTTCCTGATTGCCGATTTTCAACCGCGCCCGCGCCGGTCCGCCTGCGGCTGGAATATCGGCGCGGATGAAGCCTCCGTCGCCCGAGCTCGCAATCGGACCGCCGCTCAAGCGCAATGCGGCGCCGGCGGCGGGCATCTGTACGTCGGCTTCCAGGCCGTCGAGGCGAACGGTCAGGATGTATTGGCCGTTGTGAAGCGCTATCTCACTGGTATAAACCTTGGCGCCAAATTGTCCGGGCCTGGCTTGCAGCAATTCATCATTGTATTCGGCAGTTTGAATGTGGTCCCGGCCATTCTCATGGACCAGGATGGAGACGCCGTTGTTCAAAGAGCCGGGGCCAAGATTGCTGATAACAATCGTAGCGTAGATGCTGACGCCGCCGCCATGAAAATTGTAATTCCAGGCCTGGGTATACTCGCTGCGCTCGCTGGGCTGATAGCTGACTTCCGCCGCTGGCAGTGCAGCTATGGGCAGGGGGGAGGTCTGCAGCGGCTGTAGAGCGGCGAAAAGCAGTGTGCCAATTTTTGTAAGCGAATGCGAGGAAGTGCGCGGCATGGGCGGAATCCGATGGCTGCAAAGGCCTGGTCCAGTCTTTTTGCGGAAATGAAGCTTGCCGTGGCGGGCGGCTCCCCAGCAAATCCCGGACATGCCCGCGGAACTTGAATTGGCCAACCCACTGCTGCAGCGCGACACTCTGCCGCCCTTTCAGGAAATCGAAGCCCGCCATATTGTGCCAGCGATTCGCAGCTTGCTGGCGGCGCTTGAGCAGCGTCTGCTGGAACTGGAAAAGGCGCCGCCAGCAGACGCCGCGTTGCTCGACGCCCTCGCCGATATCGACTATGAAATCCAGCGCAGCTGGGGGCCTGCCGGGCACTTGCTGGGAGTTATGAACGCCAGCGAATTGCGCGAGGCCTACGAAGCTGTGGAGCAGGAAGTTACCGCCTTCTACTTACGTATTGGGCAAAGTCGTCCGCTTTTTGATGCTCTGGAAAGGCTGGAGGCTTTCGGCGATTCTCTGGACGGGATACGCCGCCGCGCGTTGCATTTGCGGTTGCGCGACGCCCGCCATGCCGGCGTTGGTCTGGATGGCGCGGCGCGACAGGAATTCAACGACAACGCCCGTGAACTGACCCGTCTGGCGACCGAGTTTTCCAATGCGGTGCTCGACGCAACGCGCGCCTACCGGCTGGAGCTTGTGGAGGCGCAGGATGTGGACGGTTTGCCCCCGGCGGCGCTGGCCATGGCTGCCGCCAGCTGGAATCGGTCGCATCCCGGTGAAGCGCCGGCGGGCCCGGAGCAGGGACCGTGGCAATTCACCCTGGACTTTCCTTCCTATATGCCGTTCATGCAGCACGCGACATCGCGTTCGCTTCGTGAAGCCATGTATCGAGCAAGTATTACGCGGTCAAGCGCTGGCGAGTTTGACAACACCGCCAGAATCTTACGCATCTTGAAGCTTCGTCGCAGGCAGGCGCAACTGCTTGGCTTCCAGAGCTGGGCGGAGTTGAGCGTCGATTCCAAGATGGCGCAAAACGTAGAGGAGGTGCGTCAGTTCCTGGAACAACTGCTGGGCGCTTCGCGCGCAGCTGGCAGTCGCGAATATGCGGAGCTCAACAACTTTGCTGCGGAATCCGGTCTGGAGGGCCCACTGCGCCAGTGGGATGTTGCTTACTATTCCGAAAGATTGCGCGAATCACAATTCCAATTCAGCGACGAAGAGCTGCGTCCCTATTTTCCAATGCCGCGCGTTTTGCAGGGGCTCTTTGCGCTGGCCGAAGGTCTCTTTGGCGTGCGAATCGAAGCCGCCGATGGCGAGGCGCCGATCTGGCATCCCGATGTCCGTTATTTTCGAATTCGCGATGGCGGCGGCGAGGCGCTGGCCTCGTTCTATCTGGATCCCTACTCGCGTCCGGAGAACAAGCGCGGCGGCGCGTGGATGGATGTCTGTATACCGCGTCGACGCCGGAAGCAAGACCTGGAATTGCCTGTCGCCTATCTGGTATGCAACGGTACGCCGCCGATAGGCGAGCGACCTTCGCTGATGACCTTTCGGGAGGTGGAGACGCTCTTTCACGAATTTGGCCACGGTCTGCAGCATATGCTCACAGAAGTAGATTTCCCCGATGTTTCCGGAATCAGCGGCGTTGAATGGGACGCTGTGGAACTCCCCAGCCAGTTCATGGAAAATTGGTGCTACCATCTGCAAACCTTGCAGGGGATTTCGGCGCACATTGACAGCGGAGCGACTATCCCGGAGGACCTATTTGTACGCATCAAAGGCGCGCGCACCTTCCGTGCAGCTTCGGATATGCTGCGGCAACTGCGCTTTGCGCTGCTCGATCTCCAGTTGCATCACGACTGGCGTGGCGGCAGCGCCGACGAGCTGTTTGCTCTACAGCGGGAGATGGAGGCGCGGACTTCCGATCTGCCGCCGCTGGACGAAGACCGCTTTCTCTGTTCTTTTTCACATATTTTTGCCGGCGGCTACAGCGCCGGATATTACAGCTATAAATGGGCCGAAGCCCTCTCGGCCGATGCCTTCGAGGCCTTTGAAGAAGCGGGATTGGGAAATGCAGCGAGGGTTGCGGAAGTTGGACGCCGCTTTCGTCATACGGTGCTTGCTATGGGCGGCAGCCGACCGGCAATGGAGGTCTTCGAGCTATTTCGCGGGCGCAAACCTGGCATTGAGGCGCTCCTGCGACAGAGCGGCGTGGCCGCCTGAGGTAGCCCAACATGCTCGAGCTGCAAGGGATTGAGCAGGGATCGCTGATTCATGCCAATGCCGAGTTCGAGCTGTACAATGGTCGCTACCTGTCCTCAGCCCGTAGCGCCTGTCTGATCAAGGCGCCGACGCCGGGCGCGCTGGACCCTGGCGCTCTGCTCAGACTGAATCGCGAAATTCGGATCGTGCGCGCCTTGAAGGGCGGTGCGCCGGCGCTGCTTGAAGTTCGTTCACACCAGCGCGGATCGATCCAAATTCTGGAGCATCCCGAAGGCGAGCTGCTGGCTCATATTTTGGAACGCAATCCCTTGCGGCCCGAGCAATCGCTGCGCGCCGCAATCGCGATCGCTGCGGCGCTGGAAGCGATCCACGCGGCGCAGGTCGTTCACCGAAGCCTCGCCCCGGAGCGCATCTTCGTTGATGTCAACGCCGCTCGAGCTTCGGTGATCGATTTTTCCAGGGCCGCCAGGCTCTCCCGGCTGAATCGGCAACGGGAACGCTCCACTGATCCGCCGCAAAATCTGATCTGTATGGCGCCGGAACAAAGCGGCCGCACCAATCGTGACAGCGATCATCGCACCGATCTATACGCCCTGGGTGTGATCCTCTTCTGGATGCTTGCCGGTCGTCCGCCCTTTCAAGCCGCTTCGCCTGGCGAATGGGTTTATCTTCACCTGGCTGCAGCCCCGCCCTTGTTCAAGACGCTGCGACCGGAACTTCCGCCTATGCTCGATGAAATCCTCGCCCGCCTGCTGGCCAAGGACCCGGAACAACGCTATCGCAGCGTTTCCGGACTGATACGCGACCTGCGTACTGCAGAAGACGTCTTGCAGGGAAACGCGTCGGGCGATGGCGGCATTGCCGGACAGGATGATCCGCCGGAAAGATTCGGCCTCAGCCAGCGTCTCTACGGCAGAGATCGCGAACTGGAATTGCTGGCGCAGGCTCTGGCCTCGGCGCGACAGGGACGACTGGCTGCGGTTGTTGTCGAAGGGGAGGCGGGAGCAGGGAAATCGGCGCTATTGCGTGAAGTTGAAACTGTCGCGTTGCGCCAGGCCATGTTCTTTAGCTACGGCCGTTTTGACGCGCTGGAGGCCGGCATTCCTTATCGCGCCTGGCTGCAGGCCGCGCGGCGATTGCTGGCTGATCTGCAGGTCGCCGGCGGTTCGGCGCCGGCCAGTGTGCGCGCCGGTTTGCAGAGCGCCCTGGGAAATAGCGCAGCGGCGCTGATCCAATTGTTGCCAGAGCTGGCTCTCTGGCTGGGGCCGCAAGCTGCTGCGGAAGAACTGCCGGCGGCCGAGGCGCGGAACCGATTGCATCATCTGTTTCTGACTTTCTTTCGTGAATTTGCCGCTGGCGATCGAAGCCTTGCTCTGGTGCTGGATGATTTGCAATGGGCGGATCTGGCCTCGATCGATTTGCTGCGCAGCCTCTTGCACCTGACTGATGTTCGGATTGCCGTCTTGCTATCTTCGCGTCCGGCCGACGAACTTTCGCGTCAGCGCCTGGGAGCGGCAATGGAGGAACTACGTCGCAGCGGTTCGACGCTGCAAGAGATACAACTTGGCCCGCTGCGCGCCGAAGATCTGGCTCAGATGATCGCCGAGAGTCTGGCGGCGCCGTGGGAAGAGGCGCTGAGTTTGGCGGCGGCGGTCCATGTGCGTACCGGCGGCAATGCCTTCTATTCGCTACGCCTGCTGTATGCCGGCGCCGGCGAAGGCTGGATTCGTTACGATGCCGGTCGTCGCCGCTGGAGCTGGAATCTGGAGGGGATGGGGGCGGTCGTTCCGGGCAGCATCACCGAATTTCTGGTCGGTCGCCTTGCTGTTTATTCGGAGCAAACGCGTCAGGCCCTGGGAGCGTTGGCCCACATTGGCGCTGCGCCGGAGGAGGAGCTGTTTCAGCATATCTGGGCTCAGCTGCGCGGCGGCGATGCATCGGATCCGCTTGAAGAAGCGCTGGCCGATGGTCTGATTTCCTTTCGCGATGAAGGCGAGCGACGCCTGATCGAATTTGCTCATGATCGCGTGCAGGAAGCGGCCGCCGCATTGCTGGGCGAGGATCAGGCAACTCAGCTTCGATTGCACGTCGGGCGTCGTCTGCTGCAAAAGCTGGATCAGGGAGAAGCGATCAGCATTTTCGCGATTGTTCGGCAATTGAATGGGGCAAGCGTTTCGGATCTGACGCAAGCTGAAAGAATGCGCCTGATCGAACTCAATCTTTCCGCGGCGGCGGAGGCCATGCGCAGCGCAGCATGGGATCAAGCGGCGCAAAACTCGCGCGCGGCAATTGCCCTGCAGGAGGATCAGCTCTGGTCGCAGCGTCCGGAACTGGCTGCGCGCGCCTGGTCTCTTGCTCTGGAAAGCGAGTATCTCAGCGGGGACTACGGTTCAGCCGAGCAACGCTTTGCTGTTCTCGTGCAACGCTGCAAAGACCTGGATCTGGTCGCCGCAATACATCAAAAGCTGGTCGTACTCTACACCAATCAGGGCAGACACGGCGAGGCAATTCGAATGGGCCTGCGCGGTCTGCGTCTGCTGGGCCTGCGTTTGCGCGAGCGGCCGGGGAAAGCAGCGGTACTCTGGGAACTTGGCCGTCTGGAAATTGCCCGTCGCGGTCTGAGCGCCGCCGATTTTCAGCAGCTGCCTTTGATGCATCGGCCGCGACTGCTCATCGCCATGGAGCTGATGATGGCCCTTGCGCCGCCGGCCTTCTTCACCGATCAGAATCTGTTTGCGGTACTGTCGCTCCGGATGGCGCGGTTTTCTCTGCGTCATGGCCTGTCCGGCGCCAGCGGCTATGCATTTATGATCTACGCGGCGCTGCTTACCGAGCCCCTCGGTCGACATGCAGAGGCCGATCGCATTGGTCGCGTCGCGATGGAAATCAACGAGGCCGCTGGCTCGGCCGCCTTGCGTGCAAGGATTCTGGTAATCTATGGCGGCTTCATCAACCACTGGCAGAATCCGATGCGCAGCAATCACAGCTATCTGCGGCGCGCCTTTCGCTCTGGCCTGGAAACGGGCGATCTGGTCTATGCCGGCTACGCTCTTGCCAATCGAATTTTCTGCGCCACGGCGCGAGGCGAACCGCTGCCGGAGCTGACCAGACTGGCGGAGACCTTCCTCCGCTTTACGGATCGCAGCGGCGATCGCGATGTAGAAGGCGACTTCCTGCTGGCGCTTCATTCCTGCCAGCAGCTCAGCGGGCAAAGCTCTTCGGCGCTTGCGGCGCGCGCCTACGATGCCGCCGAGCATCTGCGACAGATGCAAAGCGGCAACCCGGTGACCTTAATTTTTCGCCATTTTCTGGACCTGCGCGATGGCGTGCTGTTCGGGCAGTCGGAACGCGCGCTGCAGGCCATTGCCCTGGCAACGCCGATTTTTGAACCGGCGCGCCCGCTGGCCTTGGGGGTCTGCTTCGAAGTCTATGTGGTTTTGGCTCTGTCACAGCAATTGCGCAAAGGCAGCTTGTCGCGCCGGATGCGCTGGCGTCTGCGTCAGGCGGAAAAGCGAATTCGAAGACTACGACGCGATGACCCCGCGCCGCATTTTGAAACTCAGCAATACTTTGTGGAGGGGGAGGCGCGGTGGCGACGCGGCGATCTTAGCGGGGCAATTTCTGCCTTCAGCAAGGCGCAGCGCAGCGCCATTGGCGACGAAGATCTGCCGCTGGCGGCGATTGCCGCGCTGCGCAGTGCGGAATTGTTAGAGACCCTGGACGCCCGAGCTGCCGCGGACAGTGCGCGCGCCGGAGCCCGCCTGACACTGGAGCGCTGGGGTGCGCGCAAAGTAGCGGCGCTCTTGCATCCTGGTTCGCATCCGGTGCGCGCTGAAGTAGCGTTAGCCTCATCCTCTCCGCTTGTCGCCGCGGCGCTCAACGCGGCGCGCGCCATCTCCGGCGAGATTACGCTGGAGCGACTGGCGCCCCGGGCGCTGGAAGCGATCATGGTAGTTTCCGGCGCCCGTCGAGGCGCATTCTTGACGCCAAACGACACGGAGCTACGCGTACGCGCCTTTGGCGCCTTCGCCGCAGATTTGCAGGTGGAAGCGGCCGATTTGCCGGCGGCTCGCCTGGAGTTCTTGCCGCAAGCCGTGCTGCAACGGGTTCATGCCAGTCAGCAAGCCATAGCACAGTATGATGTGCGCGAACAGCTAGGCGCCGTCGATGGACCGGAGGGCGCCCGCTCGCTGTACTGCGCGCCAGTGCTGCAACGCGGGCGACTGATAGCGTTGCTTTATCTGGACAATGATCTGGCGCCCGGTATTTTTACTCCGGAGCGTATCGAGCTGATTGGGCTGCTTTCCGCACAAGCGGCGGCGGCTCTGGATAATGCCAGCCTCTATGCCCAACTGGAAGATCGAGTGGCAACGCGCACCCAGGAACTACAGCAAACCCTGCGTCAGTTGCGCGAACTGAAGCTGCAGCAGGACCTGGACTACTATCTGATCTCACAACTGGTTGAGCCGCTATCCAGCATTCGCTACGATTCAAAGCGCGTAGCGGCGCAGGCTTTCACCAGACAGATCAAGCAGTTTCAATTTAAACGATGGAACGAACAAATCGGCGGCGATATCAGCCTGGTGCGACGTTTACAGGTTGGCCAGCGGGACTGCGCTGTCTTCGTCAATGCTGACGCCATGGGCAAGTCGCTGCAGGGCGCCGGCGGAGTCTTGATTCTTGCAGCGGTATTTGAGGCGCTGACAGTTTCCGGTCGAAGCATCGAAAGTTCTCCGGAGGCATGGCTGCATCGCTGCTACCGCGAGTTCAGCTTGATCTTTTCGTCTTTTAGCGGATATATGATGGCCTCCTGCATTCTGGGCGTGATCGACGCCGGCACTGGCGACTGCTGGCTGTCGCTGTCCGATCATCCGCCTCCGGCTTTGCTGGAAGGGGGAGAGGTGCGGTTGTTGAGCGAGGCCACGCAGGCGCCGCGCCTGGGGATGCCCGTCGCGCCAGATTTGCGTCTGCCGATTCATCATTTGCGTCTCAGCGCCGGCGCCTCGCTCTTGGCCGCCACGGATGGTCGCGACGATCTCTTGCTTGGCGATAGCGAGGAAGCGCGCAAGCTGGTCAGTTCTCCCGAAGTCTTTCTGGCGGCGGCCCGCGAGGCAATGGGCGATCCAGCCGAAATTTACCAGCTATTGCAGCGCCGCGGTCAGCTGACCGATGATATTTCTATTCTTCGACTGAAGTATCTTGGTCCCGCTGCCGGCGATACTGTGCCTTGAGCGGCATGGGCGCGCCAGATCAATGAAGCAGCTGTTTGGTCAGTCGATGATTCAAGGCGTAACAGACGGGGCTTGCCAGCAGCCATGATGCAACTCTTACAGCGATTTACATACTGGTTTCCGCTCTGGACCATTCTGGCTGCGATCATTGGCCTGATCCATCCGCCAGCATTGTCTTGGGTCAAGGGCCCGATGATCTCCATTGGTCTGGCCGTAATCATGCTTGGCATGGGCTTGACCTTGAGTCTGGCGGATTTCCGACGCGCATTGTCGCGGCCAGCGCTCATCCTGCTGGGAGCATTGCTGCAGTTCACAATCATGCCGGCCGCTGGCTACATTCTTAGCCGCTGTCTCCCGCTTGAGCCGGCAATGGTGGTTGGTCTGGCGCTGGTGGCGGCAGCGCCGGGCGGAACTGCGTCGAATGTGGTAACGTTTCTGGCGCGCGGCAATCTGAGCCTATCCGTTTGCATGACAGCCCTGTCGACGCTGCTTGCCGTGTTGCTGACGCCATTCTGGACCTACGTTCTGGCCGGCGACTATATGCCGGTCGATCGATTGCAACTGATGCTGGATACGATCAAAGTAATTGTCGCCCCCGTCGTGCTGGGGCTTTTGCTGCGGCGCTATTTCCCACGCTTCACGCGTCTGCTCTTGCCCGTCGCGCCGCCGCTGGCGGTGATCGCGATTGCGATGATCGTCGGCGCGGTACTGGCCGCGCGCCGCGATGTAATCCTCGACGCCGGCTGGATGGTAGTGCTGTCCGTCTTCCTGTTGCACAGCACAGGCTTTGGTATTGGTTATCTGGCCAGCCGTCTATTGGCCAACGAAACGGAGGCGCGCACTATTTCCATTGAAGTTGGCATGCAAAACAGCGGTCTGGCCGTGGACCTGGCGCGTAACAATTTCCCCGGCGTGGCAGCAGATTTACCGGGCGCGATTTCGGCTATGACACATTGTTTGATCGGCAGCCTGCTGGCCGCCTTCTGGAATTGGCGCAGTCGTCGGCTTCAGCCTTCAATGGCGACAGCAGCCCTCAAGCCGGATTGAGTTTTGCCAGGCGTTTGCGAATCGGCCGGTAGTCCTTGCTCAACGGAAATTCGATGCGCGCCACGGTACGCTGTCCGTCGGAAAAGACGCGAAAATACTCTGGATCGAATCCAAGATCGCGAATCAGAAGAACGATCATAGCCAGCCCCAGCCCGCGCCCCTCCGTCTCGTCGCCATAGTGCATACTGAACTCGACGATGTTCTTGATATTCATCGACCCTGCCAACTGCCGACGGATGCGGCGCTCCTCCTCTGCGAGTATCAGCGCATTGTTGCGCACGTAGATCAACGCCCGTTCGTGGCTTACATCCACTTCAACATTCACGTGCAGATCGAGCTCATTGAGCGCCTGCTGGTATTCGAGATCGTCCGTGTTGCCGTAGTCGCCCATAAAGGACGCTATGCCCGCGGCGTAGCTTTCGCTGTTATCCATGTCGAAGTTGTGTCGGGCAAAATAGACGCGCTTGAGGTTCGCCTTTACAGCATTGCCTACAAGCTCCATCAGCACAAAGTGCATGGCGTGGGCCAGACCTTCGATCTTTAGATTGCCCTCGAGCTCTTCAGAGATATCCGTCAGCTGCTGGCGGACAAAATCATCAAGGGAGCGCAGAGTGAGCAGCTTGCGAGTTGGATCTACCATGCGCTTGCCTTCGGTCAAGCCTGCGGCGCTTGCTGAAACTCTGTCAATTACAAAGACGCGGAGCGACGGTCGACTCATCGGCCATACAGCTTGATTTTGCTTGTCGCCGAGCGAAGGCGCGCCATTGCGGAGCGATGGCGGCAGCGTCGGAAGCGTCCATCCTCTGGAACCCATCGCCAGAGCGGGCCAGCGCCTCCCGATTGGCTGCCTTCTGGAACGAGGCCCGAAGGCTAAGCGCCAGGCCGCTTGAGAACTATGAGCAACTGCATCGCTGGTCGACCGAAGAGCCAGGGCCATTCTGGGCGCTGGTTGCGGCAAATTGCGGCCTGCGCCTTCGAGTTCCCTGGACCGAGGTAGTAGACGATGCAGGGCGGATGCCAGGCGCGCGCTGGTTTTCCGGCGCGCGTCTCAATTTCGCCGAAAATTTGCTGAGCCGCTCCGACGACGCCATTGCATTGATTTCCGTAATCGAGGACCAGGCGGCCAGGCAGATGAGCTTTGCCGAGCTGTCGCGCGCCGCGCGCGGTTTTGCCGCCTGGCTTGGCCAGCAGGGCGTCCGTTCCGGCGACGTGGTCGCGGCCTTGATGCCCAACAGCAGCGAGACGGTCATTGCCATGCTTGGAGCGACGATGATCGGCGCCGTGTTCACCTCTTGCTCGCCGGACTTTGGCGTTCAGGGCGTACTCGATCGCTTTGGCCAGGCCTCGCCGCGCGTCCTGGTTTGCAGCGATGGCTATTTTTTTAAGGGTCAGAAGATCGATATCCGACAGCGCTGTGCCGAGATCATTGCTGCGCTGCCTTCGTTGCAGGCGGTAGCCCTGGTTTCTGTATGTGGTCTCGACTCTGGCGGATCGCCCTCAGTTCGCAGCGTCGACTTCGAGCAGTGCTGCGCAAACTCGCCGCTCGCCGCCGAAGATACTCCAGACTTTCCCTTTGATCATCCAGTCTATATCATGTATTCTTCGGGCACCACCGGTCTGCCCAAGTGCATGGTACAGGGCGCGGGCGTGCTGCTCAACCACCTGAAGGAGCATCAGTTGCATTGCGATCTGCGCGCCGGTCAGCGGATTTTCTATTACACAACCTGCGGCTGGATGATGTGGAACTGGCTGGTCAGCGCGCTGGCAAGCGGCGCCACGCTCTTGCTATTTGACGGGAATCCCTTTTACCCAGACCCCGCTATTCTCTGGCGCCTGGCCGAACAGCATCGCCTGAGCATTTTCGGAACCAGCGCGCGCTATCTGGCGGCGCTGGAACAGAGTGGAACCAATGTTGCCGGCGAATTTCGGCTGCATGACCTGCAGTGTGTGCTTTCCACCGGCTCTCCCTTGCCGCCAGAGAGATTTGATTTTGTCTACCATTCCATCAAGCAGGATGTACAGCTTTCCTCAATATCTGGCGGAACCGATCTAAATGGCTGCTTTGCTCTGGGCAATCCTATGCTGCCGGTGCGTCGCGGAGAGTTGCAATGTCTGGGCCTTGGCATGAGCGTCGAGATCTGGGACCAGAATGGCCAGAGCGTGATCGAACAGCAAGGGGAGCTGGTCTGTACGCGCGCCTTCCCCTCGATGCCGCTCCATTTCATCAATGATCCGGATGGCGAGCTCTATCGCCGCGCTTACTTCGACGTATATCCCGGGGTTTGGCGCCATGGCGACTTTGCAGAAATCACAGCGCATGGCGGCCTGCGCGTATCGGGTCGCAGCGACGCCACATTGAATCCGGGCGGCGTGCGCATCGGTACTGCCGATATCTATCGCGTAGCGGAGTCTCTGGCGGAGGTCGAGGACAGCGTTTGCATCGGGCAGGATTGGCAAAACGATGTGCGTGTCGTACTGTTTGTAAAGTTGCGCAATGGTCTGGAGTTGAATGCACAACTTGAGGATCGGATTCGTCGCCAGATTCGAGCCGAGCTCAGCCCGCGTCATGTCCCGACAATCATACTGCAAACGCCGGAGATTCCCTATACCCGCAATCTGAAGAAGGTTGAGATCGCCGTACGTCGGGCGGTGATGGGTTTGCCCATCCCGAATCTGGAGGCCCTTGCCAATCCTCAGGCGCTCTTGCACTTTCAAAATCGTCCCGAATTGCAAGCTTGAGCGCCGTAATTTTGGCCGCCGCGGCCGGCCTGTTGCGTTGTTACGCTCCGGGGCCGGACCTTGTATCGGTCAGCAAGCTCGGCGAAGGTTCGTCCGGTACCTGGACAAATTACGCTCGCCGAAGATTGATGGCATCGATATTTGTTTTACGGAAATGATCTGAGCAGAGGTTTGATTGAATGGTGCGAAGAATATTCCTGATGTCGCTGACGGTGGTTTTGATCGTATCCACGATCACCTTTTTGGCCGCAGCTCTCGGCCTGGGCCGCTACCTGCCAGGAAACTACGTCGGCCTTTTCGTAATGGCGACGATCGTTGGCTTTGGCGGCGCTTTCTTTTCGCTGGCCGCCTCGCGCTGGATGGCAAAGACGATGATGGGCGTTCAGGTGATTGCGCCCAGCAGCAGCGAGCCGCGATTACGGCAGCTTGTGGAGCGAGTGCACCGCCTGGCGCGCGCCGCCGGACTGGAGACAATGCCCGAAGTCGGCGTCTGGCATGGCGCCGAGATGAACGCCTTTGCTACCGGCCCCTCCCGCAATCGATCGCTGGTAGCCGTCTCCAGCGCTCTGCTGCAGCACATGGATGATTCAGAATTGGATGGCGTACTGGCCCACGAAATCGCGCACATTTCTAATGGCGACATGGTGACCATGACTCTGCTGCAGGGCGTCATCAATACCTTTGTATTCTTCCTGGCGCACATTCTGGCCACCGCTGCCACCGCCTTCTTGAGCGGTCGCGGTCAGGACGACGATCGGCGATCGTTTGGCGGCGGCTTTGCTTACTACGGAATCCTGATGTTGATGGAACTTGTCCTCGGTCTGCTCGGGATGCTGGTGGTCTCGGCCTTTTCGCGCTTCCGTGAATTTCGGGCCGATGCCGGCGGCGCCTCGCTGGCCGGCCGGCAGAAGATGATTGCAGCGCTCCGGGCGCTGCAGCAGAACATGCGGCTGCCCTCGCAGAAGCCAGCGGAAAGCTTTGCGTCGATGCAGATTTTCGGACGCAATGAAGGTTTCCGCGCTCTGTTTGCGACCCATCCGCCGCTGGAAAAGCGTATTGCCGCCCTGCAGGCCGCCAGTATTCCGTGATCGAATGCTGGAACGTCCCAGACGCAATCGACGCAGCGCAGCGCTGCGAAACCTGACGCGCGAATCAAGCGTTTCTGCGGCCAATTTGATTCAGCCGCTGTTCGTGGTCGATGGTCGCAATCAGCGGCAGGCGATCGAGTCCATGCCGGGCATGGAACGGTTGAGCATTGATCAGCTGCTGGTTGATGTCGAAAAGCTTTTGCAGCTTGGCGTGTCGGCGGCGGCGCTTTTTCCGCGCATCGAAGAGGAGCGCAAGGACGCTCGCGGCAGCGAATCGCTGCGCGTAGATGGACTTTATCCGAGAGCCATTCGCGCCCTGAAAGAGGCATACCCGCAATTGTGCCTGTTCAGTGATGTGGCCCTCGATCCTTACAGTTCCGATGGCCACGATGGATTGCTGTCTGCGGATGGCCGCATCTTGAATGATGAGACGCTGCCGCTGCTGGCGGAGATGGCCTTAGTCCAGGCGCAGGCTGGCGCCGACTTTGTCAGCCCCTCCGATATGATGGACGGACGCGTCGCCTTCATTCGCAAGGCGCTCGACAATCAGGGCTACACTGAAACGGGCATTCTGGCCTATACGGCTAAGTATGCTTCCGCCTTCTATGGCCCTTTTCGCAATGCTCTGGAAAGCGCGCCCCGCTCCGGCGACAAAAAGACCTACCAGATGGATCCCGCCAATCGTCGCGAGGCGTTGCGCGAGGCGCGTCTTGATGCCAGCGAAGGCGCCGACATTCTCATGGTAAAACCTGGCCTGCCTTATCTCGATGTGATTCGGGCCCTTGCCGAGAGCAGCGACCTGCCGATCGCCGCCTACAACGTGAGCGGCGAATACGCCATGCTGCGCGCCGCCGGCGAACGCGGCTGGCTCAACTATCGCGCAGCGGCGATGGAAACCCTGCAGTGTTTGCGCCGCGCCGGCGCTGATATGATTCTTACCTATCATGCCGCAGAAGCCGCGGCCTGGTTGCGGGAAGAACCGTACTGAGATCCGGCTGGCGCCGGCGATTCAAATCATTCTGCACGCCGCCAGCGCAGCAACGGACCTTCGCCTTCGATGCTGCGATAATAACAGCTGCCTCGCGTTTGTCCATCGCTGTCGCGCGTGTGGCAGACGCCCGCCGCCGGTCGCACCAGAAAAAGCAACGAGTTCTGCTCACAGTTAACCAGCGCCTGTACCAGCTGCATGCGATCGCCGGAGCTTTCTCCCTTGATCCAGAGTTGCTGGCGCGATGTGCTGTAAAATACACAGCGTGATTCGCTGAGCGAACGCTGTAAGGCCTCTCGGTTGACGTAGGCCAGAATCAGTACTTCGCCGCTATCAGCGTGCTGGACAACAACCGGCAGGACAGCCTCGCCGGCGGCCACGCTCTTCAGCTTGTCAAAATCCAGCTGTAGCTTGAGGCCCTCTTCCAGTTCCCGACGTTCCACATCGGCAGCCTGCACTCCGCCAGCCGGCGGTCAATGTTTCTCTGCGAGGCCAGTCGGCGAAGATTTTTGTTTCGCCTGACGGGGCGCAGGGCGCTGCTGTTCCTGTGAAGTCGGAACTGTTCTTGCCGAAGATCGATTCGTTTCAAGGGCAGTGTGTTGCGCCTGGTTCGAAGTCCATTGCCAATCGCGCGCTGCTGCTGTCGGCCTTGAGTTCCGGTCGAACTCTGCTGCACAATCTTCCCGATGCCGAGGATATTGACGTCCTGCGCCGCGCCCTGCCGCAACTGGGTGTGCGTCTGGAGCGCGACCTGGCTGCTGCCGACAGTTGCACAGTCTATGGCGTCGGCGGCGCCTTTCCGGCCGCTGGCGCAGAGCTGCAGCTGGAAAACGCCGGCACTGCATTGCGGCCGCTTACTGCCATCCTGTGCGCCAGTCACGGGCATTTTCGCATTGATGGCAACGAACAGATGCGTCGCCGACCGGTGCGCGATTTGATTGATGCCCTGCAGAAATTGGGGATCGCCATTCAGAGCAGTCCAGATGGCTGTCCGCCGGTGACGCTGGAAGCCCGGGGCATCCCGGGCGGCAGAGTGCAATTGTCCGGGGCCGTTTCCAGTCAGTTTTTATCGGCGCTGCTGATGGCCGCGCCGCTGGCCCAATCGCCGCTGGAAATCGAACTGCCGGAGGAGCCGGTCAGCAAACCTTATATCGATCTGAGTCTGGCGATGATGGCTGACTTTGGCGTGCTGGTTGAGCGCGAGGGATATCGCCGCTTCCGCATCCAGGCGCCGCAAGTCTATCAGGCGCGCGGCGAATATTTCGTGGAAGGCGACGCCAGCGCCGCTACTTACTTTCTGGCGGCGGGCGCGCTGCCTGGCTCGGGCCCGGTGCGTGTGCGCGGCCTCGGTAAAGAATCGCGGCAGGGCGACATCGGTTTCTTGCAGTTGCTGCAGCAAATGGGCGCGACCATTGAGAGCGGCGATGACTATCTGCAATGCAGCGGACCGCCGGCCGGCGCTGCGCTGCGGGCCCTTGATGTGGACATGAACGCCATGCCGGACGCGGCAATGACTCTGGCCGTACTGGCGCTTTTCTGTACTGGCCAGACGCGCATCCGCAATATCGCCAACCTGCGCGTCAAAGAGTCGGAGCGCATCCGCGGCCTTGCCGCGGAGCTTGGCAAGCTTGGCGGCATCGTAGAAGAATTTCCTGACGCGCTCTATATTCTGCCGCCGAAGCAATGGCGTTCGGCGCATATCGAAACCTACAGGGATCATCGCATGGCCATGGCCTTTGCACTGGCGGCGGCCGGCGTCGATCTTTACATTCGGGATCCAGGTTGCGTCGCCAAGACCTACCGCCGCTTCTTTGATGATTTTCTGCCGCTGGCGCGGAGGAGCGCCAATGCGATCGCATAGCGATTTCTTGCGCGATATTGAAGAAAGCGAAAACGGCCGCTTTCTGGTGGAGGAGCGCAACGGACGCGCGCTGCTGTCGGTCTTTGCCCCCGGCGCACGCGGCAAGGCCGTGCGCAGTCAGGATGTTTTTGCGCGCCTGGATCTGTTCAAGATTGAATACGCCGACCGTCCGGCGATTGAAGAGATCGTAGCGCAGGCCGACGGCGCGACTCATGATGTCGGCGCCTGGCGGCCGCCGCAGTCTGTCGATGCCAGCGTTGTTGTGGAAGTAGACAAGGACGCCATGCGCGCCTGGCTGGAATTAGCCCCGCCGCGCTTTGGCGGTCGCCTGCCGGCCGCTGATGAACTGCGGGCGCTCTTGGCCGAGAGCGGCGTCGTCGCCGGTATTGATGAGTCGCTGCTGCAACGTGTGGCCAGCGGCGCGGTTTTCCAGCAATCGGCAGATACTTCCGCCAGACGCTTGCCGCCCGTCGGACCGGCGGCGCCGCTGGGCGAGATCTTTCAAAGTCCGGAACGCTTGCGACTGGAAGCGGCGCGCGGAAGCCATCCAGCGCCAGGCCGACCGGCGAAAGTGAATTATCGTTTCAATCCCCATCCGCGCGCGGCGCCGGAATCGAGCGAGGGTCGCGTCGACTTTCGCCAACTGAATGTAATTCAGACCTGCCACAGCGGCGAGTTGCTTGCTGAACTGCTGCCGGGAGAAGAGGGATCTGCCGGCTTCAACGTACGCGGAGAGTCGCTGCCGCCGCCGGCCAGTGCTACGCCGGAAATCATTGCGGGCGCCAATGTAACATTTGATAGCGCCCTGCGCACGGTGACAGCAGGCATCGATGGACATGTGCGCGTGGAACAGCCCGAGGGACTCTGCCCGCGCATCTCCGTCGAGCCGATTCTCGAATTGAACGATGTCGACTACAGTGTGGGTAACATTGATTACCCCGGTACGGTACGCATTCAGGGAACTGTCCTCGACGGCTTTTCCGTAACAGCCAGCGGCGATATTGCCATCGAGAAAACAATTGGCAATGTGCGATTGCAGGCTGGAGGCGATATCAGTTTGGCCGGCGGCGCCTTCTGTCGCAACGCCGGAATGATACATTCCGGCGCAAACGTTTACGCTCGCTTTGTCCAGGACGGCAATATCTCAGCCAATGGCAGCGTTTATATCGAGGAAGCCGCGATCAATTCGCGAATCAGCGCCGGTAAGGATATCATCGTCCTTGGCGGCCGCGGCGAAATCATCGGCGGCGTACTTCTTGCGGGCGCACGCGTCCGCGCCAGCAAGCTCGGCGCGCGCTCGGAAGCCCTGACCCAGATTACCGTTGGCGTTACGCCGGAAGAAATGGCGCGCATCCAGACCCTGCTTGCTGAATTGTCCGAGGCCGAAAATACGCTGCGACGCGCTGAGGGTCACCTCGCCCAGCTGAACGAATCGCTGCGACGCGGCCGTCCCGCCGCGAAGGAAGAAGAGGCAACTCGCGACAAACTGGAACGCATTGTAGCGAAGTATCAATCCGCAGTGCGCAACCTTGAAGACCAGCGCAAGAAACTCTACGCCGCGACGACTCCGGCGCCGGAAGCTGAGGTCAGCGCCGAGCAGGCCATCTTTCCCGGCGTGGAAGTCGACTTTGGCGCCGGCATCCGTCGTTATCGTCTGGAGGGCGGCGGGATCAGCGGCGGCGGCCGCTTCCTGTTGATGGACGGCCGAATCATACTGCGGCGACGTGATTTTGGCTCATGATATCGAGACGCAGTCTCAAAAAAATTGTTGCCAGGATTTGAGCCCCGCCTGAGTCGGTTGCGGACTCTTCCCTGGACCAAGCGTTCCAGGGACAAAGGAACAATACTGAATATGGCTCACATCCGCCGCCGACTGCTGCAACTTAGCCAGGGACTCTCCCTGCTACTGCCCCTGATTCTGCATACGACCCTGGCTGCCCAGACGCAGCCGACTGCTCCGCCCGCGTCACAGCCTTCAGCCGAGGAGCGCATTGGAATCCTGGAAGAGGAGCTGGAAAAGTTGCGCCTTTCGCGAGCGACGCACAGCTACGAAAGCGTCGGCGGACTGGGACCGGCTGCCTCCAGCGCCTACACCAGCGGCGAAGGACTTTCGTGGGGCGGCTATGGCGAGGTGAAATACCGCAACTACCGCTCCAACTACCGCAGCGACCAGACCGATCTGCATCGTTTCATTCTGTATGCCGGCTATCGCTTCAATGACTGGATTGTGCTCAATAGCGAGCTGGAGTACGAGCACGCCGGCTTCGAAGAAGAAACAGTTGTGACTGAAGTATCGACGGATTCAAGCGGCCTGGTAACTTCCAGCGAGAGCGAATCGATTGCCGCTTCAGAGGTCGCAGTGGAGTTTGCCTACCTTGATTTGCATTTTGCCGATGCCTTGCAATTGCAGGCCGGGCTCAATCTGGTTCCCTTCGGAATATATAACTATCGTCATGAACCAACCACATTTCTGCCCGTAGAGCGCACTCGCACAGAGACGGACTTGATCCCTTCTACCTGGCGCGAGATCGGGCTCTTACTGCATGGCAATCTTGGAGATTTGCTGTACTACCGCGCCGGTATTGTCAACGGGCCGCGCGGTTCGAAGTTCAGCGACAGCACGTGGATTCGCAGCGGACGCAGCAAGGGATCGCAGGCGCGCGCCGAAGATTTTGCCTGGGTAGGACAGCTGGATTTGCACCTGGCCGAAGGCTTCAGTCTGGGTGCGGCGTATTACTCGGGCGAAGCCGACCAGGGAGAACTTGCCGCTGTAGATTGGAAAAGCAATCTCTATGATCCGCTGGCAGGGCTGAATGATTCCACCGGACTGCTTGCTGTGGCCAATCAGATCAAAGGCAATTTGCGCAAAGACGCACGTTTGCGCGTCCAGATGGCCGAAGGCCACCTGGAATTGGACCGCGGGCCGTGGCGCGGCCGGGCCCTTTACACAGAGGGATGGCTCAATGAGGACGGCGTACGTGCAGTGAACAATGCAACGAACAAAAATATTGGCAAGCGCGTCTGGGGCGCCTACGGGGAGATCGGCTTCAACGTGCTGAGCCTGTTCGCTTCAGAGCAGAAACTTTATCCCTACCTCCGCTACGAGCGACTCAATACGCAATGGCAAACTGTGCAGCGCTATCCGGGCGGAGAGGAGGACCAGCTTGATCTCCTGTGTGCGACTGCACTTGGCGGAAGCTGTCCGGGCAATACGCGCAGCGCGGCGTTGAACCGGGCCCGCGGCATTATCCAGAGCCGCGCCGCCGAGACCGAGGCCTACGGCGTTCAGGGTTTGGCCGATCGCGTCAACGACCAATCGATTGTGACCATGGGCCTGGCCTGGTATCCCCATCCGAATGTAGTTATCAAAGCGGAGTATGAACAACATGAATCCGCAACCAGGCTGCATCGCGATATTGAGGGGCGCCGTCCTTCCAACAACAAGGTCGATCAGATCAATGTAGCCGTCGGTTTTATCTTCTAATAGGCCGGGCGATTGTAAGCCGGATGGCGAGCCATCCGGCGGTAAAAAGCGAGCTTCCAAGGTAAAGTAGAACCGAAGCAAGACGAAAGCTGCCAGGCAGGTCCAGCGCTCTGGTCAGAAAAGGCGCCGCAAGTTCGATTGCGCATAGCGCATAGTAGACGCCAAGCCATGCGTCGACCAAGAAGGGCGGACCCTGGCAGCTGCTGCGCAGCAGGTGGCCCAGAACAAAGGCCGTAAGACCATAGACAAAAACATGTGCCAGACCGAGTTTGAGAATGCCGTCGTAGGTCTTTGCCTGCAGATAGCGATCTGGAGTTCCGGGATAGCGTAGCATCGCCGCCTCCGAACCTGCATAGTAGGCATAGGTTGTCGCGGGCGTATAGCCCTGGCGCAGGCCGTAAAGCGCCGCTGCGCTGACCAGCTGAATTAGAAAATAGAGCAAGAAAACGGCTACAATACTGCGCTGGCCAGATTGCTCGTTCACTTCGCCGCCTTCCCGTCCGATCTGCGCCACAGTACGGCCAGCAGCGTTGCAATGGATGCCAGGTAGCACAGGTATAGCGCCGGCGCTGTGGCCAACGCTGCCCAGGCCAGATTGGCGTAGAGGTGCATCAGGTATCGAAAGCATTGATAAAGCAGCGGCGTTAGCGCGGCGGCGCAAATCAGCGTACGCTTCCAGGCCGCGGGCAGCGGCAGCGCCTGTAAAGTCGAGGCAATCAGCAGGAATAGAAAAGAAAATAAGAATAGATCAATGTGCAGGTCTTGCAGGGCGGCGCTGCTTTCCGGCGAAGAAAAGTTGCGAGGCTGCCCATCCGGCGCGGCCAGCTCGGAGGCGACGCGCTCCGGGGAAAAGCTCCAGTAGGAGGCTTCGCGCAGCGCGTGAGCGCCCAGAAAACAAAGCGCAAAGAGCAGAGCGAAGCTGAGCAGCAGCCGCGGACCCTCCGCTCCCTGCAGCTTCCCTGTGGCCAGAAACTTCACAGGCCATCTATCCCGCGGCTGCGCAGCAGATCATAAAGCCATAGGGCGCGACGGACAGCGCGCGCGCTGGCCGTGCTGGTCATCGTTGCGCCGGTGATGGCTGGCAAATCTGAGCCTGGCTGTAGCGAGTCGGCGCGCGTTCTGTTGCGAAAGAGATCGAGCCAGCGTTGCGGCGGCAAAAAATCCGTTGGTTCAAAGAACGAGATGATGCGGACCTGCAGGATTCGGCCGCCCGGCGCGACGGCGATGCAAAGCGTCTGTTCTTTGGTTCGGACGCGGTGTGTATCAAAGAAGGCGATGCCTTCGAGCCGACCCTGGCGCCGGGCCAGGTATGCCGTGAAAAAACGGCCGGCATCGCCGCCGCCCTGCATTGCCAGCTGAGACTGTTCTGCCTCACTGAGATAAATGCTCTGGCGTTGCACTTCGCTTCCAGGAAAGACTTGTTCCAGAGCGCGCTCTGGCAGCAGGTAGACGCGAGCCGTAACCGCTCCTGCCATCAATGCAGGCATAGTTACAGCCAGCGCGGCAACCAGGCGACGTCGGGGCACGCATCCAGGCTGCCGGCGGCAGGGGAGAGGTCAAATGGAAATGAAACAAGTTGCGGCAGCGCTTTGCCTGTTTGTGGCGCTGGCATCCTGTCAGAGCGCAGCGGCCCGATTCAGCCGCGATAACCAGATTGATGTTTACGGACGCCATGGCTGCGGTTTCTGTCAGGAAATGGTGCGTAATCTTGAGCAGAGCGCGTTGGCCTACCGATTCTTTGACATCGACGAGAGTGAAAGTCGGCGCAGAGAGATGTGGCAGCTGGTTCGCCAGACCGACCCGACCGTAGAGAGCTTCCATCTGCCGGTCATGCGCGTCAATGGCGCGGTGCTGATCGGTCCGGAATGGTCGGCGGTGGAGGCGCTTCTGAAGCCGGCGCCCAGGCCGGCCACAGCGGAGCAGGCGGAAGAAGATGACTTTGATCCCGACTACAATGCCAATCCAAACAGTCGATGAGACTCAGAGCGTGTCGCCGTCAATGCGCGTAACGTGAATCACCCCCGGAACGCCCTGCAGCGACTCGAAAATTTCCCGCAGATGGTCAATGTGCTCCACCTCCACCAGAAAACGAGCGTGCATCGTGTCCTCGCCGTTGCGCGGAATATCCGCTTCGGCCTTTAGTATGTTGGTGTAGGTTCGAGTGATTCCGCCCACCAGATCGAGATACAGTCCCTGCCGGTCGCGAGCGCGGATTTCAATTGGCACCGGATATTTCTCAGTGAGACCTTCCCATTTGACAGAAATGATGCGATTGCGCTCGCTGCGGGTAAGGTGCGGACAATCAACGCGGTGTACGGTAACGCCTCGGCCGCGAGTAACAAAACCAATGATGCGGTCGCCTGGCACCGGTCGGCAGCAGCCGGCATAGCGCACCGGAATATCGGTAGCGCCCGCTACCTCAATGGGCACCAACTTCGGGTCGTCGGTCTTGGCGCGGCGAATGCGGATTTCCTCCAGATCCTCCAGCCGCCCGCGTTTCCGCGGCGGAGTCTGCTGCACGTCGTCGCGCGCTGGCGCTGGCTGCTCTTCTTCCTGGATGCGCCGAAAGTAGGAGCGCAATTTCTGCCGGGCCCTCGGCGACTTGATGTAGCGCAGCCAGCTGGGAGAAGGTTGTGCGCTCTTATCGGTTAAGATTTCTACACGGTCTCCGCTTTTCAATTCGTGACGCAGGGGGACAATGCGATCATTGACGCGCGCGCCCCTGCAGCTCAGGCCGATTTCAGTGTGAATGCGAAAGGCGAGATCGAGAACAGTGGAGCCAACCGGCAAATCAATAACATCCCCCTTTGGCGTAAAAACGTATACCTCATCGGGGTGTAGCTCCTGGCGCAGGTCCTCGATAAATTCGCTGGAATCGTCGCCGCCTTCCATCAATCGCTTCAGCCGCTTGAGCCATTTGATGCGCGTTAAGTCCATGGTAGCGGCGCCGCCGCTTTTGTAGATCCAGTGCGCAGCAACGCCGTAGTCCGCGACTTCGTTCATTTCCTGGGTCCGGATTTGAATCTCCAGGGGCTTGCCGTCCGGTCCCACCACCGTAGTATGCAGACTCTGGTAGCCGTTGTTCTTGGGCATTGCAATGTAGTCTTTGAATCGGCCCTGGATCGGCGGCCAGAGCGTATGGACGATGCCCAGCGCGCCGTAGCAATCGCGCATTTCATTGACGATGATGCGAATGCCGCGCAGATCGTAGATTTCGCTGAGCCGTTTCTCCTGCTGAATCATTTTCTGATGGATGGAGAAGGTATGCTTGGCTCGACCTTCAATGCGCGCCGAGATATGAATCTCCTGCAGGCGCTGAAACAGGACCTTCTTGATTGTATTGATGAATTCTTCGCGATCGTGCCGCGATTGCGCCAGCGTCGCTTCGATAGCGCTGAATTCATCCGGATTCAACCGCGAAAAGGCAAGGTCCTCCAGTTCCGATTTCATACGAAACATGCCCAGCCTGCCGGCAATCGGCGCATAGATATCCAGGACTTCGCGGGCAATGCGTTGCACCTTTTCCGCCTTCTGGAATTGCAGCGTTCGCATATTGTGCAGCTTGTCTGCCAGTTTGATCAGAATGACGCGGACGTCCTGGGCCGTGGCCAGCAGCATCATCCGAATGTTTTCCGCGGCTTCGCGCTCCTTCAGTCGCGAATAGAGGCGCGGATTGTCCTCCCGTACGCTCTTGTTCTTCACCAGCGAGATCTTGGTGACCGCTTTGACCAACGCGTTGACTTCGTCGCCGAAGCGACGCTGGATCGAATCAGCGCTGAATTTTGTATCTTCGACGACATCATGCAGAAGTCCGGCGGCAATGCTGGCTGAATCGAGGCTCTGTTCAGCCAGCAAGGCGCTTACGGCTAAGGGATGGATGATGTAGGGCTCGCCAGAAAGGCGCTTTTGATCGCGATGTGCGCGGTTGGCAAAGCGAAAGGCCTGGCGAATTTGATGAAGATCTGGATTGCGTACGTTTTTGCGCACGAGACGGATCAAATCGCGGTATGATTTGAGTATCTTGAACGCCGATGCGTCCGTAGCAATCATAGCAGAAGGAGGGGGCCGGGGCGGGTCGGGGGCAAGTCAAAAATATGTGACGTCAGGATCGCGGTTTCTGCGTCATTCCCGAAGGCGCAGCAGCAGCGCGCTCAGACCATCTAGAAATTTGTTGCGATTTGCCGCGGCAAGTCGTCCCGATAGTTCGGCGACGCTTTCAAATTCAATGCGCAATTCGAGGCGCAGATCCTCCAGATCCTCCGGGATTTCCAGCTGAACGCCGCGCGGCAGGCCGAGGGCCCGCTTGAGCCGATAGACCTCGCTCTTCAAGGCGCTGTAGGCCGGTCTGCGCAGGCTGCGAACGGTATCACGAATCAACTCCGCCGGAAAACTCTGGCTTTTGCCACTAAAGCCGCGATCCTCAGCTTCGGCGCTTTGCCAGGCTTCCTGGCGCCTGGCTTCGTCCAGTTCGACCAGATCCAGCATCAGATCGCGCACCAGATTGCGACGTATGGACCGCTTTCGAAAAAGATTGCTCCAACGATTTCTTTCGAGCTCTGGAAGTCGCTCCCAGAGGCGCAAGATCGGGAAGGGCGGATCAAAGTCGACTGCCAGCTGCAAACAATCCTCGGCCAGTTTTGCCCAGCCCTGCCATTCCTCCAGATTCTTGTAGTTCAAGGATTGCCCGAGGGCGTTCAAAGCTGCCTGTGGACTGGCCTCGGCAAATTGCCCAAGCCAGCGCGCCAGTTGGCCTTTATGCAGCGGAAAGAGGCGCATCAAGATCTTCAGCGAGCGATCCGAAGCCAGGTCGTCAATCTCCAGCAGCAGCGCAGCAGCGGACGGATCTGCACTCTTGCGCAACAGATAGACGGACTCCCCGCGCTGCAGCAGGAGTTGGAGACCGCAGTCATCTTTCCCCGGATAAGCATAGCTATGGTCGGTGATGGCCTTCAGCTGATCGCCATGGATCCATTTCATCTGCCGCCAAGCGGCCCGCCGCCTCCTGGATTGCCAGAAAAATCTGGCAGCGCGAAGCAAGGCAGCCGCTACTGCCCTGTGCGACAGGCCTGGCTGACGCTGATCTGGATTCTCTTATTTCCGGCATGCGTCTATGCCTTCCAGACGCTTGCAGTTGCCATTCTTGAGGCCAGAGCCGGCTTCAACGGCAGCCGTCCGGCGCTGCTATCTGCCGATGGTCGACTGCTGCTTCGCGAGTTTGATGCGCTACGCAGCAGCGCGCCGCCGCCAACAGCATTGGCGTCGATCGATCGATTGCCCGAGGCCTGCCTGGTTGGATTGCTTTTCCAGGAGGACCAGCAATTCTACGAACATCGCGGCTTGAGTCTTCGTGAATTGTCGCGGTCGCTGCGACGAGCGCTGGCTGGCGGTCGGTTGCGAGGCGCTTCGACCATCACCCAGCAACTGGCGCGCAGCCTATTCCTCAGTCGAGAGCGGACGCTCTGGCGCAAGGTGCGCGAAGCTCGTATGGCGCAGGCCATGGAAGCGAGCTTCAGCAAACGGGAAATCCTGGAGTTGTATTTGAATCGAGTCTACTGGGGCGGCGCCGAATCTGGACTGGAATCTGCGGCGCAACGCCGCTTTGGTCGGCCGGCCAGCCGCCTGGATCGCGAGCAATGCGCGATGCTGGTAGCCGGACTTCCCTCGCCGGCGCTATGCGCGGACAGCAGGAACTGCCGCGATCTTGCAACCTTGCGGCGAAAGCGTCGTATCCTTAGTTTTCTGGAAAAGCGCGATCGTGGTCGCCTTCGCGGGGAGGGCGAACCCTTTCGCGTCGAATAGGACCGCCGCCGACTGCTGGCTCAGAGTCTGGTGAAAGCAATTTCTGGTTGCGGGCGCCGCCGGTCCTCGCGCGGCTAGTATGGCTATGGAAAAGGTCACGAGCCTGTTACAAAAGATCTATCTGTTTAAGGACATGAGTCCGCAGGAGGTCGACCGCATCGCTCGCCTGATAGAGGAAAAGAGCGTCAGTTCCGGCCAGACCATTTTCTATCAGGGCGAGGAACCACAGGCGATCTATTTCGTGGCGCTGGGTACCATGCGCCTGGTGGGCAAAGACGAAGACCGCGACTACGGAATTCTGGGGAGCGGGGCCCATTTTGGCGAATTGCCTTTTCTGGACGGACAGCCGCATACTTTTACGGTGCGAGCGGCGGAGCCCGGCGCTCTATTTGTGCTGAGCTACGAAAGACTGCGCAAGTTGCTGGAACATGAGCCGGCGATTGCCTCCAGTTTTTACCGCTCTGTAGCGCACTATCTCTCCACGCGTCTGCGGGCTGTCACCAGCGACCTGATGTTTGCTCGCGAACAATATCAGGCGCTACACGACCGACATCACTGATTAAGCGCAGAAAGGGGCGGACCGCTGGCTGAAGCTCAATCGACTACCGATTGGAAGTAATTGCCCCCGGGCAATTCGCGGTAACGCTGAAAATCGAGCGCCTGACCGCGCGGATAGTAGGGACTGGCTGCAGCGGCGCGATCGATTTCCAGACCAACGAACAGCGAGTAGACTCCGGCAGCCAGCGCCCGCGCCACCTCCTCGCGTTTGCCCATCAGTAGATCGCGGTCCCGTCGTACGTCAATATAGCCAATTTCCAGGTAGGCATTGATTGCATTGATCAATTCGGGCATACTGTAAGCGCTCACGTAAGGAGGCGCCAATCGTCCCATGGCCCGGGCGCGTCTGGCCGGCGGCAATTGTGCGCGTACTGCAAACTGAACAAAGCGCATCAACTCATCGGAGGCCAGGTAGTTGTCGCCGCCAAAACCCATGACTCCTCCCTCGCGTCTCCACGCTTCGGCTTGCGCCTGCTCTCGTTCCCAGAAAACGCCAGTCGGCCGAAAATCGGCAAAGGAATGGGCATAGGGGCCAGGTTGATTGGGCTCGTACAGTTTTTCCCAGCCCGGCGGTTGGGCATAGCGCCATTGGACCATGTTCTGTCGCAAACCGCGATTCTTGCGCGAGTCGATGCGCGATCCATCGCGCAACGTGCGGTAGCCATTGAAATAGACCCAGGTGTCGGCGCGCGCCGCTTCCCACTGACTCCATCCCGGATCAGTAACCAGCCACGTCCCGTACCAAGGGCTCTGCTTGAAGTCTGCAAGCGGACGTTGTCCCAGATGAATGGCGCGCAGCATGTCAAAGGTGGCATAGCCTGGCGTAAGTACTGCAGCCATGCCGCCCGGATGGTTGGGTCCGGCTGGATTCATGTGCAGCGATAGCACCAGCTCTGGCTGGCGACTGTTAATGAAGGAAATGCGGCCGGGTTGGATGCGGCCATCGGCATCCGGAAAGTCATAAAGTCGAAAGGGCGCGTTGCGGTCTTCGCCGCTGCGATAGCGGTGCGTTGCAAAGTTATCCGTGCGCGACATTGAAGTTTCAAAGATCACACGCTGGAATCGACTCTGCCTGGAGAAGCGTTGCAGGATTGACTGGAATTCGCGCCAGCCAGACTCCGTCTGCGTCAGGTCCAGGTAGCGCTGTACACGCTTTCCCAGATCCAGAACGATTACATGTTCGCGGTAACCGCGATATCCGGCGCCGTACAGGAAGGGACTGAGGTACTGGCGGGTTACCGGATCCCACTTGTCGTCGTTACCGCGGCCATTGGCCCCGCCATGACCCGGATCAACAACTACCCGATAAACCGGTATGCCGTTTTCGCTGCCCAGCGGCGAAAGCGCGGCACAAGATACGATTAGAAGAAATGCAAAGAGCAGTCTGCCAGTCACCGGCCAAGCGGCCCCGTCAGGACGAAGCCCCCCCCTGCTGGCCTTGATTGCCAGACAGTCCTTCGGCGTCCAGGAGATCTACATGATAGCGATCGGCGACTTCGCGCTGTTTGGCGGGATCATTTTGAAGCTGGGACAGCGCCGAAATTGCAAAGCGCTTTGCCAGCCGCAGATGATCTACGGCCAGGTCCGGCCGTTGCTCATTGAGCATCTGCCGCGCGTTAGCCGACTGCTGGTAGGCCAGCTGCAATTTGAAGGCGCCCTGCCGAATGCGACGGCCGTCCTGGTAGTTGGCGACTTGTCCAGGTTCCGTTCCAAAGGTCATCTCCTGATCGACGATCTGGCTGGAGAGTTGCGTGATGATTTCGGAAAGCTGCCGTTGAAAACGATCGGCGAATTTGCCATACGCAGCCCGAGCCAGTTCATGCGCTTCACGGTGCTTGCTGCGAGAAAGCAAATAGCGGCGGGTATAAAAGGCTTCCTGGGCTTCGCGGTAGAGTTCCTTGATTTTGGTCAGATCTTCGGCGGTTCCCTGAACCTGCGTGCCGAAGTTGGCAACCAGCACCGCCAGTCGCCGGATATCTGTAAGATTGAGCCGCTGGAGAATCTCCACTTCCTGCGAGGCCAGGTGGCGATCAAGGGCATTGCCGCCTTCCGCCTGGAGATTGGCTGGCGCTGAGTCTGAAGCGCCTGGTTCCACGTTCTGAGCGCCAAGCGGCGCCAGGCCTGCGGCAAAGGCCAGGCCAAGCAGGAATAGGGAAATCCGACTGTGAATCGTCATATTAGAAGAGCTCCGGGGAAAGCGGCCTGATCGGGCTGTTTTTTCAGCAATCTGTCAAACGAAAAACCCGCCCCCTGCCGCAAGCTCGATTCGTTTCTTCTGCACTCTTAAGCGGAAGCGATCGACATAAGAAGGAAGGGCGGCAAACGGTTCGAAACGATGGTCAGGCGGAGAATTCTAATCTGGACAGCTGCAGCGCTCTTGCTGACAGCTCTGTCGCCGGCGCGAGCCATAGAGCTGCGCGTCAGTTTTCCGGGGCGCACCCTGGCGCTTGCCGACCTCCATGCCGACGACTGGCGCGGGATGTCGCTTCCGGAAAAGCGCCTGCTGATACCCCACCTGATTGAGTACGGCGCCACACTCCTCTCGCCAAGCGAACGTCGCAATTGGCTGAGCGTATGGAGTACGGAAAGCGACGAGTTTCTACGGGCTGCAAACGGAATTGCTGCCATCTACTTTCAGACTTCCGATCCGGCAGAGCGGCAGAGTCGCTTGATTCGCCTGCGCGCCGCGCTGCCCGGTCCGGTGACGCGCGCTCTGGTTGAATATCATCTGGCTCTGGAAAAGCAGCGCAGCGGCGCGACGGTAGGCGCTGTCAGCTTTACTTCCATTTGCTCTTTTGCCGAGCAGGCTGCGTCCTGTCGTCTGGCCCGCCTGCTTCTGGCCAGCGAGAAGATTGAAGCCGCCGGTCCGGATAGCGCGTCGCTCCGTTCTCTCTTGCAACTGGGTCAACCCTACCTGGCGCGGGAGGCTCTGCGACCGCCTTTCTTCGATGATGTGGCAGCGCCATTGCCCGATCGACTGTTTCATATCGGACTGCCGCTGGAAGCGGCGCTGCTTGCCGAACGGATGACGCACAACGAAAGCGGGGTTGTCGTCGATCATTTGCGTTCGCGCATCCCGCTGTATCTGGCCGGCGCCGGCGATTTTGATTCGGCGTTGCGCTACTCGCGGCGACTCAATGAACAACCGGGGCCGGAAGCGATGGCAGCCTGGCTCGATTGGCTGACTCTTGCCGGGCGCTACCGCGAGGCGCTGAATCTGGTAGCGCAGGCCGGCCCAGCACGCCTTGCCTCCTCGCGACTGGCCGCCCAGTCGGACTACTGGACTGGATTTCGGTATTCAGCAGAGGGGCTGCGGCTGCGCAGCGCTATGCTGCTCTATCTTGCCGGGGATGTAAAGAAGGCGGCCGAAGGGCTGGAACTGCTCAAAGAGATGTCCGGCGATTTCCATGGCGAACCGGCCCGCTACTTCGCCCGCTTGCGGTTGGCGCAGATTCTGCTGCGCGAGAACCCGGAGTTAGCCCAGAAGATAGCGGAAGACATCAGCTATGTTGCTCAGGAAAATAGCTGGCCGGTACTGGAATACCACGCAACCATTCTGGATGGTTGGGCGCACCTGAAATGCGGTCGACCCTACAAGTCCGTAATCAACTTCATTAAGGCCCGCGGCATCCTTCCGACCAACCGCGCCGATCATGGCGCGGAGTACTCGCGTCTGCTCGGGCTGCTGGCCTCGCGCAATGCGCTGGCCCCGCGCAGCAACAATAGCTCCCTGATTCAGGAAATCAATGCGCTGCTGGAGCGTCGCCCTTACAACGAAGCGATCTATGCCATCCGCGACTGGTCCCCGGTGGAGTCCGCGCCGGACTACTTTTTGCGTGAAGCTGTCCGCAACATGACGGTGCGCGGCGCTCGCTGGGATGCGCTCAATTTATTGCTCGATCATAGCCGTCGTCGCGAAGCCTTCTTCGAACCCGGAAAAAATCCAGGCGGGATTCGCGGCTTTCAGTCTTCTGTGCTCTGGACGGCAGAAGAAGGGCGCTTTGCTTATGTCGATGCAAGGCGCTTTCGGTTGAGCGCCGGCGCCCTGGCTGCCGCCCGCCGCGGCGCCATCGGACCGGAACGACCGGTTCTCGGGCCTCGCAACTTCTTGAGAAATGGCGTCTATGTGTTCAGCTTTCCAGTGGCCGGAGGGCAATATGTATTCCTGGTGCGCGGAGCGGCGCGCGGCGGCGAGATCGATGTTCAGTTCTTGAAATCGGAAGAGGCAGTGCAGTTGAGTAGCGCCTGCATGCCCGGTCGCACCGAAGGCTGTCAGCTTGGGGCGGAGATGCTTGGCGGACTGCGGCGGGCTGTTCCCTCCGGACGTCCGATTTATGCTCAGTACAATCCGGAATTCAACATCGATTGGCGCAGCGCCCTGGCCGGAGCTCAGGGTCCGGCGCTGGTTCGTTTCTACCGCGCAACGCCGGGAAGCGCCTGGAAGCTTCGCAGTCAGAATCGCTACCGTTCCGATGCTTGCCCCGCGACAACCGGGCTCAACGCGATTCCCCAACCGGGCTTCGAGGCAAGCTTCAGCGGTGCGCTTGCCGCCCCCGCTGCTACCTGGATCTGGCCGGAACTCCTTGATGAACGTTTGGGCAGCGATGGACAGGAACGTCCGGTTTACCTGCGACGTTTTCTTTGTGGCCGAGAACGCCTGCGTCTCTGGGATCTCGATCGATTCTTTGCCTCGACCGATCTTGACCTGGTCATATACCGCCGGCGTTCTGGAGAAGCGGCCCTCGACCGGGCATTTGCGCGTCCCTTTGCCGAGCAGGGGGCGGCGCTGCTGGAGATCGGCGGCAGTTCCGGCGATCGAGCTCTGATTGAAGCAATCTTGAGCAGCGACGAGCCCCTGTCCAGCTACCAGCAATCCGCGGCTGAGAGTACGCTGACCCTGATTCTGCCGGCGTTGCCCTGACTTTCAAGGGAGCGGCCAAAGATTCTGGATTGCCCGATGCCTGCTCTGGCAGCGTTTGGCCACCATGCCACCAAGAGAGCCGCCGTCCGCTCCCTCGCGCAGCTCCGCTGGCGAGTCTGCCTATCAGTACTTTGGTTCGATCGGGGCGCTTGCCGTGTTGCTCTTATGTGTGCTGGCTTTCAAAGATTTCATCATGGATGCCAACAACATTCCAACCGGCTCGATGATTCCGACGCTAAAGGTCGGCGACTATCTTTTTGTCAATCGTATGCGCTATTCGCTGCGTATCCCCTTCGTTGAAACCGAAATCGCCCACATTGATGATCCATCGCGCGGAGACATCATTACCTTTCTGCCGCCGATTGATCAATACACGGACAAGAACTATGTCAAACGGGTCATGGCTTTGCCCGGAGATCGGATTCGTATTCGCAATATCAAAGCCTGCCAGTTGAGCGAGTATCTGGCAGGCAGTTCCACAGGACCGGAGGGCTGGAAGCCGGAAATGGCCTCGTTGCCTGCGGCGGAGCGCGAGTATTCCTGTGCGCCGGGCGATCCCGGACGAGAGCCTCAGCCGGTGGTTGCAGTTGTAGAATATCGCGAGCAAGACGCAGGGCCCTGGCGCAACTACGGTCCGGTGCAGCTCAGCGCGGAACTCTCCCGCGAGATGACCAGCGACGCCGACGACGCCAATATCCTGCATCCTGACATGCGCGATACTGTGCGTCTCGATCCCTCCGGCCCGCGCTCAATCTTTCAGGAAACGGTCGGCGGCATAACCCACTTCTTTGCCGAATCAGACAATGCACCGGGGACCGGCGGCGGCGCCTTCTGCCAGGAAATTGAAAGCGCCGGATGCATAGTGCCTTCCGGCAGCTACCTGGCGATGGGCGACAATCGCGACGATTCTCAGGATTCAAGGGTCTGGGGCTGGGTCAGTCGAGATCGCATCTTTGGCAAAGCGATCATCATCTACTTCAGTGCAAATTGGTATGATCAGATCTGTCGCGAGTACCGATTGCCTGGCTTCGCTCTGCCGGAGTTCCCGCCTGAGGCTCAGGCGCGCTGGTGCGCTCCGGAAGTTGGGCGCGAGTACGGCGAGATATTGCCGCGGTTCCTGGGTCGCTGGATCTGGTACACCTTGCGCTATCGGATTCCACGCATGAGTGTTCGCTGGTCGCGCATCGGTCATCTCTTGCATTGAGGCGTTATCATGGCCGCATCCGGGCCAAAGGTTACCGCATATTCGTACGCCGGCCTGGGTTTTGAATTCCTGGGCGCCCTGGGCATGTTTGGCCTCCTGGGTTTTTTTGGCGACCGCTGGCTTGGCTGGCAACCCTGGCTATTGATCGTCGGCGTCTTTATTGGATTTGGCGCGGGTCTCTGGCATGTGATTCGACGGGCATCAGCTATTCAAAGGGTGCTGGAAGAACAGGAGCGAGAAGAAGCCGGCGCGGCGCCGCTGGTCAGCGATCGGCAGCGACTCGATCAGCTGGATGCACGTCTGCAGCAAACAGAGCGGCAGCTGCAATCCGGCATCGAAGAAATGCAGAGGAAACTGCGCAAAACGCAGGAACGCGGAGATAAATCGGGAGCCGAGGACTGAACAGTCTATTCAAGAGTCTGCTGCGATTGAGTCCTGGTCCGCTGGCCTTCGCGACGATCCTTGGCCTGCGACTCTATTTTCAGCGTTACGAGGCCCCGCCGGCATTCTGGATGGGAGCAATTCCGGCGTCGCTGGCTTATTTTGCGCCACAGCTGGCAATCGAGGCGGCCCTCCGTCTGCGGCCGGAAGCGATTACAGCAATTGTGCTGAGTTCGACCTTGATTCGCTTGCTGGCCCTTGCCCTCAGCATAGCGCTGGCCTGGAAAATTGAATCGCAGGATGCTGCGCCGCAAGCAGCGCTGGCTTTTGTCGCTGTCGCTCTGGCCGCGATGCTTTTTACGGTTGTCACGATGTTTGCGGCGCCAATTCATGGCGCCGGCCCGGAACCTTCCGGGGATGCTTGAAACGGATGCACCTTCGACTTGTCAGGTCCTTCATCTTGCTTGCTGCACTGCTCATCGCCCCTGCGGCTTTGCAGGCCGAGGGCGGTGAATTCGATTTTCAGGCCAAACTGAATCATCACCTGAACGACTCGGTGATTTTTCCGCTGCAGATCTGCGATTTTGGAACGCGCGCCTGCTCGAAAATCCGTCCAGGCGATGCCGCCTATGAGGACGTGAAATTTGTCCGCACCTATGAGTTTCGCGACGAGCAGGGGCTCTTCAAGTACAGCGAGGGCTTGCCATTGCACATCACGCGCCGTGTGGCGATGATGTTGGTGGCCGCGTTGATCCTGTGCGTGTCTCTGATCTACGCTGCGCGCAAAATCGCGCGCAACCCCTACCGCGTCAGCAGTCGCTGGGGTAACATGATTGAAAGCATGTTCCTCTGGATGCGCAGTGATGTTGCCGAAGAGGGGATGCACGATCATTCGCGCGGATTTGAACCCTATTTGCTCACGCTCTTTTTCTTCTTGCTGGTTTGCAACCTCTTCGGACTTTTCCCGCCGATCGGAGAGGCAGCAGTCAACATCGTTGGCGCCCTGAGCGGCCATCCCCACCACGAGCACGTAGCAGGCGCAACGGAGTCGCCGCTGATCGCCATCTGGCCGGGCATCACTGTGACGGGCGACATAGCCGTCACCATGTCGATGGCCCTGATTACAATGGTGATGACCTGGGTTACCGGTTTTCGCTACCAGGGCTTTAAGTTTCTCTGGACTGTCGTACCTAATGGCGTTCCGCTGCCGCTCTACTTCATCATGTGGCCGCTGGAATTTATCGTCAGCCCTATTGCGCGTTCCTTTGCACTCACGGTGCGTCTTCTGGCCAACATGACCGGCGGTCACGTTCTGCTGCTGGCGCTGATCGGCTTTATATTTCAGGTCAAGATGTTATGGTTTTCCGGGGTTGGCAGCGCCATGGGCGCCGCCGGTATTACCCTGGCTTCGGTGGCCGGTTCGGTCGCGATTTACATGCTTGAGGTCTTTGTGGCCTTCTTGCAGGCTTTCATATTTGCAATTCTAACATCGCTTTTCATTGGCGGAGTAATGCATCGCCACTGATTCAGCGGCGAACGATGGTTTGTGGTCTTAAAATGAATTCTAAGACAAGTGACTGGAGGAGTAAATGATCTCTCTTGGTATTATTGGAATTGGTCTGGGCGCTGGACTGGTCCTTCTGGGTATTGGTCTGGGCATCGGTCGCATTGGCGGCGGCGCAGTAGAAGGCATCAGCCGCCAGCCAGAAGCATCCGGCAAGATCCAGACGGCTATGATTATCTCGGCCGCTCTGATCGAAGGCGCCGGTCTGTTTGCACTGGTAATTGTCCTGCTGGCTGGACTGAACTTCGACAAAGCGCTGCTTGAGAAGTATGCTCCGCAAGCGCCGGCGCAGACGATCGAACAGCCGCGCTGATCGCGTAACACACTCCAGCAAGGCGGTGGATCATGACGCTTGAATTTCTGGCAGGAGAGGGCGGAATCGCTCTGCTCGACGTAAATCCCGGTTTGGTGATCTGGACATTCCTGATCTTCGGACTGGTGCTTCTGATTCTCTGGAAGTTCGCCTGGTCACCCATCGCCTCGGCTCTCGATGAGCGCGCTCGCCGGATTCATTCCGATATTGATCGGGCTGAACAGCTGCGGGTTGACGCCGAGTCTAAGTTGCAGGAGTATATGGAGAAGCTCAACGGCCTTCGCGCTGAAGGTCAGGAAATCCTGGCCGAGGCGCGCAAGGATGCGGAGCACGTGAAACAGCAGATTCTCAGTGAAGCGCGCAAAGATGCTGAAGACGTAAAATCGCGCGCGTTGCGGGAAGTTCAGCTGGCTCGCGACGCAGCGCTGGAATCGATCCACCAGACTGTAGCTACTCTCTCTATGGAAGTCGCTGCTCAAATTCTGGAGCGCACGGTGCAGGCGCCAGACCATGACAAGTTGGTCAAAGAGTCTGTGGCGCGCATCAAGGCGCTGAACTGAGCGGAAACTTCCAGAGCAGGAAGCGGAAATGCAATCCGATCCGAAATTGAACAATGTCTACGCTGAGTCGCTGGTCGAGTTAGCCGAGGAGCAAAAGACCCTCGAGCAAACCGATCAGGAACTACGCGAGGTCGCCGCATTGTTGCACGCCGATACCGCCGTGTGGGCCTTCTTTCGTTCTCCGGTAATGGACCCGGCGGAGAAAGTGCGCGCGATGGAGCGTTCGCTGAAGCCGGCCTTGAGCGCGACGCTCTACAATTTTCTGGGCGTACTGGCCCGTCGTCGCCGCTTTGACAGTCTGCCGCAGATTGCACTGGCATTCAGCAAGCTGGCGGATGAGAAGCTGGGACGTCGTCATGTGCGTGTGCAAAGCGCTCGCGCCCTCACTGATTCCGAACGCAAAGATCTGAGCGAAGCGCTGACCGCTTATTTGAAGCGTAAAGTGCTGCTCGATGAAGAAGTGCAGGCCAGCTTGATTGGCGGCGTTGTGGTGCGTTCCGGAGATCTTGTAATCGATAGCAGTATTTCCAGTCGCTTGAAGCGGCTCAGACAAATTCTTCTGGCGCGCAAAGTTGCCGGCGAGGCGTTCTATGAAAATTAAAACAGACGAAATTACAAGCGTTCTCAAGAAAGAGATCTCCAGCTTTCAGAGCAAGCTGGACCTTGCCGAAGTCGGCGAAGTCATCTCGGTGGGCGACGGCATTGCCCGGGTCTATGGCCTGGACAATGTAATGTTCAACGAAATGGTGGAGTTCAGCAACGGGACTCTGGGCCTGGCGTTCAACCTGGAAGAAAGCTCGGTGGGCGTTGTCGTCCTTGGCGAGTATACCAACATTACGGAAGGCGATCAGGTCAAGCGCCTGGGCCGCGTTCTGGAAGTTCCGGTCGGCGAGGACCTTCTCGGACGCATCGTCGATCCAATGGGCCGTCCGGTGGACGGACGGGGGCCGATCAAGTCCAGGGGTACGCGCCCAATTGAAATTATCGCTCCGGGCATTGCCCGCCGCCAGCCGGTCCACGAGCCGATGCAGACTGGCGTCAAGGCCATTGACGGCATGATTCCGATCGGCCGCGGCCAGCGCGAATTGATCATTGGCGACCGGGGCACCGGCAAGACCGCCATTGCCCTCGATACCATTCTCAACCAGAAGGGCAAAGACGTAATCTGCGTCTATGTTGCCATCGGTCAGAAATCATCCAGTATTGCGGCGATGGTAGAGCGGCTGCGCGGCAAGGGCGCTATGGATTACACGATTGTGGTTCTCGCCTCCGCCTCTGATCCGGCCCCGCTGCAATACCTGGCGCCTTTTGCTGGCACGGCCATGGCTGAGTACTTCATGTACGATGAGAAAAAGGCCACGCTTTGTGTCTACGATGACCTCTCCAAGCATGCCAACGCCTATCGTCAGATGTCGCTGTTACTTCGCCGCCCGCCAGGTCGCGAGGCCTATCCGGGCGACGTATTTTATCTGCACAGCCGCCTGCTGGAACGCGCCGTGAAGATGTCCGACAAATACGGCGCTGGCAGCCTCACGGCCCTGCCGATCATTGAGACCCAGGAAGGCGAAGTTTCGGCTTACATCCCGACCAACGTCATTTCCATCACTGACGGTCAGATCTATCTGGTGCCCAACCTCTTTGCTGCGGGCCAGCGTCCGGCGGTCGACGTGGGTATTTCAGTGAGCCGCGTCGGCGGCGCTGCGCAAATCAAAGCCATGAAGTCGGTGGCCGGCAAGCTCAAGCTTGACCTTGCCCAGTTCCGCGAGCTGGAGGCCTTTGCCCAGCTTGGCACCGAACTGGACCCCGCCACCCAATCGCAGCTGGACCGCGGCTACCGCGTTCTGGAAGTGCTCAAGCAGAGTGAATCCGAGCCGTGGCCAGTCGAAGAGCAGGTGGTGTCCATCTTTGCTGTGACACGCGGACTGATGGACAAGATCGAGGTCGGTCGCATTCGCGAGTTTGAAAAGCTTCTGATCGAGCATATGCGCAGTGCACATCCGGAGTACCTGAAAGGCATTCGGGAATCAAAGAAGATCGATGATGAGCAGGGATTGGAGCGGACCATTCTCGATTTTGCAGACTCTTTCCGCAAGGGGCAGGCGGCGGACGTTCGCGCCCGTTGAACTGAGCAGGACCAGAGGCAATGGCTGGCGCCAAAATAATTAAGAAGCGGATCGCCTCCGTTAAGAACACGCGTAAGATCACGCGCACCATGGAGATGGTCTCCACGGCCAAATCCAAGAAATTGGTCACGAGGGTCGCCGGGGCGCAACCCTACGCTCGCAAACTGCGCGAGATGATGGCATCGCTGGGCGATTTGGGATCGCGTATCGACTCCCCCTTCTTGCGGGTGGAAGAGCATCCGCGCAATGTCGCTTTCGTTGTGATAACCGCCAATCGCGGATTGTGCGGCGGCTACAATTCCAACGTGCTCAAGCTGTTGCGCGCGCAATATCTGATTCAACAAAGCGAGGGACGCCAGCCAACGGTCTATGCCATAGGCAAGAAGGCGATCAGCTATCTGCGCTTTGTCAAGATCGGCGTGGCCAGGAGCTGGACCCATTTCGATGACAACTTCAGCTACGAAATGGCGGAGGAGCTGGCCGAGTTCTTGATGGAAGAATTTGCCGCCGGACGTCTCGATCGTGTGGAAATTATTTCGACTATCTATCACTCGGCAGGCAGCCAGCGTCCTGGCATCACCCAGCTGCTGCCGCTCTCCTACGCCGAAGCGGCTGCCGACGGCGCTGCGCCCAAGGAATCGCCAGGTCCGGTTATCTATGAGCCGGCGCCAGAATTGATCGCCGCGCAGATGATTCCGCTCTCGATCAAGACCTCGCTTTTTCGAGCGCTGCTGGAAGCGGTGGCTTCGGAGCAGATTGCACGGCGCGTGGCAATGAAGAATGCTACCGATGCCGCTGGCGAAATGCTGCGCCTCATGACTCGATATTACAATCGCGTGCGTCAGGCCGGAATTACGCAGGAACTGGCCGAAATTGTGGGCGGCGCGGACGCCCTTTGAGCGGCGGCAAATATCACAGGCAGGATTGAAAGGAATATGAGCGCAAATAAGAACGAAGGCAAGATTCTGCAGGTACTCGGCTCCGTTGTTGACGTGGCTTTCGATGAGTTGCCTGAGATTTACAATGCACTGGAGATTGAAGTAGAAGTCGTCGGCAAGAAGGAGACGATTGTGGCCGAAGTCCAGCAGCACCTGGGCGGCAACGTCGCACGCTGCGTAGCGCTCTCTTCCACGGACGGCATGGTTCGCGGCCAGCGGGTAGTGGATCGCGGTCAGCCGATCAGCGTTCCGGTTGGCGAAGCGACGCTCGGTCGCATTTTCAATGTGCTGGGCGAAACAGTTGATGAGCTGGGTCCGGTGCAGGTCAAAGAGCGTCGGCCCATCCACCAGAAGGCGCCGCGTATTGAGGACCTTGAGCCCAAGGTCGAGGTCTTTGAAACAGGCATCAAGGTCATCGATTTTCTGGCGCCCTATACGCGCGGCGGTAAGACCGGACTGTTTGGCGGCGCGGGCGTAGGCAAGACCGTCATCATCCAGGAATTGATCAACAACGTGGCCAAGGCGCACGGCGGCTACTCCGTGTTTGCCGGCGTGGGCGAACGCACTCGCGAGGGCACGGACCTCTGGATTGAAATGAAGGAATCAGGCGTAATCGATCGCGCCGTTCTGTGCTACGGTCAGATGAATGAGCCGCCGGGAGCGCGCCTGCGCGTCGCCCTGTCGGCGCTGACGATGTGCGAGTTTTTGCGCGATACTACCGGAACCGACTGTCTGCTGTTCGTAGACAATATCTTCCGCTTTTCGCAAGCCGGCTCGGAAGTATCAGCTCTGCTGGGCCGCATGCCGTCGGCGGTAGGCTACCAGCCGACGCTGGCCACCGAGATGGGCGCCTTGCAGGAACGCATTACGTCGACAAAGCACGGATCGATTACCTCGGTGCAGGCCATTTACGTCCCTGCCGACGACCTTACCGACCCGGCGCCTGCGGCCGCCTTTACGCACCTCGATGCAACGACCGTTCTCTCGCGTGCCATCTCCGAAAAGGGGATCTATCCAGCCGTCGACCCGCTGGACTCCACCTCGCGCGCCCTGCAGCCGCAAGTGGTCGGCGAAGAGCACTACGCGACGGCTCGCGAGGTGCAGCGCGTGCTGCAGCGTTACAAAGACCTCCAGGACATCATTGCCATTCTTGGTATGGATGAACTGTCTGAAGACGATAAGATCCTGGTAGGCCGCGCTCGCAAGATCGAGAAGTTCCTCTCACAGCCCTTCCACGTGGCTGAGCAGTTTACCGGTCGTCCGGGAATCTACTGCAAACGGGAAGATACAGTGCATTCCTTCAAGGAGCTGCTGTCCGGCAAGTTTGACCATCTGCCGGAGGGCGCCTTTTATATGACCGGCACCATTGAAATGGCGCTTGAAAATGCCAAGAAAATGGGCATCGCGGTGTAAGGCGGATGGCCGGCATAGATCGAAACATCGAGCTGAGCATTGTTTCGCCCTCGAAGAATCACTACGAGGGCGAGGTGCTCTCCGCCCAAATCCCGATGCACGATGGGCTGATTGGCGTTCTGCCAGGGCACGCTCCGCTGGTCGGACTGATGGGCTTTGGTCTTCTAACGCTGCAGGATGATGCCGGAAGGCGTTCCTTTGTGATCGATAGCGGATTTGTAGAAATTCAGCCAGGCCGCATCACCGTACTGGCCAACCATGCCGAAGACCTGGAGCTTGTCGATCTGGCGCAGGCGGAAAAATCGTTGAAAGAGGCCCTGGCAATGCATGCCGAGGGCGAGTATCAGGTTCAGCAGCGATTGGACCGAATCGCTGCGGCGCGCACCCGGGTCCGCTACGGCGCCGCCTGATCCCTGCTGACGCAAATCTACGAGCTACGGACCACTGATTGCTCCAGGAAATGGGGCAATGATGTCCCGCCGGCAGCTTTTTGATCGCTCTTTTGTCTCGCCTGCATCAAATTTGTGGGGGGCCGTTTCCGACACTTTAGAAGGCGTCCAGGCAGGTCCAGGAACCGCTGCTGGCCAGACTCAGGATGAGCAGGACCAGCCGCCAATGACGACAGGAAACAGGGATGGAAGAGCAACAAGCCCAGAATGGTGAGCTGGATGATTTTCCGGCCCTGGACGATCTGGACTTCAAGCTGGATGAAAGTCCGCTGAGTCTGGATTCGCAGGATGATTCTGGAGACGACCCCTTTTCGCTTGGCACTTTGCACCCCTTGGACGAGCCCGCGATGGGCGACGACCTGAATCTCGAGCCGCATGATGAGCAATTGCCTGCTCTCGATGATTTAGCCGGAGACCTTTCCGTTGACTCTTCAGAGCCGGAACAGGTCGCCTTCAGCATGGATGCCAGCGAAGGCGCGGACCTGCCCCCGGAACTTTCCATCCTGGAAGGCGACGGCGATGAATCTGTCAGTCTGAGTGAAGACGAACTGGAAAATATCCTGGGATCGACAGACGATAGCTTCGGCGAAATTTCCGAAGGCGATCTTCGGGCCGAAGTGAGCGATGAGTTTGCCGATGTGCCGGAAGTTGATCTTGCGCCCATTGCGCCTGCCAGCGGCGAATTGAACCCCGACGAAGAACTCGGCTTTGACGATTTCCAGTCCGGCGCCGGGGCAACTGAAGAACTGGTCATTCCTGAGCTGGAAGAAAGCAACGGCGATGGAGCAGGCGGCATCGAGAGCGAATTGCTGTCGGGCGACGACGACGAACCGATCGCGCTCTCCGCTGATGAACTGGACAATATCCTGACGGACGTTGAACCAACGGAGAGCGCTGACGAATTTGCGATGAGCGATACATCGGAGCTGCCAGCGGTCGACTTTGGCGAAGTTGATGTGGGCGACGATTTCAGTGCGCCCAGCTTTGATGCAGATTTTGGCGCGTCGGAAATGGAAGTCGGAAGCGACGCTGAAACGCCCGCCGAAGCCTTTGCCGGCCTCGATGCAGAAGAAGAGAATATCACGCTTTCGGACGACGAACTCAGCCAGGTGTTGCTGGACGGCGATCTGCCGGCGGAAATCAGCGAAGAGCTGCCGGCTGGCATGCTTGATCTGGACGACAATGAACCGATCGCGTTGACGCCCGAAGAATTGGGAAATATCGTTTCTGAAGTCGGCGAGGGCGAAGTTGGCCTCGGCGATATCGAATTTGCCGAACAGGCACCGTCGCTGGAGTTCGAAAGCGGCGACCAGAGCGAACTCAGTCAATTTTCCAGCATGGAGGAGGGGCCAACGGCCCTCTCCGACAATGAGCTCAGCTCCATTCTCGAAGACACAGACGCCGAGGGCGTCCAGGCGCGCGCCGGATTGGAAGATGAGAGCGCCATTGCCGCTCTGGAACCGCCCGTAGATGTCATCAATCTGGATGAATACGGCGAAACGATCGAGGCCGGGCATGGCGAAGCGCCGCCGATGCGCGCCGCCGTCGCCGAACGGGTTGCCGTAGACTCAGGCGTAAACAAGGAAGAGTTGCGCAAGATGATCTCCTACCTGGACGGTCTTTTTGACCAGCTTCCGGAAACGGCCATTCGCGAATTCAGCCATTCTGAATACTTCGATCTTTACAAACGCATCATGGACGAGCTCGGGCTCTAATGAGCTTGCCATTGCCCAATCCGCTTTGAGGCTTTGCGCCGATGGGCCTGCTCGACAAAGCCACGCTGGCGCGCGAAGAAACGTCCACAGACGCGCCTGAAGCGCCTGGCCGCAGCACGCTGAGCGCAGCGGCCGAGGGGCTCCGGGCCCGCGCCGAGCGACTTCGCCAGAGTGCAGGCAGCGCATCATCGGACAGCGGCATCCGCATCCACGGACTGCGTCGTCGCGCCGAGGCTATGGCTGGCGAAGCGCCATCGTTGACTGGGCCGATTGCCGCGCCTCCGCGGCGCGGCTTGCGCGATCGACTGCGCGAATTGGAGGCGGGCGCCCAGCCGGCCAGCGCCCAGCAGCGCCGCCAGGGATTGCGAGCGCGCGCCGAGGCGTTGCAACATGCGCAGTCGGCAAGGACCTCCGACGCCGACTTAGAGGCGGCGAAGCCTCCTGCAGAATCGACGCTGGCCGGCGCAGACGCGCTTGGTCCATTTGCCGCCGCTCTTGATGATTTCGATACCAGCATCGCTCCGGCGGTCGCCGCCGCTCGAACGGAAGAGGCGGAACAAACTGAAGCGACGCATCCCGTCGGCCTCGATCCCTTCGACCTTGCTCTGGAGGAGCCGCCTTCCGCCCTGGCGGGGGAAGAACAATCGGCAAACCTCGCGGCCGAGTCGCCCGTTTCCTTGCAGCCGGAGGGAGGCGATATCTTACATTCCGGCGAAGAGCTAGATGCTGAGGCCTTTCCTGATCTGACTGAATCTCTGGAGCGCGATACTCCGGAACTCAAAGACGAGTTTGCTGCGCCCTGGACCCCGCAGCTGGTGCAGCCTGAATCAGAGGCAGGCGCCGATGAGGCGCTGGAGGCATCCGCCTCCCCGGCGTCGGATAGCGAAGAGGATCCTTTTGGGGCCTGGCAGCAGGAAGCGGAAAAAGAGGCAGAGCAACACGCCGCCCAATTGCAGCAGGAACAAAGTCCGCGTCGACCAACGGATCGCGACTTTCTTTTTGATGGCGATGATTTGAGTACGGCGCCCGCCGAAAGCTACATTGCCAGCCAGCGCAAGGTCGACCACTATCTGGCGCTATTTGATATTACAAAAGAGATATCAACTATTGATCGCTTTGAGGACCTCTGGGATAGTTTGAACTACGCCGTTATGGGACAGGTCGGCGCTGAAACTATTTGTATCTTCTCAGCTGTGCAGCGTAGCGCCAATGGCGGCATCTTTTATCCTGTAGCACATAGCGGATTCGAAATGCCGCAGGGCTGGGCGCTGAAGCGCGGCGATGAGATCTATGATCGTCTGGCCAAGGAAGATGGGGTTAAGTACGTTGAAGAATTCCTGAATCAGCCGCGCACTGCGCTATCGCCGGTGGAGCGCCGCATCCTGGAAACCTCTCGCGCCAGGCTGGTGGTTCCGCTAAAAAACATGGGTCAGCTCTACGGCATTGCATTTGTTGGCGCACAATTGAGCGGCAATGACTATACCGTGGATGATCTTGAGTTCCTTTCGCTGCTGGGCGAGATCGCAGCGGTGGGCGCGGACCGGGTGTTGTCGCGACTGGAATTTGAACGCGATACGGAAGAGCTTCGTCGCCGTAACATGATCCATGGCAGCATGTTCTCCCTGGCCCGCCGGGCAGCTAACGTGCGCGGCCTGGATGAACTATACGATTTGCTTGCTGAACGGTTGCGTGAAGACTTTCACGTTGATAGCTTTTCGTTGGTCCTGCTTTCGCCGCGCGACCGAGAGTATCGAATTTTTGCCGGGAATCGAATCAGCCCCGACACCATGGAACGCTTCCATCTGGGAGTCAATTCAGAGCTCGTCGCCATGGTTTCCAATCTGACGCGAGTCTACGATTTGGCCGATTTTCGCAACCATCCGGAAATTGCTCGAAATTATACGAACGACGATCTGGCGCTTATGCAGCACTACTGGATTGCGCCTCTGATCAATATGCACTGGTTGGCCGGATTCATTACCATCCATCGCACAACCGAACCCTGGACGGAATTGAATCGTGAGTTGATGGTCACGGCGGCTGAAATCATTTCCTCGGCGGCGGCCAACTGCATCATTCTTGGCGAACGCGAGTCCCTGTTCCGGGATCCGTTCAGTCCGCTGGAGGAACGCCTCAAAGACGAGTTGCGCAAGGCGCGAGAATTCAATGCCCCGTTGACGCTGGTCGATTTTCGGATAAAGAATATTCGGCGTCTGAACGAACTGGCGCCCGCCGAGCGCGTGGCCGATTTTCTGGCCGGCCTCACCCGTTCGATGTCCGGGCTGCTTTTTGAAACGGATTTTATGGCCCGTGTTGCGCAGGGCCGTTTTGCCCTGATTTTGCCCGGTCGAGATCGCGAAGAGTCTGAAATCTTCATTCGCAAATTGAAGGCCGAAATTCGTCGAGCTCGTTCCTTGCCGGGTTCGCCGGTGGATCCCCAGCTGGTTCACTCGCTGGTCAGTTATCCCCGCGATGCGCAAGACGCCGGAAAAATGTTGTCCGTATTCGATTGACGGCGCGCCCTGCAGTTACGGCCCGTTGCGCCGCCCTGGAGTCCGACCGATGACCTCATTGTTTCGCATCCTGCGATACGCGCTGGCGATGGCAATTGCCGCGGCTGCGGCATTGCTAATATCCTGCGCCGCCGGAGATGCCGGCGGCGAGGGCTCTGCGGCTCTGGCCTATGATCCGGCCAATGAACCGGATGCGCCGACGGAGCAGGACGATCCCTTCCTGCGCGCTGCGCCCGATGGAACCACCTTCCGAATTCTGATTGATCGCGATGGCTACCATGTGCGACAACTTGCTCGCCGCGAATTATTCCGTCGCAAGAAGGACATTGAAGGCGATCGCGAGCAGTTTGATTTTTTTCGCAGCGAGCATGACAAGGCCGACTTCATGGATCTGCGTCTGGAGGGCGTGCTGCAGATTCGGCTCAATCCGCTCTCCGGCGCCATCGAGCATATCGCTTACCTTGCCGGGCGCACGCCGCGCACCTGGCAGGCCAGCAAATTCTTCCAGGACGACATCAGCCGTTTTCGCTTCGACTTCCTGGCCGGCGGGGTGAATCCACGGGAATTCAAGGCGCACTACCTCTGGGTGATCCACAAGCGCGAAGGCCTGAGCGATGAAGAGCAGCGACGCCGGGCGATTGAGTACTTGAACTCGCAAGTGCGATGAGCGCGCTTGCGATTATTACGCCGGCCGCTCTGACCTTTGCAGCGGCGCTGCTGGGGCTGGCGGCCTTGCTGGGCGTATCCTGGATTCTGTACATTGTTGTTGTGGCGCCGGCCCGTCGAGTGAAGGCGGAGCAGGACGCTCCGCCGCCGCAGGTTGGCTACGCCCTGGATCTATTTCTTTCCGATCAGAATCGACAGCGCAAGGTAAGCATCGGTCTGCTCGATTCCGACATCAAACTTCGGCTCAGCGGCATCCGCGAGGACCAGTTGATTCTGCGCTTTGAAAAGGAGCGAGGCCTGGAGGAATACCAGATCAACATTCAGCCTGGCGCCAATGTGTACTACCGGCCGCCCCATGGTCGCAAGATCGAGGCAATGAAGGATGGGGAAACCGTGGAAAGCCGCGAATTGATCGGTCACGCTGCCGCCTTTCGCCTGGCGGCCAGCGTGAAGAACAATCGAGCCCTGCAATATGTTGAATTTGAATTGTCAGTCAAATTTGTGATTAACAACCTGGGCGAAGAAGTGATGCGATTTACGCTTTCCTTAACTCGCATATTCCCGGGCGTCGACACCGGCTCGCGCAACAAGCAAGGACTCTATGGATTCAGTCGCTTTCGCGGCGGGCAGGAGGAGCCCACGGAATGATCCCGCCAGCAATTTCAGGTCTGAAGGCCGTCTTGCGTTGTATCGAATGCGGTCGACAGTATTCTTTGCACGTCGTTCTCTATCGGTGTCAACACTGCGACGGACTGCTTGAAGTTTTTCATGACGTTTCCGCCCTGCAGGCGACGCCGGCTCAAGAATGGAAGCAGCTTTTCGAAGGTCGGATGAGCGATTTTTGTCATCCTTGGAATTCGGGCGTCTGGGGGAAACGCGAGTGGGTGCTGCCGGAGATCGATGATCAGGATATTGTCAGTCACAGCGAGGGTCGATCGCCGCTCAGCGAGCTCCACGAGCTGGCGCACGAACTCGATCTGAGCAGGCTCTGGATCAAACAATGCGGCATTTCCCACACCGGCTCCTTCAAGGATCTGGGTATGACCGTTCTGGTGAGTCATGTGCGCTCCCTGATCCGCCGCGGGATTTCGATCCGAGCCGTAGCATGCGCCTCGACCGGCGATACCAGTGCAGCGCTGGCAGCCTATGCCGCCGCTGCCGGCATTCCGACGATTGTGTTTTTGCCGGCCGGAAAGATTACGACGGCGCAGCTGGTCCAGCCGCTGGCCTCGGGCGCCATCGTACTATCGCTGGATACTGATTTCGACGGATGCATGGAGGTGGTGCAAGCGATCACCGCCGATCAAAGCATCTATCTGGCCAATTCAATGAATCCGCTGCGTATCGAGGGGCAAAAGACAGTTAGCATCGAGCTGGTCCAGCAACTGGGCTGGCAGGCTCCAGACTGGGTCATCATTCCGGGCGGCAATCTCGGCAACGTCAGCGCACTCGGGGCTGGTTTCAAACTACTGCGCGACTGCGGCCTGATCGATCGGTTGCCGCGGATCTGTGTTGCGCAATCGGAGCGCGCCAATCCGCTCTACCTGAGTTTTCAGAAGAACTTTTCCGCCCTGGAGCCAGTGAAGGCCAGAACCACCCTTGCTTCCGCCATTCAGATCGGCAATCCTGTAAGCTATCCGCGCGCCGTGCGCACCTTGCGTGAATTTGAGGGAGTGGTGGAGCAGGCCAGTGAAGAGGAGCTTGCTGAGGCCTCCGCTCGAACCGATCGATTTGGACAGTTCTGCGATCCGCACACGGGCGTTGCCCTGGCTGCGCTTTTCAAGCTGCGCCAGCAAGGCGCTATCAAGGCGCAACAGAGCGTCGCATTGATCTCTACCGCGCACGGACTCAAATTTTCTGATTTCAAAATCGGCTACCATGAAGGCCGCCTGAGCGATGTCGGCCAGCAACGCTATCGAAATATGCCGGTCGCGCTGCCGGCCGACATCAAGCGCGTGCGCGCCGCCCTGGCCGAGCGTCTCGGAAAGTAGAGCGATGACCGCGCCCAACGTCCTACAGGCCTTGCAGCAGGGCAGAGCAATTACGCTGCGCTCGCGCGTATTGAGCGAACATAGCGAGGAACGGCTGCTGGGAACAATGGAGGCGGTTTATGGCTATTTTAATCGCGCGGAGTTGGCCGGGCCGCTCTATGCGGCCGTTCGCGAATTGATTCAAAATGCTGCCAAAGCAAATATTAAGCGCATTCTGTTCGATGAGCTGGGTATTCAGCCAGGCGAGGTGCGCGACTACGTTGAGGCGATGTCGATCTTTCGAAAACAGTTGAATCGGACGCACATTTCCGGATACCTGCAGGCGATTCGTGCTCGCGATTTGTTTGTCGACGTACGCTTTGAACACAGTCCGCGCGCGGTCGCTATTACAATTTCCAATCCCTTTCCGCTTTATGCCGAAGAAGAACTACGCATTCGTCAGAAGTTCCGTGAGGCGCAATTTGCCGATGGCCTCTATGAGTTTTATTTGCAGCATGGCGATCAAGTGGAGGGCGCCGGAATGGGGATTGCGATGGTGCTGATATTGCTGCAACAATTGGGATTCGATCCGCGGCTTTTTTCAATCCACTCCGATGCTGCCAGCGGGCGAGCGATCTCGCGAATGATCACGCCCATGAGCGATGACTATGAGTCGCCCAGACGTCAATTTCATCGGCTATGTCTGGAGCGCGACTGTACTCCGCAGCAATTGCGTCTCGCAATTCGCGGCGGCAGCGTGCAGCTGGCCAGGCTTTGATCGACGAGATTCTACTGAGCGGCGGAAGCCGTCGGCTGAGCGCTTTGCGCATCCTCGACCAGCAGCTGGATTCCGGAGCGATCGCGCAGCATTTCTTCGATGTGGCGCGCAAGTTGAATTTCAAGCGGGAAAGGGCGGCGCCGGCGTCCGAGAATTCGATTTTGCGCCGCCTTCATGCGCTGGCAACCGCCGTGCGATGATAGCGCTGCCTTCAATTGGCCATCGTAGATCTGCGCCTGAAAGTCGTCGACTGGTCGATTGAGCAGGCCCAGCACGCGGCTGCGCTCGGGCCCCTCCAGCGCCAGGGCCTGAATCCAATCTTCGATAACATCGCGGTCATCGTCGCTGGGCCCTCCGTTACGCCAGGCTTCAGCGATCAGGACTTTGAGCAGAATTTCGCGGCAATTGTCGTCTTCAGTGAAGGCCATGTAACTCTAATGTCCTCGTCTCTTGCGCCTTTGCTCAATTGACCGCTTGCGGGGCGACCAGTTGGAAGGGCGCAATTCGTGCCTCAAAACTTGCGCCATCATCATAGGCCATTTCATAGCTGCCTTCCATCGATCCGAATTCCGTGGGCAGCGGGCAATAGCTGGTATACTCAAAGCTTTCGCCGGGACTCAAACGCGGTTGTCGACCCACTACGCCGGGTCCGCGCACTTCCTCGATTCGCCGGAAGGCATCGCGTATTTTCCAATGGCGGTTGAGCAATTGGACGGCCTGCGCCCCTTCATTGCTGATCGTTACATGGTAGGCAAAGAAATACAACGGCTGCATTGGATTGGATCGTTCCGGTACGAACTCGCTATTGACTCGAATCCGAACGCCTTGCGTTACCGCCTCGGACATAGGCGCATCGCAGCGGGGGCGCGGTCCCAAGCAAGCCCGAAACTTCCCGTCTTCTGATTTAAGAATCGGCCAGAGCGGCTCAGGACCAAAGCACTCAATGAGCGCTCAAATACTGTACTCTGTATGTTTCCTTTCCGTTCCGGTTTTGCAAGAAGGCCATGGCGCCGCTGTCGAGGGCCGGGATTTGGAGATGTAGCTGATTGGCGCCGCACGATTGCGACCAGGCATGCAGCGAGCTGAGCGCGGCTGTCGCCAGGCCCAAACGTCGCCGATCGGGCCGCGTCCAGAGCACCGGAACTGTCGCCGCCGTTTGCTCTAACACGGCGAGGCCGATTGTCGATGCTTCGCCCTGTAGATAAGCGACAAGCAGGGCCCGTCGTGTTGGAATTTGTTCTAAGATGGCGGCCAGGCGCGGCAGCAGTTCCGGGCTACAGTAGTCGCACTCCGCAGCTGCCGCCAGCCAGGAATGGAGCCCGCGTTCCTCAATTGCGACCGAACATTCGGCGGGCGGCGGAATTTTTATTCCGGCGGCGGCCAGGCGGAACAAGCAATACTCAGCTTCCGCCCGGAAACCCCGGGCCTGCAGCGCCTCAGACAGGCGGCGATGGTCCTCCAGCGGTGCAATTCGAAATCGCGCAGGCAGCCCCGCGGAGCGCATGATCGCCGCGCCAAGCGTCAGGCGATCTTGCAAAGCGCCGCGGCCTGGCCAGAGTTGAAGTGCGCAATTGGACTCCGGTCCAAAGGCGCCGCTGAGGCGCAGCACCATACCGTCCACATAGAGGCGGCGACTGCCGGGCCACGCATTGAGCCGGTACTCTTCCAGTCTGCGAATCATGAGACTCTGCAATTCTGTGTCCGATCTGCGCCTCCGCGCCGCGGCGGGCAAATCGAAATTGCTTGCCTGGCGACAGCCTCGGGGTTCTGCTGAGCGACGATGGACCGACTGAAAGAGCTGCTGCTTGGCGCCGAGCAGCCCGACGCCGCGGTAGTCAACGATCGCGTCGAAGTAGTCGGACTGAGCATTGCATCCTGCCTGAACCGCGCTGCGGAATTCTTGCGCACCGATCTCGCCAATCTGGACTACGAAATTCTGGAGCGCGGCAAGCGATCGCTGCTGAATCAAACGCCCTACCGTCTGGAAGTGGCGGTTTTGCCGCCGGAGGATCGTTTTGCCGACCTCGAGGAGTTTTCGGCAAAGCTTGGCGTCGGCGACCGGTTGATGTCCGAGGCGCTGGAACAGTATATCCAGCCCAAGCATCTGGATGGTCGCGCCATTGTTCGAAACTATCGCAGCGGGGTATTTTTGATCGTATATTCTCCGCTGGGCGAGGGGCGCGCCGTGGAATTGTCGGCAGTGTTGCAACGTATCCAGCAGGCCGGCTGTCAGAACTTCGACCAGGCCCGCGTCGAGGAGACAATACGCGAAGGGCTTGGCCAGCCCATCAAGATTGCCAACTACATGCCCAGGCCGGAACTCGATTCCAACCTCAAGGTCGATATTTCTCCCGATGAAATGAAAGCCTTTGTGCGCATCACGGCGCCGCGGCCTGGCGGGCGACATCTGGAAACCAGCGATGTGGTTGCTGCGCTGCGCGCACACGGCGTAGTGCTGGGCTTCAAGGAAACGGAAATCGAAGCCGCGCTGCTGGACGATCGCTACATGCAAGACATCCTGGTAGCCGAGGGGCAGCCAGCAAAGCACGGCGCAGACGCGCGCATTGACTACAAGGTCAAAGTGCGACGCGAAGGCGTCAACTACGAGGAGGACGCTCACGGCAAAGTTGACTACAAGCAGATGAATCTTGTGGAGAACGTTGTCGTCGGCCAGATCCTGGCTGAAAAATTGCCGGCAACGCGCGGGACAATTGGCAAGACGATATTCAATCGCCTCGTGGAGGCGCGCGATGGAAAGGACATTGAGCTGCGGCAGGGACGGGGAACGATCCTTTCCGAGGATCGCACCAAGCTGATTGCCGAAATCAATGGCCAGGTTGTCTATTCCAACAATCGGATCTCTGTCGAACCGATCTTTCGAATCGTTGGCGACGTCGGTCCCAAAACCGGCAATATCATGTTTCTTGGTTCCGTGGTTGTCGGCGGCAGCGTGCTGGACAACTACGAAGTCAAGGCCGCTGGCAACATTGAAATTGGCGGCAGCGTGCAGAAGTGCAAGCTGGAAGCTGAGGGCGAAATTGTCGTGCGCGGCGGGATCCTGGGCGCCCGCATCGAGTCGACTGGCGGCGACGTCCAGGGAAAATTCATTCAGAACGCAGAGATCTACGCGGCCGGCGATGTGACGGCCGCCGAAGGTATGATGCACAGCAAAGTAGAATCCGGCGGCTCAGTTTATTGCAATGGGCGCCGGGCTCAGATTGTGGGCGGATCGGTACGCGCTCGAAAAGAAATACGCGCTCGATTGATCGGTTCAACAGCCGGCACAGCCACTGAAATTGTCGTTGGCGTCGACCCGCGAGTGCTTTCGCAGTATGAAGAACTGAAGGCAATGGCTGCGGAAAACGATGATAAGCTCTCCAAGACGCGCAAGACCGTAGCCACTCTCAAGGCGCGACAGACTGCGGACCCCGACGGCTTTGCAGAAGAGCAGGCCGAGTTGCTGGAAAAGAGCGAACACGGCATCGATAAGATGGAACGTAAGCAACAGGAGATCGCCGAAGAGCTTCTGAAGCTCGAAGAATTCATGAAGCAACTCAGCGCGGAAGGCAAGGTGCACGCCGAGAAGGAACTCTTTCCGGGCGTTACGATCTCAATTCGCGATGCCGTTTTTAATGTGGGCGATGTCTATCGCGCCGTTACACTGGCCTATGAGGTCAGCGGCGAACGGGGACTGATCAAACCGGGAAAGTTAGAAAAGGCTCAGAAACCGGACGCCCACCACCACGGACGATGAACGGATTGCGATCATGATTCGGCCTCTGGAATTGCAGGCTGCTTTTCAGGCCATACCCGAGCAGGCGGCGAGGGTCAACCAGGAGCAGGCGGCCATTGTCTATCGCCAGATTCAGGAATTTACCAGAGCTCGCAGTGATAGCCTGCAGAAGCCAGTCCAGGCGCAGCCTGCGGCACGGCGCGATGACGCCGCCTTTCAGATGGTTACGAATCCGGGCGAGGAACCGCCGCGGCGCGGCGAACTCCGGGAGCAGGCTCGTCGACGCTTTGATGAAATCCGCAAGGAGGGCCGTACCTACGGGCCAGGCGGAATGATACGGTCACGTTTTGCTGTGCTGGAGGACGAACTGGGGCTGGCCCTGGATTTCCTGGGCTGAGTTTGGCCCGCGCTCGCTACGGCAGTCGCCTTATGCGACATAATTTAGTGGACGGGCGCCGGGGCGCAGGCAATCCTCGGGCCATGGAACTGGCCGCGCTAATCCTGGTGAATCTGTTCCTGGCCGCGTTGATGTACCTGTTCTTTTCGATGCGCTTTTCGCGCGCCCTGAGCGAAGCGCGGCGCTCGGCCCTGCCGGAGGAGCTGAAAGAGAACGTCCGTCTGGCTGTGCAATTCATCGACAATTCGATTGAGTTTATCCAGGACAAGCATCAATCCTTCTACAGTCTGGTGCGGCATGCCGAAGGAATCAGCCGCAGCCTGCGCGAATCGATGGAGCAGCTTGAGGCGCAGAGCAAGAAGGGGCGACGGGGGGCCGCACGTTCGCGCAAGGCAGTAGAGGATCTGTTTGCTGCGACACAAAGCGACGGGCGCAAGCCGACCCATGCGGCCGAGGCGTCGGGCAAGGAACCGCAAAGCAGCGCCGAGCCAGATGCCGCCCTCCGCGCAAAGCAACCTTCGCGCAAGCTTACTCAGTCGTCGTCGACGCCTCCGGAAGATGCACTGCGCAGTGATACGGCTATCGAGCGCGCCCTGGGACGGCTGGGAAATGATAGCCTGGAATTAAGCGCCGCACCAGGCAGCGCCGAGGCAGCATACCGCGAGGGAATGCTCTCGCGTGCGCCGCGTGATGATGCGCCGGCCTCCGCTCCGAATGGCGGCGAGCTGGTTGCTGGCGTACTGGGGCGCATTGGCGGCGCGGTAATGAAGCTTATGGGCGCGGAGGGGCTTTCGTCCAGTGCAGCGCCGGCGGCGTCTGTAGAGAGCATCCGACGCAGTCAGCGATTTGAGATTCCAGAAGCGCCGGCGGAGACCATCGCGCCCCACTCCGTAGCGCGCCTCCCTCCATCGTCGCCGCGCGTCGATCGCTTTGAGCGAAGCTCCGACGACGACCTCGCGCCGGTGTTTTCGGCGGCGTCGCGCGAAATCGCGGCCCCCGGCCGGTCATCCAATGCGTCTGCCTCAGATGGCAACCAGAGCTCCCTGGAAGCGGAGCTGGAGCTTGCGCTGCGTCAGGCCGACTTGCGTAGCTTGCTGGCGCGTCGCCCGGAGGAGCGTAGCGCGATCCTCAGATTGCTCTTGAGCTATGGCTACGATGCAGAGCAGGTAGCGCGGGAGAGCGGCGCTGCGCGAGCGGAAGTGGAACTACTGGCTTCGCTGCCTGGAGTCCGTCAGCGTCCGCGTCGCCAACGATTGGAACACTGACCTTCGCGCGACGCCACACACAGCCGTGTCCGAATACCTGGAGATTGCCGATCTGAACCTGGAGCAGTTTCGCCGCTTTGCGGCGCTGATCCATGACCTGGCTGGCATCAGTCTCAGTGATCGCAAGATCACGCTCCTATCCAATCGCTTGCGCCGCCGTCTGCGGGCGCTTGGCATGCGCGACTTCGACGAGTACTACCGCATCATTGCCGGGGAGCAGGGCGGCGAGGAATTGCATCGATTTCTGGAGGCGGTTACTACCAACGAGACCTACTTCTGGCGCACTACGCCCAATTTTCAACTGTTGCGAGAGGATTTGCTCCCTGATCTGCTGCATCGTTTCTCGCAACGCTCGCTTCGCTTCTGGTCGGCAGGCTCCTCCTCCGGCGAGGAAGCCTACAACATGGCGATTGAACTTGTGGAGGGCATGAAGAAGACCGGTGTTTTCGAGTTTTCTATTGTTGGCACAGACATCTCGGAGCGCGTTGTGCAGTTTGCACGCGAGGCGCTATACTCCGGCCGTCGCATCGAAAAAGTACCGGCGGCCATTCTTCATCGCTATTTTCGACCGGATGCGGACCATGCTGAGGCCTTTCGGGTTCGTTCCGATATTCGAGCGCGGGTGCGCTTTGAAATCGAGAACTTATTTCAATCAAAGCAGTCAGGCATGCATGGGATCTTCTGCCGCAATGTCATGATTTACTTTCGTCGCGAAGAGCAGGAAACGCTGGTGCGGCGTTTCTACGACGCGTTGGAACCCGGCGGATATCTGGTGGTCGGACATTCTGAGAGCCTGTTCAGCATGCGCACTGGTTTTGAGCTTCGCAATCTGGAGCATGGCGTAGCCTATCAGCGTCCAGAAGCCGGAGGCGCCTCTGAGCGCTGAGAGTATGACCGGACAGGGCGGATCCAGCCTGCGCCGCAAGGGCTTGCGGCTCGACATCTGGATTCGATCGCTGAATCATCGCTTCTTCGAATGTTCGATTCGATGTCCGCCGGCGCTGGCCGCGCTCGAGCCCGCCATCCAGGAGCGCTTGCGTGAACTGATACGACGCGGGCGAATTGAAGTCGAAATACAGACCGACGCACCTGGCGCATTTCAGGCAATTCATGTTGATCGACCTCTGGCCCTGCGCTACCAGCAGCTGGCGGAGGAGCTGGGCGCCGGGGGTCCCTTGAGCGCATATGAAATACTGCGACTGCCTGGCGTGGTTAGCATCACGCCGCAACTGCCCGCCCACTTCCCGGAACGCCTGCTGTTTGAGGCGCTGGACCGGGCTGGCCGGGCGCTATTGCGCAACCGGCGCAAGGAAGGGGCCGGTTTAGTACGTGCGTTGCGTGTCCATCTTCAACTGATCGTTTCACAACTGCGTGAAATTGCCGCCCGTCGTCGCAATCTGCAGCGTCGCGACCGCAGGGCATCGATGGCCGCCGGCGAGGAGGGGGCGGAGCCGGAGCGCAGCGAGATTCAAGAGGAAATCGAACGGCTGCAGCTTCATCTGTCAGCATTTCACGAGGTATTGCGCGGCGGACCTGATGCGGGCAAGCGCGCAGATTTTGTCGCCCAGGAGATGCTGCGCGAGGCCAATACCATTGCCGCCAAATCGCGCGATTTCTCGATTCGCAATGCGGTCGTAGAAATCAAGACTGCTCTGGAGAATATCCGCGAACAGGCTCGAAATCTTTGCTGATGGAGCGCTCGCTTGCGCCTGCAAGTGGGTTGCCAAAGGGAGGCGCTCCTTGATTCTGGAGCGCTATGGTTGCGCCGAATCCGCGGGTCCTTGTGATCTCCTCCGTCTCTGGAGGCGGAAAGACAACGCTGGTGCGTGAATTGCTCCGGCTGCATCCGGATTTGCACGTGGCCATTACAGCCACCAGTCGTCCGCCGCGCGGCGATGAGCTCGATGGCAGGGACTACTTCTTTCTTTCCAACGAAGAGTTTCGCCGTCGCGTGGAGTCGGGGGATTTTCTGGAGCACGCCCACGTCCACGGCAATCTCTATGGCATTCCGGCGGGTCCGGTGCAGGCGATGCTCGATCAGGGGCGTTCTGTTGTGCTCAACATTGATTTCCAGGGCATGCGCACCGTTCGGCGGGCGCTTGGCAATCAGGTGAGCACTTTCTTTCTGTTGCCGCCGGATACCGCGACCTGGGAGGAGCGCCTGCGCAATCGTAAGACGGACAGCGAGGAGTCGATTCGCGGTCGGTTGGAGCAGGGTCGCGCCGAATTGAAAACGGCAGCCGAATTCGACTATAAGATCGTAAATGACGACCTTGACAGGGCGACGGCGGAATTCAGCGCTATTCTACACCAGCTTGGCGCCGTTGCGGGAAAATGAATCGCAAGCCAATCTATGCCTTGCTGGGTCCGACCGGCGGCGGCAAGACCGAGCTGGCGCTTCTGCTCGACCCCGATCACAATGAAGTCGTCTCATGCGACTCGCGGCAGGTATACCGCGGCCTGAGGCTCTTGTCCGCCATGCCGTCGGCAGAGGAGCAGCGTCAACTGCGCCACCACCTGATTGATTTTCTGGCGCCGGACCAGAGCCTGGATGCCGCGCGCTATGTTGAACTGGCTGACGCGGCCATTGCCGACATTCAGTCGCGTGGCAAGCGCGCCTGGCTGGTGGGCGGCGCCGGCTTCTATTTTCGCGCCTTGATTGGCGGTCTATTTCAAGCAGAAACGACGGAAGAAGCCCGCCGCAAGACATCTGCCTTGAACCCCGAAGAGCAATTGCAATGGCTCCTGAGGCTGGATCCGCGGGCGCTGGCTGACGAAAACCAATCCGCCGCCGGCGGAAAAATCCATCGCAATGATCAGTATCGAATTGGTCGCGCCTTGAGCCTGGCGTTTTCTGGCGGCGCGCTTTGGTCGGAACTCTGGGAAGAGAAGCGACTGCAGCCACAATCACGTTACGATGTCATCGGCTACTATGTGGACTGGCAGCTTGGGCAGTTAACGCCGCGATTGAGGGAGCGCGCCGCAAGGATGGTTGCCGGGGGTGCGGCTATGGAAGCGCAGCAGGTATTCGAACTGTATGGAGACTGCGCCGCGCTACAGATGATTGGCTGCCCTGAGGCCCTGGCTGCGGCGCGCGGAGAAGTCAATGCAGCACAGCTTGGCCAGGCCCTGGCTCAAGCGCACCGCAAGTACGCAAAGGCGCAGATTACCTGGTTTCGGCGCGAGTCGCGGCTGCGGTCGGCGACCAGAGATCAGCTGGCGGAGCTGCTGCAGATAAGAGGCGGCGATCTTGGTTGATGCGCCTTGCTGCGGCAAGGCATGCAGCCCTACTTGAAAAACTTTCATTGACCGCCGAATCTGATCGTGGCGCCCTGCTTTCGCGTATCAACGGGTCCCCGACCGGCTTGATCGCGGAGTAGCGAATGGCAGCCAGCAAGAACAACATACAGGATCTGGTGCTGAATGGAGCTCGCAAAGAGAAGATGGAGATCACTCTCTATCTAACCAACGGCGTGCCATTGAAAGGCCGCGTGGCCAGCTTTGACAATTTTACTGTAGTCATTGAGAACGACGGGAAGCAGAGTCTGGTTTACAAGCACGCCATCTCAACGATCGTGCTCTCGCGCACCTTGAATCTCGACGAGCTGGCTGCCGAAGATTCGCAGGGATGATTGCCCGCTTCCTGCGCAACTTCTTCTGGAGTTTGCTGGTTGGCGTCCTGCTCACCTGGCTCTACCTTTCCTACGTTCGAGCCGGCGCCCACGAGGCGATCTTAATCGAGGATCGATATACCGGACTGGACCCGAGGGTCTTATTGCCAGGCCAGACCAGAATGGTCTGGCAGATGGCCAATCCCGGTCGCGTTCATCTGCATCGCGTCGATATTGGACCGCGCGTTCTTTCGCTCAACTACCGTCGTCCGCTGGCGCAGAGCGAACTTTTGGGTCTCGATGAAGCCTTCTATGTTCAGGCCGACCTGCGCATTGATTTCAGCCTGGATCCGCAGCGCAGCGACGCTCTTTTCCGTCGACTGGGTCGGCCGGATTGGAGCGAACTGGATGCCTATCTCCGCCTGAGGCTCTCCCTGCTGCTGGACCGCGAGATGGAGCGGATCAACCCCAATGATGCTGCTTTGAACGGCCTGGAGCGACAATTATATGCATATTTCAATGAATCAGCCCTGCTGCAGATGAATGAGGAGCTGGCCGCCGAAGGAGTGCACGTCGATAAACTTTGGCCGGTGCGCCTCTATACTCCGGACCCGGCTCGCTACCAGGCAATGCTGCAAAATGCGCCGCAGATTCTGGCCCAGAAACTGGAACGTATTCGCGTCGTCGATGATGCCCGGGCGAGGCAGGACGCGTCGCGGATCACAGATGAGGCCTACGTGTCGCGGATGCAAAGGATGGGCGAGTTGATGGAGCGCTTCCCGCAATTGCGCAGCTACCTGGCCATTGATCGCCTGGGCAACCAGGTGCAGGTGTATGTAGTGCCATACGAGGGATGGAATGGCGGAGCGCCGCTGACGCCTGGCGATCTGGTTCCGCCTCAAGGCAGACGAAATCAAAGCGCAGCGCCAGGGGCGGGGCCTGCTGCAGCGCCAGCTCCGCCGGCTGGCGCTGGCGGCGGACGCTTTCAGGACTTGACGCCGCCGTAACTTCTGCAGGTGTGGTTGTTTCTTCCGCCGCCTGCTGCCTATGGCAACGCTACAGAAAAAACCACTTGTTCTGATTATGGCCGGCGGCAAGGGCGAGCGTTTCTGGCCACGGTCGCGCAGCGGCCATCCCAAGCAATTGCAGCGGGTTTATTCGGATCGGACCCTGTTGCAGGAAACGATTGCGCGTGCGCGTCTGATTACGGACGCCAATCGCATTTTTGTTGGCTGCAACGAGGAACTCAAGCGCGCCACGCTAAAGACTCATCGCGAATTGAAGCCCGCGCAATTCATAGTCGAGCCGCAAGGACGCAACACTGCGCCAATCATTGCCCTGGCTGCGCTGCACTTTGAAAAAAAGTTCCCCGGCGCCACGCATGTGGTGCTGAGTGCCGACCACTATATTGCTCCGCCGGAGGGTTTTCGGCGGACGATGGAGCAAGCGCTCCAAACCGCTGAGGCCGGCTGGTTGGTAACCCTTGGCGTGCGACCCTCTCGGCCCGAAACCGGCTACGGTTATATTCACAGCGGACCCTCGCTGGAAGATTTGCCGGCGCATCGAATTGAGTCCTTTGTAGAAAAACCAGATATCGATCGCGCCCGTCAGTATCTCAACGGCGGCAAGCATTTCTGGAATTCAGGCATCTTCATCTGGAAGGGCTCTGCTATCCTTGAGCAGTTTGCCCAGTATGCTCCAGAAATTCTAGAACCAATTCAGAACAGCTTTCAAAGCGCGACGCGACTCACGGCAGCCTTTGCACATCTGCCGAGCCAGCCCGTGGACATCGCCATACTGGAAAAATCGAAGCGCATAGCCATGACGCCGGCTGAGTTTATCTGGGACGACGTGGGCGCCTGGACCAGTCTGGAAAGAATTCGCGATCCCGACGAGTCCGGCAATGTCCTGGTATCCAGCGGGCGCAAGCCCTCCGCGGTGGTAGCTCACCACAGCAAGCGCAACATACTGGCCACGGACCGGCCTCTGGTTGCTCTGCTCGGCGTGGAGGATCTGGTGGTTGTAGAGGAGCCGGATGTTTTGTTCATAGCCAGCCGCAAAGAATTGGACCGAATCAAGGAATTGCTGGCCAAAATGCGCGAGAAAGCGCCTTTACAGAAGTACTTAAAATAAGATTCTCGCAAGAGCATCAGAGGACGAAGGGGCATGCCTTCCGGAAAAAAGAGAAAACGCATCAAAATTCGCACGCACAAGCGCAAAAAGAAGCGAAAGTCCAATCGCCATAAGAAGAAACTGCGCTGATCCAGCGCCGCCGCGCCGCAGTTTCTCGCTCCGCCCGCTCTGCAATCCGGCCGAAAATAAGGCCAGATGGCGGCGGCGGGGCCAAAGGAGCAAGGCGGGTCGGCGCCGCTTGATACTCTACATACCAATCGACTGCTGTTGATACTCATTGGCGGGCTGGCGCTGCTATCTTTCATGGACGTCCAGGCCAGACGCCATTCCCAGATTCATGCTTTGCCCCCGGCCAGCGAACGCCTGGATACCGTCCGCCAGAATCTAGAACAGCCATTGCGTCGCAGCGCCAGCGCCATCCTGCAGGGCGTCGATGAAATCGAAGGCGGCGCTCACAACGCCCCTCCTGCGCTGAGCGCCGAAGAACTCAATAGCCCCGAAGCCCCCCAGGAAGCGGATCCTTCCAGCTTTGACAGCATGCGGCTGCGACCGCTGGACGCAGTGCAGAGCAGCCGCAGCGAAATCGAGCTCTACTTTCTCCGTTTTCAGAATGCTCACAGCGAGTTGGTGCGTGTTCGCCGGCCGGCGGCGCCAGGCAGCGTTAGTCTACTGCGCGTCCTGCAAGAGCTGCAGCGCGGCCCGACGAACAGAGAGCGCGGCCTGTTGAATATGTTTGATTCCCAGATTGAAATTCGCGGCCTGCGCCTTGAGGGCGGCGTCGCCATCATCGATCTGAGCGATCGCGTCGGGCGAATGGGCAATCACGTCATAGCCGATCGCCTGGACCAGCTGTGCTATACCTTGACGCAATTCTCTTCGGTTCGCGGGGTGCGCTTGCTTGTCAATGGCGAGGCTGTACGCCAGCTGGGGGCCTCAGCGCTGGAAGTTCCTGAGACTCTTCATCGCGGCGAGCGCAGCATTACAGACTACCGCTAGCCGCCACGGCGCGGCTGCGCTTGTTCAAAGCTTTTGAGCGTATAGAACCATGGACGAAGTCAGCGAAAAATCTCCCCAGGCGAGCTTGCTCTTTAGATGATACCAGCTGATGTGCAGCCAGCGGAAATAGTCCAACGGGCTCTGAAAAGCGCCGCGCGACTTACGCAGTTTTGGAATCAGGCCAAAGTCAACGGGACGATAGACAGCCACAATCTGTAAGCCATGCTGCTCAAGAAGCATTCGCAGATTTTGTAGCGAATAGTATACCACATGGCCAGGAAGGTAGTAGTGATAGTCGATGCCGCCGCGCCTGGCCTGCCAGCCATCAAAGTTTGCAGTTTGAATCAACAACAAACCGCCGCGGCGCAGGGCCGCCGACAGGGAAGCCATCGTCTGTTGCGGATCGGATAGATGCTCGATTACTTCGACAAGCGTAATCACGTCAGCGCTATTGGCTGGCAGCGTCCCGGAACGAAGATCGCCTTGGCGCAGATCGGCGCCGAGCAGTCGTCCCTGTTTTACTGCATACTCTGAAATATCCAGACCGCGAGCGCGGTAGCCTGCCTCACTTGCGGCGCGCACAAAGCTGCCAAATGCGGCGCCGACGTCCAGGAAGTCGGCGGGCGGCGGAACGAATCGGGCTATATTTTTCAGACGCGCGCGTTGCACATGGCGATCAAAGAGCTCGACGCGCCTTTCGTCGCGGTAGCTGTAATCAGCCTTCCCGGTATAGTAGTCTTCTTCGTAGAGCGCAGCCAGATCTAGCGATGGATGAGCCTGTATCTGGAGTCGGCAGCTGCTGCACCGAAGGATGTCCAGCGGCGGTGTGAAGCGTTCAATGCGATACAGCGGCTGGAGAGCGGCGGAGCAGACTGGACAGTTGCCCGACGCTTTGCAAGGCGCGAGCTCGCCGGCTTTGACTGCTGCAACCTTCATCTCCGCGCTCGGAAGGCCCAGTGAGCAATGACCCGATCCAATTCGCCAGTTGGGGTTCGGGTGATGTGAGCCAGCTCGACCGCGGAAAAGTACGGGGTAAGCAGCGACTGTACCTGGCTCTGGTCAAAGAGTTCCAGGCTGGCGCCGCTCAGATCTTCGTTGTGCTGGAAATGTCGGTCCGCTGCCGAACGCAGCGTACCCAGAAAGGCGCCATCAGGCTGAAGCACGCGCTCGATCTCGGAAAGCATTTGCTGACGCCGCGGCGCAGTATTGTAATGCAGGACTCCCCAGGCGATGACCAGTTGCACGCTGCCATCCGGCAGCGGCAGCCGAAATGGATCCTCCTCCGCAGTCAGATAGAGTTGAGCGGCAGGACAGAGAGCGGCGCTCAGCTCCAGCGCCGCAGAGCTGAGGTCCGCGCCATATAGCGGCGCAAATCCGAAATCCTGAAGCAGGCGCAAATGGCGGCCGCTTCCGCAACCCAGATCAAGGGCCGGGCCGCGCGGGATCGAGTGCATCATACGCACCAGATTTTCGTCTGGATAGACCTGTCTGGCCCGATCGCGCTGGTAGTGGCGCTGCCAGGCTTCTCCCGTTTGCTTTGCCGGAGCATCCGCGGCGGTTACGATGAGGGGTATTTCACTCATAGCGCAGCTCCGTATTTCGTGCATATTCGTTCGCTCTTTCAATTAGCGCAGGCATGGCATCGATGGGCCCTTGCATGGCGTAGACGGCAATGCGATCCAAGTTGCCTGAATGAAGCGAGAGCATATCGCCTGCTTGCTTGAGCGATCGTGCGAATATTACAGCAGAGTCCGCCGCAGAATCAGGGGCCAATCGCACCGAGTGAACCTTGCCAGCGCGCTGCGGCAGCGCGAAACGAATGATAATCGCGCGCTCTGGCGGCCGCAAGTATGGAGAAAGATCCGGCGAGTCCCCGGCGCTCAGTCTCACCAGATCCTCGAAGTAATCGTGACCCAGAGCAAACTTGCCAAGCGTCTCTGCCAGGTACTCGCCGCCCGTTTCAGGATTGCATTCGATCAGCAGCAATTCTCGCGAGGGATCGAGCGGATCATCGGGGGCCAGAAATTCGGCAACCAGCGGGCCGTTGCGATAGCCCGAAGCCAGCAGCGTTCGATCCAGAAGATCGCGGATTCGAGCCTTCAGAGAAGGTTCGAGCGACGACGGAAAGCGATGTTCTACTTCGGCAAAGCGCGGCGCACGTTCGGATACCAATTTGTCGCTGACAAAAAGCGGATGGGCCTTGCCCTCGATGGCAAAGGCCAGTACCGTAATTTCGCGGCCCTCCACAAATGGTTCGACCAGCCAGCGACCATCATCATCGGGATGGTCGCGCAGGAAGCTTTCAATTGCGCCGGCGCTTTCCAGCACGAGGATCCCCCGCTTGGCATGTCCGCCAGCCGGACGAGCCAGTACTGGCGCCATTTCCAGTATTGCCTGGCGCTGCGCGTCGTTTGCCCAGCCTAAGATTTGCGGGGAAGGGACTCCTGCTTCCTGCAGTCGCAATTTGGCGCGCCGCTTGTTGCGAAAGAATCGAAGCGAACGCAAATTCTCGCTGTGCAAGCCCAGTCGGCGTGAGACCAGAGCGGCGCTGAGCGTGGCTGCACCGAAGCTTCGCGCAACCACGCCGGCGACGGGACGTTCCAGCTCCTCCAGAGCGGCCCGGGCAATTCGCCGCGGACGCAGAATACTGCTGTGGATTTGCCAGCTGGCATCGGCAAATCCGGGCGCGCGTGGATTCTGGTCCACCGCCGCCACAGGATAGCCCAGGCGTCGGGCGGCCTGGATCACCGGCTGCTGGTGGATACCGGCCCCCAGGGCAATCAAAGCGGGGCGCTCCAGAAATTCGGGGTCTTGCATGCGCGATTGGCTCTCGAATCCTTCCTCTTTTATCGGAGCGGCAGGCGAAAAACAAAGTCAGGTTTCTTTCTTTCCCGCCGAATCTGAAAATATGCTACGCGGATTGTATACGGGCGCGACCGGAATGATGATGAACCAGCGGCGACTGGACGTGATCGCCAACAATCTGGCCAATGTCGACAAAACCGGCTTCAAAACCGATGACGCTTTGTTCAAGGCCTTCCCGCAAATGCTAATCCAGCGCACGCGCGACGATGGCGTTGGCGTCGTCCCGCTGGGCAGCTTCGATATGGCGCCGATCGTTGGCGAGCTCGGTTTGGGCGCCGAATTCAACGAGACCTTCACGCGCTTTGAACAGGGCGCCGCAAAGCGCACCGAAAATCCGTTGGATCTTATGATCGATGACCGCAGTCGCGAGCGACCGGCCTTTTTTGTGGTCCAAACCGATCGCGGCGAACGCCTGACGCGAGGCGGATCTTTTACGATCGATCGCGAGGGTCGCATCGTGACTCAAGATGGCTTTCCCTTGCTTGGCGAAAACGGGCCAATCCAGGTAACGCGGCACAATTTCATGATCCGCGAAAATGGCGAGATATGGATCAATGGCGCCATTGGCAACAACCCACAGGCCGGCGCAAGCCCCGATACCAACGCCTATGAACAGCCGGCCTTGCTGGATCGCATCCGCATGCGCACTGTAGAGTTCCCTCGCGAACTCAAAAAAGAAGGCAACAGCTTCTATATTGTGACGCCTGAATCCGGGCCCATGCGGCCGCTAGAAGAGCTGGGCGATCGCGAAAACCCACAAATCATGCAAGGATTCCTGGAAGCCTCGAATGTAAACATCGTGCGCGAGATGACTAATCTGATTGAGGTGCAGCGAGAATACGAGGCCAACCAGAAGAGCGTGACCACGCAGGACAGTCTGCTCGGCAAACTGATCAACGAGGTCGCTCGATAGGCGCGATGATCGGCGGATAGAAAAGCTGCATCAAAAAACAGCAAGTACGCCGGGCGCTCCGTGCGCCTCGGTTGCAATCAAATTCAGATTTCCGTTGTAAGGGTCGAGAACGTAGAGAGCAATCAAATTGTTTTGTTCTACATAGACAAAGCGGCCGGTATTCTCAACAGCTACATCATATGCGCCAGTTGCCGCCACGGTACTGCGCAACGTCACGCCGCCGGTAACGCCATCGATTGCAAATACAGACACTGTGCCGGAAGTTGCATTGGCCACGTAGAGAAATCGTCCAAAGGGGTCGATGGCAATTCCCTGGGGAATGAGTCCCGTGGAAGCGAGTCCAGCGGAAGTAAGTATGCCAGTTGCTGCATCAATGGAAAACACGGAAAGATTGGCGCCGCCTTCGTTGCTGGCGTAGAGGAAACGGCCGGAGGGGTCCATGGCCAGGTCAAAGGGCTGGGCGCCTGCCGCGACCGTTCCCAGCGAGCTGAGCGCTCCATTGGTTGGATCGATGCTGAACATGGAAATGGAGTTTGCGCCGTCGTTGGCGCTGTAAAGGAAACGTCCGCCAGGAGTAATTGCCAGGCCGATGGGTCCGCCGCCCGTCGCAGCGCTGCCATTGGCAGTTAGAGCGCCGGAACTCTGGTCGATGATATAGCCGCTTACATTTGCGGCGGTGACGCTGCTGGCAAAGGCAAATCGACCGCTAGCCTCGACCGCAATTCCCTGTGGGTTAGCGCCTGCGGCGACTGTGCCTGCTGAACTCAGTACACCCGTACGCTCGCTGATCCGATAGGCATAGACATCAGCGCTGCCATTGTTTACAGCATAGGCAAAGCGCCCGGCGGGATCGATTCCCATGGCAAAGGTTTGCGATCCTGCCGCAATGCTGCCGCCGTAACGCAGCTGCCCGTTGTTGGCGTTGATCGTATACTGATGCACCATTCCGCCCGCAAAGTCCGTGGCAAACAATACCCGCGGCAAACGCTGGTAAAGCAGTAGAAGACTCAGGGCATTGCAGTTGGGATCATTGGCGTGACAGCGACGAGAGCTGCAATTTGTGTCCACGGTCGCGGTCGTTAGAAGTGCAGCAGCAAGCAGGATCGTTGCTGGGAGACGGGAATTTGATACGCGGCCCTTGGTTGCCGCAGATAGTATCGTCTGCCGCTTGTTCATAGTCTGTAGCCATTGTGCTCCCGACAGACTCTATATGTCCAGTAGTTATGAATTTGATTTGCCTCTGCCACCGATGGCGCCTTGGGCAGGTCGCCAGCTGACATTACTCTTGACGGATGCGAGTTGAAGCGTGGCACTGAAACATGAACGTCAAGCTGCAAGCTCGAAACCCGACTCTGCCCTGAACGTTGCGTAGCGCTTTTAGAACCTACCACGCAACTTCCAGCGGTCGTACTTTGTGAAACCGAATGGAATTGGTTTCCTTCCCTTCGCCGGGCGGGAGCGCGCCAGCAACGACAACAGTGTCGCCCGGACTGGCCAATCCATGCTCAATCAGGTAGCGGTCGGCGCTGGCGATCTGCGCATCCATGTCTGAGGCTTCGCGGATGAATACAGGTCCAACGCCGCGCAAAACATTCAGACGCCGTAGCGTAGCCGGACTGGAACTCAAGGCCAGAATAGGAACCCGGGAGCGCCATTTGGAAAGCAATAACGCGGTCAGATTGGAGCCGGCCAGGGCTATGATCGCCTTTGCGTTCAATCGTTCCGCCGCGCTTACTGCGGCGCCAGCAGCGCCGGCCGAAAAAGAAACCATGTCCGCCTCAAAGCGCGGCCGCTCACGGACCTCATGCAGATCTGCCTCGCGCGCAATGCGCACCATAGCTTCGACTACCTTGGCCGGATGCTGGCCCACTGCTGTCTCCTCGGAGAGCATGACAGCATCGGCGCCATCGAGTACCGCATTGACTACGTCTGTGACTTCGGCGCGCGAGGGTCGATTGGCGCGAACCATTGAAGGCAGCATCTCCGTTGCCACGACCGCCCACTTGCCGCGCTCAGCTGCACGTCGGAGAATCTCCTTCTGAATGAAGGGCACCCGTTCAAATTCGATTTCGACGCCAAGGTCGCCGCGAGCAATCATGATGCCATCTGCAGCGCGAAGTATATCCTGAATATTGGCCAAAGCTTCCGGTCGTTCCAGCTTGGCCATCACCGGGATCCGACCGCCGCCCAGACACTCACGGGCCGTGTGCAGATCCTCGGCCCGACGTACAAAGGAAATTGCCACTACATCAACCTCGGCGCCGGCGATGAATGCCAGGTCGCGGCGATCTTTTTCAGTCAGCGTCTCCACACTCAACTGGATCCCCGGTAGGTTCAGTCCCTTGTTGGAAAAGAGCTGTCCGCCGCGAACAACGATGGCGTCTACACGATCTTCGCTCACACCGCGCACGCTGAGTTCGATGCTGCCATCGGCCAGCAGGATCCGTGCGCCAGCTTTTACATCGCGAGTCAGAAGGGAGTAGGGCGTGTGCACGATTGTTGCGTCGCCCTCAATTTCACGCGTCGAAATAGCAAAGCGGCTGCCTTCCGTTAGCAGCACGCCCTCCGGCGGCAATCGGCCAATGCGCAGTTTGGGACCCTGGATATCAGCCAGGATTGCCGGTCGCGCCCCTTCGA